>NZ_CP107996.1:3685000-3985000 GCF_036088315.1 Streptomyces sp. NBC_00344 | reverse complement strand
GCGGGCGCGGCACAGTGGTCCAGCGCCGAAGGGCCGCACGGGCTGCTCGATCTGGTGGATCAGGCGGTGGTGATGTGCGACGAGTCGGGTGTGGTGCACGGGTTCAACGGTCCCGCGGCAGCGGTGTTCCCACAGCTGCGCACGGGAGGGCCGCTGGTTGAGCCCATGGCGTCGGCGGCGGCTCGGGGCGCGGAACGGTTCGCATGCGTGGTCGCCGGCCGCAGACTGTCCGGACACAGACGCCGGTGGAACGGCTATGCCGTCTGGCTGGTACGCCGCGACAGCCCTGTCCGGCGGGATGAGCAGCCGCCGCCTGCCGGACGGGGCCGCTCCGACTTCCTCGAGCAGGCCGGCGTACGGCTGAGCAGCTCGCTGCACCACGGCCGCACGGTGCGCGCCCTGGTGCAGGCACCGCTTCCGGTGCTGGCGGATGCGGCGGTGGCCGTACTGCCCGTGCCGGGGCACCGGGCCACCTGGCACCGGGCCGGGCAGGGTGCGGGGGCCGATTCGGGGGAGATGCCGGTCGCGGCACTGCAGGGCGCTCCGTGGGTCGCGGACGCGCTGGGAGGCCGGCAACGCCGGCCGGTTGTCCGTGCTCTCGGCGAGCTGGGAGATGTGGCAGCCCTGCTGCCGCAGGGTCCGGACTGCGAGGGGCTGGTGATCCCGCTCTCCGGAAACGGAGTTCCCGTCGGGGTGCTCGTCCTGGTACGAGGACCGGGCCGGCAGGGCTTCGACGAGGCGGACATCGAGCTCGGCGAACAGCTGGCCGCGAAGGCCGGGCCCGCGATCGGCGCTTCCGCCCTGTACTCGCAGCAGGCCCGCACCACCGCCGTCGTCCAGGAGGACCTGGCCCCCGCCCCGCTGCCCGACGTCGATGGCATCGTGCTCGGAGCTGCCTACCGTCCTGCCGCCGAGGCCCTGCGCATGAGCGGCGACTTCTACCACGTCGCCGCGGAGCGGGACGGGGGTGTGACGTTCTTCTTCGGGGATGTGTGCGGCAAGGGCGCGGAAGCGGCGCTGCTGGCCGGCCAGGTGCGGCAGAGCCTGCGGACCCTGGCTCTCGTGGAGTCCGATCCGCTGCGGACCCTGGGCCTGCTCAACCGGGCTCTGCTCACCAGCGCGAGCCGCTTCACGACACTGCTGACCGGTTCGGTCCTGCCGGCTCCGGGCGGGGGCCTGACCGTTCGGGCGGCGGGCGGCGGCCACCTCCCGCCGCTGGTGCTGCGCGGCGACGGCCGCGTGGAGACCGTGCCGGTCGAGGGCACCCTGGTCGGCATCCTGCCGGAAGCGGAATTCGGTCTGACGGAGTTCCGTCTCGAGCCGGGTGAACTGATGCTGCTCTACAGCGACGGAGTGACCGAGGCGCGCGGCGGCCCGGCCGGGAACACGATGTACGGAGATGAGCGGCTCGTCCGCGACCTGGCCACCTGCCGCGGGATGCCGGCCGGGGCGGTGACCGAACGGGTGGAGCTTCTCACCACGGGGTGGCTCGGGGGCCGTGGCCACGACGACATCACCGTACTGGCGGTCCAGGCGCCGGTCCGCGACGGCGGGAGGGAAGTCCGATGAGCGGTGCCGGAACGAAGATCACCGACGAGGCGCGGACCGCGTTCGACCAGTACCTGACCCGGGCGGACGCCAAGGGCGCCGTCGCGCTGGGCGTGCGCCTGCTGGAGGAGGGCACGGGCGCGGAGGAGGTGCTGCTCGATCTGGTCGCCCCCGCGCAGGTCACGGTGGGGTCCCGGTGGGCGGCCGGTGAATGGACGGTGGCCAGGGAACACGCCGCCACCCACATCAGCCAGCAGGTGGTCGACGCCGTCGCCACGGCTGCCCGTCCGCCGGAGGACGCCGCGACCGGGGGCGACATCGTGGTCGCCTGCAGCGACGGTGAGTGGCACACGCTGGCCCCGCGCATCCTCTCGGAGGTCCTGCGGCTGCACGGTTTCCGTGTGCGGTTCCTCGGCGGTCATGTCCGGCCGGCCCGGCTGATCGCCGATCTGCACGCGAACGGTCCGGATCTGGCCGCCCTGTCGTGCACCCTGCCGGTCCGGCTGCCGTCGGCCAGCCGGTTGTTCGAGGCATGCCGGACGGCCGATGTCCCGGTCCTGGCCGGCGGGCCCGGCTTCGGCCCGGGCGGTGTCTGGGCGTACACCCTGGGCGCGGACCTGTACGCACCCGGTGCCCGGGCCGCCGTGGATGTGCTGCGCAGCCAGTGGCCGCCGGTCCCGGCGAGCGGTCCGACGCCGGACCACCCTTCCACCGAGGCGTACGCGTGGCTCACGCAGCAGCGCCCCGAGCTGCTACGGGGTGTGCTGGAGCGGCTGCGGCTGCCCGTCCACGACGACGACCCCTCCGATCCGCGGTTCGAGGATGTCGTCGAGCAGGTGGGCTACCTGACGGACTCCCTCGCCGCCGGGGTCTTCGTCGACGACTCACGCGTCCTCACCGGCTGCCTCGGATTTCTCCGGGAGTTCCTCGCCGCCCGCTCCTCGCGGCCGGACTGCCTCGAAACGGTGCTGGCAGCCCTTTCGGAGCTGCTGCGCGACTCGCCCCGGGCTCTCGCCCATGTCGCCGTCGGCCGGAAGTGGCTGAACGACCGGACCGACGGCTCCGGCTCCGGCTCCGGCTGACTGTCCGGCGGGCCGCCCGGCCCCGTCCCGCCGGCGGCCCCTTGTCAGCCGCCCGCCGGAACCGTGTCCTGAAGTTCCGCCGGGCACGGCGTACCGCGCGGCAGGTGGTAGGGCGACGCCAGATGGTAGACGCCGGCCCGCGGGGCGACGAGCTCCGTCCACTCGTCGCCGTCCGCGTCCTTCTCCATCTTGACCAGGCAGCCGTGAACGTTGGCGAAGGTCCTCGGCTGCCCGTCCTCCCGTGCCCGGGACGCTTCCGTCTCCTGCGGACGCGGCAGGCTCCTGCCTTCGCCGTCCACCAGGGCGAGCCAGGGCGAGTACGGGATACGGATCAGCACCCGGCCCGACGCCTTCAGCCTGATGGTCAGCTCGCCCTCTTCGGCGCGTTCCACCGTTGCCGGCGGTTCGGCCATCGGGGTGGGGGCGTCGACCGCGAAGAGCTGCCAGTTGGCGTCGCCCCAGATCCGCTTCAGATACGGCTGTCCGTCCTGGATCAGCTTCTCCTCCTGGGTGCCGCCCGACGAGTCCGGCGTACCGGTCGGCAGCACGACGTACCGCACGGCCCAGCGGCCGAGCCAGGTCCGGTAGTTGTCGGCGTCCAGGGTGTCGTCGTAGAAGATCGGGTTGCGCTCCATGTCGGCCTGGCGGAGCCAGCCGCGCGCGAGGTTCACATACGGGGCCAGGGCCGATGCCTCCCGGTGGCTGCTGGCCGGTACGACCTCGACCCTGCCCTTCTCCGCACCGACCTGTTCCAGCTCGTTCACCAGCGGGGCGAGTTCGCGGGTCCAGGAGGCGGCGGGAGCGGTGCGCACCACGTCGTCGACGCTCTTGACGCCGATCCAGGTGTTGAGGCCGATGAAAACGATCACCAGGGCGTACCACTTGCGCGAGCGCGGCACCGTGTACGGGAGTGCCGCCAGCAGCAGCACCCCGGCGAAGAGCATCGGCAGGCGGGAGACGTTCGAGCCGATCTGCGAGTTGACCAGCCAGGTCAGCAGGACGCCGACGGAGTAGACCAGCGCGGCGGTACGGACGGTCCGCCAGTCCTTGGGGACCAGGAGCAGGACGAATACGCCGTACAGCAACGGCAGTGAGGTCGTGGCCACCGACATCGGCTGGGTGCCGGAGAAGGGGAAGAGCCAGGCGGAGAGCGCGACCACGACTGCCGGCGGGAGCCCCAGCGCATACGCCCCGGGGCGCCGCTTGTTGAGGAAGAGCGCGGTGGCGATCACCCCGAGGAAGAGCCCGGCCACCGGGCTGCTCGCGGTCGCCAGACCGGCGAGCGGGGCGGCGACCGCAGCCTTGGCCCAGCGCCGCTCGCGCCACTTCCGGGGCCAGCAGAACACCGCGGCGACCGCGCCCAGCGCGAACACCGTCCCCAGGCCGAACGTCACCCGGCCGGACAGCGCGTTGCAGAGGAACGCGAAGTCCGCGGCGAGCGCGCAGGCCAGCGGATTACGGACGGCGCGCACCCGGACCAGGATCAGCGCGGTCAGCGCGGCCGAGACCGTACCGGCCATCATCATCGTGGTCCGGACGCCGAGCACCGACATCAGATACGGCGACACCACGCTGTACGAGACGGGGTGTGTGCCGCCGTACCAGGCGAGGTTGTAGGCGGAGGCCGGATGCCGGCCGACGAACTCCGTCCAGGCGTCCTGCGCGGCCAGGTCGCCGCCGCTGTTGGCGAAGAAGCAGAACCAGACGATGTGCGCCACGGCGGCAACGGCGGTCGCGGAGGTGACGGGGTGCCGTTTCGCCCATGCCCAGCCAGCCGCAGCCCCTGGGCGGACGGGCGGGCGGTCGTCCGACGGCAGGTCTATGCGGCCCCCGGCGCGGGGGCCGCTCCTGTCTTCTTCACGCGTCGGCTCTGCAGTGGTCACCAAGACTCGCTCTCCTGGGAGGCAGGACGCCGTCCCTGCGCCCGGAGTTGCCCAGCGACGTTAACACGCACGAAATGGGTCGCCGCCGCCGCCCGCGTGGGGGCGTACCACCCGTCCACGCGGGGCGGCGGCCGAACGGCGCCCCTAGCCCACCCGGGTGAGCTTGGCCCCGAATCCCGGCTCCGCCAGGTCCTTCTGGAGAGCGACGGGCGCGGTCACCTTGCCCGGGCCGGAGCCCACGGTCACTTCGCCCACCACCGTGCCGGCCTTCGCGGAGTGCGGCACCGCGCTGCCCGCGTCACCGATGCTGAGTTCGGCCTTCAGGCCCGGCCAGCCGATCGCCTTGAGGTTCTTGGTGGCGACCACCGGGGTCTTCCCGCCGAGCCCGTCGTCCACATAGCCGACGACCTCGCCCTTTTTCACGACGGTGGCCGATGTGACGTCCTGCTGGGCGGCCTGGATCAGCTTGTAGCTGTTGTCCATGGCGCGCTGCAGCTTGGAGTCGAGGGTGGTGCCGGTCGTCTGGCCCATCACCACACCGACGATCCGGCGCGACGTGCCGTCGACGACGGTGTCGGCGGCCCAGAGCAGATTCCCGCCGGCCGGCGTGGACGAACCGGTCTTGACGCCGCTCACACCCGGCCGGAGCAGCAGCTTGTTGTTGTTGTAGATCGTGTTCGGGATACCCGGGACGTCGATCTGCGGGGTGTTGACGATCTCCCGGAACACGTCGTTGCGCATGACCGCCTTGGCCAGCTTCAGCTGGTCGGTGGCGGTGCTCACGGTGGTCGCGGTGAGACCGCTGGGATCGGTGTAGGTCGTGTTCTTCATGCCGAGTCCGGCCGCCGCGTCATTCATCTTCTTGACGAAGTCCTTGGTCGGTCCGTCCCAGCGGGACAGCAGCCGGGCCGCGTTGTTGCCGGAGGGGATCATCAGCAGTTCGAGCATCTGCTTCTCGGTGTACTTCTGCCCCTCCTTGATCGGCGCCGTCGACTCGTCGGCGGAGTTGGCCTCGTCCCCCGCCGTCTTGTCGACGGTGATCCTCGGTCCGGTCTGCTTGCCGGTGAGGGGGTGGTCGTGGAGCACCACGTACGCCGTCATCACCTTGGCCATGCTCGCGGTCGGCGAGGGCTTCACGTTCCCGTGTGTGCCGAGGCTGCCGACCCCGTCGACCTCCACGGCTGACTGCCCCTCGTCGGGCCACGGCAGGTTCAGCGCACCGCCCTTGAAGGTGTACGTGGGCGCGGCGGTGAGCCCGAGCGTCGGGGACGGCAGCGGCCGTACGGCCTGCGCGATAGCGAAGACGACCGCCAGCAGCAGCACCAGCGGCGTCCAGATCTTGAACCGGCGCACCACTGTGCGCACGGGGGTCTGCGGCGGCGGCGGCGTGTTGGTCAGCTCGGCCAGCAGGTCGAGCGGCGGTTTGGGCGGCAGCGGCTGCTGCCGGGTCCGCTCCACGATGTCGGGCTGCGCGGGAACGGTCCCGGTGGCCTTGGCCGCCGGGGCTTGGGGCTGCGCCGGCTCCGGGGAGGGGGCCGCGGGCTTCTTCCGCTCGGCCGGCACGTCGTCGGGGCGCAGCGGGACGAAGGTGCTGCGCTTCAGCGCGGTGGTGGGCTGGTCGATCAGCGGCTTCTTGGGCATCCGGAAGACGCCGGTTGGCTGGTCGACAGCGGTGGCACCCGGGGCCCCCTCCATTGCCGTTGCATCTGCTACGGAATCGGCGCCGTCACCGTCGTCGCTGTCACTGCCGCTGTCGCCGTCGCTGTCGGGCGTGGTGCTGCCGCCGGCCGCCGCACCGGTGTCCGGCGCGGGCCTGTCGGCTGACTCGTCCTCGTCACGGGCCGATTCGGCACCGGCGTCGTCGGCGTCGGGCTCCGCATCGGAGCCGCGCGCCGCGTCGGGGCCGGCCGCCGGCTCGGCGTCCGGCTCGGTGTCCCGTCCGGGCTCCGCATCGGGTACGGCATCCGCGCCGGAACCCTGGGGTTCGTCGGAGCCGACTTCGGCTCCGGCTCCGGCGTCCGCGTCAGCGTCCGCGTCGGCGTCGGCGTCGGCGTCGGCGTCGGCCCCGTCCGCGCCTTCCGCACCATCGCCTGCGGCGAGTTCGGCGGCGTCCGGCTCCGCTTCCGCGCCGTCCGCATCGTCGGCGCGAGCCGGGGCATCCGCCGCGTCTCCGTCAGAAACGGGCGCGGGCGCGTCGGACGCGTCGTCGGCGTCGGCCTTCGGGGCGGCGTCCGAGCCGGTGGGAGCCTCTGTACGGGCCTCCGGGCCGTCGGAAGCACCGGGAGCCCCGTCCTCTGCGGACGCACCCCCCGAGGCGCTCCCAGCGGCTGCCTCGTCAGCGGTTCCGTCGCCCGCCTCGCCGTCCGTCTCGTTGCCCGCCGGGTCATCCGTTCCGCCGTCGTCCACGGCATCGGCGGAGGCCACGGCGCCGGCCGGTTCCGGGTCTTCGGGCTCACCGTCCGCGTCCGGCGTCTCTCCGGGCTCCTCGCCAGGACCGCCGGCGGCAGTGCTCCCTCCCCCGGCACCCTCGCCCTCCGCGGGGGAGCCGTCCTCGCCGGACGGTGCGTCAGCGCCTTCGTCCGGAGCCGACGCCTGGGGCAGCACCCGGGTCGCGGGCACCTCCCGGACCGCCTCGTCCTCGCCGGACGGGGAGTCCGCGCCGGCGACCCAGGCCGCCACCGCGGCCCGCAGCCGCGCATCACCGGACTGCGACCCGGACACCGAACCCGCGTCCGGATCAGGGACCGCCTGGAAGACCGCAAGCCGCGGATCGCTCGTGCCCGGAGTCGCCCCCGACGACTTCCGCTGCTCCGACTTGTCGGGGGACTCGCCCGCCACCGATGCCTCCTGGATACGCCGCGCGGGAAATCCCGCCTGTCCGAACCATCTACCAGTGTCCTGTGTGGGCGCTTAACCGCCGCACCGGACGAGAACGACATACATATCGATTCCCGTACGAATCACCCAGGCACTCTCGACAGACCAATGTGAGAGGGGTCACCCTGTCATTCATCCACGCGGGGAGGCATGGATGGGCAGGAGCCGCAGAACGATTCCGGAAGAGCTTCTACTGCTCGCTCTGGACCCGACCACGGGTACCACAGCGCAGCCGCAGTCGCTCGACCTCGGCCTGGCCGGAGCACAGCTAGTAGAGCTGGCCCTGGCAGGACGGATAGCCCCGGACGGGGATCGTATCGCCGTGGTGATGGCACGGCCGACAGGAGATCCGACACTGGACTCCGCACTGGAACTGCTGCGCAGGCGCGGCAGCCCGGTACGGGCAGTCCACTGGATCGGCGGGCCCCGACTGGGGCTGCGCCAGATTTATCTCGCTCATCTGGAGCGGTGCGGCATGGTGCATGCCGTGGCGGGCCAGATGTGCGGAGTACTGCCGACGACTCGCTACCAGGCGACGGAGACGGCAATCAGCAGGGACATCAGGTCCCGGCTGGACAGTGCGATCCGCACCGGTGTACCTCCGGACCCGCGGACCGCGGCGCTCGCCGCGCTCGCTCACGCAGTGGGGCTCGGCAAGCATCTCTACCCCGGCAACGAGGGGCGTTCATCGCGCTCCCGTCTCCGGGACCTGATCAGGCACGACCCCATGGGCGGCCTCGTGGCACACGCCGTGATGGACGTCCAGAACGGCGCGGGCGCACAGCCGCGACGAGCAGCACCCGCACCGGGCAGCAGTGTTCCGATGCAGTCGCAGCACGGGTCCATGGCCCGTGTGGCGGCACACTGAGCCCACTCGCACACGACTGGGCACGGATCCGCGACACCACGCACCACCAGACCGCCGCACCGACGTCCCCACAGACCCGGTTCGGGAGCCGCAACACCAGCGCGCGGGGCCGGCATACGCCGGCCCCGCGCGCTCACTCTCTGGCCATTTCCCAGCGCAGTGCGTTGCATTGATGGCAATCTGCTGAGCACCAAGGCAGAAAGCAAGCCAGAAAGCCGGAGGTGCAGTTCCCGTGGCGTCCAACGTCAATCCCACCGTCAGGCGACGCCGGCTGGGCCAGGAGCTCCGCAGGCTTCGTGAGCTCAAAGGAATGACGGCCGAGGAGGTGGCGGAGCGTCTGCTGGTCTCCCAGTCGAAGATCAGCCGCCTGGAGAACGGCCGCCGTTCCATCAGTCAGCGTGATGTCCGTGATCTCTGCGGGGTGTACGAGGTCGAGGACCACCGGATCGTCGACTCGCTGATGCAGATGGCGAAGGACTCCCGCCAGCAGGGCTGGTGGCACGCGTTCGGCGATATTCCGTACAGCGTCTACATCGGCCTGGAGACGGACGCGGCGAGTCTTCGGGTCTACGACCCCCAGGTCGTCCCCGGCCTGCTGCAGACCCGTCAGTACGCAGAGGCGCTGATCGCGGGCGCCCTGCCCGAGACTGCCGTCTCGGACATCGAGAAGCGCGTACAGGTACGCCTGCGCCGCCAGGAGCGCATCAGTGCGGCCGAGAACCCGCTACGGCTCTGGGTGGTGATCGACGAGTCCGCGCTGCGCCGGGTGATCGGCGACCGGCAGCTGATGATCCAGCAGCTGGAACACCTGGTGGAACTCTCCAGGCTTCCGCATGTCACCGTGCAGGTACTGCCGTTCACCATGGGGGCCCACCCCGGGATCAACGGCCAGTACGCCATTCTGGAATTTCCCGACGCGGCGGACTCCAGCGTGGTCTACATCGAGGGCGTCACCAGCGATCTCTATCTGGAGAAGGCGCACGATGTGCAGAAGTACAGCGTGATGTACGAGCACTTGCGGGCGCAGGCACTCAACGTGGAGCAGACGCGGCAGTTCATCATGGAGATCGCCAAGGACTACGCGCGCTGAATCACCCCGTATGTCCGTTTTATTTAGACAGGGTCGGCACGGTACACCTCACCCGCCCCGCAGCGGAAGACCACTTGGAATATGCCATCCGGTCGAGTGAACGGCCCGCTCAAGCCCGGGAGTTCACGAGTAGCGTCGATCACGCCATCAAGAACGTTGGCGCACACGACCACTGCTTACCGGAGCGAACATGGCTATTCAGCAAGGTGCCACCAAGGCCTGGACGAAGTCTTCGTATTCCACGGGAAACGGTGCATGCGTCGAGGTCAAGTCACCGATCGAGCAGTCGATCGCCGTACGGGACTCCAAGGTCACCGGGGGTCCGTCGATCACCTTTGTTCCCACGTCGTGGAACACCTTCGTGAATGAAGTGGGTCAGGGCGTCTTCACCCTCGACTGATCCCGCTTTCCGCGCAGGGAGCATCCTGGACATCACCGCCCCAGCGCCATCCGTCACACCGCAGCACCGCAGACAAGGGCCCTCTCGACTGGATCGCCGTCCCGGCCGAGGGGGCTCGGCCGTGCCGGGGCGCCGGCCGGCGCAGGGGTCATCGCACGCGATATGGCGCAGATACGCGCCCACGCGGGGCACCGCGCACCCACGGGCCGAGCGACCCGGACGCGAAGTGACGTACCGAGCAGAGCAGTTGGACCCCTCCTTGACCTCGGCCGCACGGGACCCGCATCCCGTGCGGCCGTTCTGTCTGGCTGCGTATGGCGAAGTGCTCGCTCATCGTGTGGCCCCCGTCACTACGGAGCAACCGCCTCGATGGTCAAGAGAATGCAAAATCGTTCGCCTTACTGATCTGCGTTCATATTTGTGACCCGAGAAACCCTTGACCGACCCTCCGGGCAGAGGGTTCAATCCGTGAAGTCCCCTGTCCCGCACGGGGGCGCCGCCCGTTCGACGTACTGGCGAAGCGCTCCATGTTCATCAAGGCGAACAGTCACCTGGGTGAGCTCGTACCGGCGGACCCCTGGAGGGGGCACATGAACAGTCTCGACTGGGCCGTGCTCATCGGCTATTTCGGCGTCATGATCGCGATCGGTCTCTGGTCGCACAAACGCGTCGACAACGTGAGCGACTTCTTCACCGCCGGCGGCAGAATGCCGTGGTGGCTCTCGGGCATCTCACACCACATGTCCGGCTACAGCGCGGTGATGTTCACCGGCTACGCGGGCATTTCGTACCAGTACGGCCTGACGTCCTTCGTCACCTGGTCGCTGCCGATCGCCATCGGCATCGGCATCGGCGCGAAGCTCTTCGCGCCCCGGCTCAACCGGATGCGCTCCCGGCTGCACGTCTCGTCACCGCTCGAATACCTGAAGGACCGCTACAACCTCCCGACCCAGCAGGCGCTGGCCTGGTCCGGACTGCTGCTGAAGATCGTGGACGTCGGTGCCAAGTGGGCCGCCATCGCCACCCTGCTCTCCGTCTTCACCGGTGCCACCCTCACCCAGGGCATCCTCATCACCGGCGCCATCACCGCCGTCTACTGCACGGTCGGCGGGCTGTGGGCCGACGCGCTCACCGAGCTGGGGCAGTTCATCATCCAGCTGATCGCCGGTATCGCCATGCTGATCGCGGCGATGGGCAAGCTGGGCGGCTTCAGCGCGCTGTGGACCATCTGGGACAAGCTGCCCGAAGGGCACTCCGACCCGACGGCCGGCCCGTACACGGTGACCTTCCTGCTGGCGTATCTCTTCATCAAGACCTTCGAGTACAACGGCGGCATGTGGAACCAGGCCCAGCGGTACATGGCCACCGACTCCGCACGCTCCGCGGTCCGTTCGGCACGGCTCTCCGCGGTGCTGTGGCTTGTCTGGCCCACGGTCCTGTTCTTCCCGATGTGGTGCGCTCCGCTGCTGGTGCACGCCCAGAAGCCGGATGCCTCGGACTCCTACGCCCTGATGACCGAGTCGCTGCTGCCGCATGGTCTGCTGGGTCTGATCGTCGTCGGCTTCTTCTCGCACACGATGGCCATGTGCTCGTCGGACGCCAACGCGATCTCCGCGGTCTTCACCCGGGACATCGCCCCGGTGCTCTCCAAGGCGGCACGCGACTGGAACAGCCGCACCGGCCTGCTGGCCGCCCGGATCTCGACGCTCTCGTTCCTCGCGCTGTCCATGGCGCTGGCCACACAGATCAACTCGCCGGCGTTCAAGGACATCATCACGGTCGTCATCAAGTGGGTGGCCGGTCTGATGGGGCCCATCGCCATCCCGTTCATGCTGGGTCTGCTGCGCCGGTTCCGGCAGTCCGGACCGACAGCGGCGCTGGTCAGCTGGGCCGCCGGGCTGCTCGCGTTCTTCTTCACCAACTACCATCTGGACGGTTCGGCCAACACCGGTGTCGCACTCCAGTGGCAGGTCTCGCTGCCGCTCGCGATCTCGCTGGTGCTCTACATCCTCATCGGCTTCGTCAAGCCCGAGGACACTCCGGAGCGCGACGCGATCATCGAGAAGATCAACTCGGATGGCGAGGGACCGGGCGAGGGACCCGACGCCGCCGCGGGCGCGGCGGTGCCCGCTCCCGCCTCCCCCGGGGACGAGAAGGTACTGGGCCACGAAGGCGCAGGCGGCTGACACCACTGTCGCCATCACCGGGAGCGGCCCGCCCCTTCGGGGGCGGGCCGCCCCTTCGGCCACACCGTGCCCGGCGCCCCGGCCGCCCCGGCCGGTCCGGTGACGGATTCGGACCCCAGGCCGGGGCCGCCCGGCAGGATCACCCAGTTCCAGCGCCCGGCACTCACCGAGACCTGGCGCAGCCTGAGCCCTGAGCGCGTCCAGCGACCTGACGCCGCATTCCCACAGGCGCCTCTCTTCCTCGCCCGCCATCGGGCAGGCACGAGCGCCGGGACGCGGTGCCCGCACGGGAGTGGCTCGGCTCGTGCGTCCCGTCAGATCTCGACGGGCGGGTACGACTCGGTGTAACTGTCGCCGTCGGCGCCGTAGTAGACGCACTCGCGCGCCTCGAGGTCGACGTCGTACCGGACGACGCCGGCGCTCCAGCAGCCCTGGACGAATTCCGGAAACGTGCTGTCGCCCGCCTGGTCGACGCGGAGTGCGGTGAGGAGCGCCTCGCGGTCGAACGGCGTGACGCCGACCGTACCTGCGATCAGGGGCTCGCTCTGGACGGCGACGGGCCCGGCTTCGGTGAGGTAGAGCATGGCGTTCGCCGGAACGTCCATCAGGCAGCGGTGGACCCCGGCCTGTCGCAGGACCTCCGCGAGGTAGGGGAAACCGCCGACCTCGGGACGGATGGCGGCCGCACGGCCCAACGCCGCCTGAAGGTGGGTGACTGCGCTGTTCATGGTCATCTCCGGGGAGGTGTCCGGACGGGATTTCCGCCTCGTATACTGACAGCAGGTTCACATACTGGCAACATGTTGTCAATTGAGGAGAGTGGCATGCCGGACGAGATGGCGTTGCTGGTGGCGGACGTGTTCGAGGCGGCGGGACTGCTGCGCAGGTCCGGCGAGGCGATCGCCGCTACCGAGGGGCAGACGCAGGCCCGGTGGCAGCTGCTGAGTGCCGTCTCCGAGAACCCGCTGACCGTGGCCCAGGCAGCCCGCCGCCTCGGCATCACCCGCCAGGGGGTCCAACGCGTCGCCAACGATCTCGTCCGCGAGAACCTGGCCGCCTTCCTGCCCAACCCCGATCACCGGGGTTCGCCGCTCCTGGCCCTCACACCGGACGGCCGTCGCACGCTGGAAAGGATCACGGCCCGCGCCGACGACGTTCATCGCACACTGACCTCCG
This sequence comes from Streptomyces sp. NBC_00344, assembly GCF_036088315.1. Lineage (NCBI taxonomy): Bacteria > Bacillati > Actinomycetota > Actinomycetes > Kitasatosporales > Streptomycetaceae > Streptomyces > Streptomyces sp. NBC_00344. The sequence goes on along the minus strand of NZ_CP107996.1, from coordinate 3,971,890 downwards.
GCATCGCGCCGAACGAGATCGCCGGTGCCCGCGCCCTGCTGCACCGCCTCATCGAGCAGGTACGCACGCACGACGGCCAGCCCGACGCCGGCGGCCGGGCCCCGCTCGATCGGCCTTAGAACCGGGTCCCGGGTCAGCCCCTCGGGTAACGCGCCAGCCAGCCGGGGGTGCTGACCGCGGGCCCATGCAGAGCCGGGCCCTGGGTCATCTCCATCGCGAAGTCGTCGGCGATCTCGAGAACAGTGGAGCGCCCTTCCAGTTCCGCGAGCCACGCGGGCGGCAGGGAGGTCTCGCCGTGCAGGGCGCCCAGCAGGCTGCCGCAGATCGCGCCGGTCGCCTGCGAGGCGCCGCTGTGGTTCACCGCCAGACGCAGACCGTGGCGTACGTCCTCGCCGACCAGTGCGCAGTACACGCCGATGGCGAGCGCGTCCTCGGCCACCTCGCCGTTACCGATGGTCTCCACCCGCTCAGGGTTCGGCATGCCCTGGCGTACGGCGCCGAGCGCGTGCTGCAGGCCGTCGGTGACCGGCTGGTGGGCCGGCCGGGCAGCGAGCTGGGCGAGCGCGTGCTGGACCGCGGCATCGAGGCTCTCGCCGCGGGCCAGGCCGTGCACGATCACCGCGAAGGCGCCCGCACTGAGGTAACCGGTGGGGTGGCCATGGGTCTGTGCGGCGCATTCGACGGCCAGCTGGAAGACCAGGCCGGGCTCCCAGCCGACGAGGAGCCCGAAGGGCGCCGAGCGGCTGACGGCCGACGCGTCCCGCGCGGTGGGGTTCTTGGGGCGCTCCAGGGTGCCCATCACGTCGTCGCCGAACCCGAGCAGACAGTTCACCGACGGATCGCGCCGGCTGTAGAGCCACTCCTCGCAGGCCAGCCAGCCGTTGTCCTTGCGGCGCTCGTCGGGGCCCCAGTCGCTCTGCGTAGCAGCCCAGCGCAGATGGGCCCGGTGGACATCGGTGGGCGGATGCCAGGCGCCCGTGTCCCGCCGGACCTGCGCGCGTATCAGTCCGTCAACGGTGAACAGCGAGAGCTGGGTGGCGGTCGTCACCGCGCCGCGTCTGCCGTAGGCCGGGGTGAAGTCGGTCAGCCCCTCGGCGCCGTGGGTGCCGCGTATCGCGTCCAGGCCGAGCCCGGCGACACCCGCACCGAGCGCGTCGCCCAGTGCGCCGCCGAGCAGGCAGCCGCGGACCCGGCTGCGGAAGTCCTGCTGCTCGGCACGGCCCCACAGGGGAGTGGCTGATGCGCTCATGACGAAGCACTCTAATCGACGGCCGCCGACCCCTTGGAGCGCGATCGCGCTGGGTGAACGAGCCGCTTCCCGTCGGCGGCCCGGTCAGTCCTCCAGAACCGGCAGCAGCTCCGGCAGATGCCCGTCCGACGCGGCGGCCGCCCTCACCCGCTCGCCGGACACCGGCCCGTACAGCGTGGTGCGGGGCCGCGAGGGGCGCCCGGCCAGCTCCGCGATGGCGGTCAGATCCTGCACTGAGCGGTAGGAGCCGTAACTCGAGCCCGCCATCCGGGAGATGGTCTCCTCCATCAGCGTTCCGCCCAGATCGTTGGCCCCGGAGCGCAGCATCTCGGCCGCTCCCTCGGTGCCCAGTTTCACCCAGCTGGTCTGGATGTTGGGGATATGGGGGTGGAGCAGCAGCCTGGCCATCGCGGTGACCGCGCGGTTGTCGCGGGCCGTGGGTCCCGGCCGGGCGATGCCGGCCAGATAGACGGGCGCGTTGGTGTGGATGAAGGGCAGCGTCACGAACTCCGTGAAGCCCTCGACCCCCTTGGCCAGCGCGGTCTGCTGAATCCGGGCCAGGGTACGGAAGTGGCCGAGCCAGTGGCGGGGCTGGTCGACATGGCCGTACATCATCGTGGACGAAGTACGCAGACCCAGTTCGTGGGCGGTGCTGATGACCTCGGTCCAGGTGGCGGTCGGCAGTTTTCCCTTGGTGAGGACCCAGCGGACCTCGTCGTCCAGGATTTCCGCGGCAGTGCCGGGGAGCGAGCCAAGGCCCGCCTCCTTGGCGGCGGTGAGCCATTCGCGGATGGACATCCCGGTGCGGGTGGCGCCGTTGACCACTTCCATGGGTGAGAAGGCGTGCACGTGCATGCCGGGGACGCGTTCCTTCACCGCCCGCGCGATGTCGAAGTACGCGGTGCCCGGCAGGTCGGGGTGGATGCCGCCCTGCATGCAGACCTCGACGGCGCCGACGTCCCAGGCCTGCGCCGCGCGGTCGGCGACCTGGTCGAGGGAGAGGGTGTACGCGTCCGCGTCGGTGCGGCGCTGAGCGAAGGCGCAGAAGCGGCAGCCGGTATAGCAGACGTTGGTGAAGTTGATGTTCCTGGTGACGATGTAGGTGACGTCGTCGCCGACCACGTCACGGCGCAGTTCGTCGGCGATCCGGGTCAGCGCGTCGAGCGCGGGACCGTCCGCGTGCAGCAGGGCGAGCGCCTCGTCGTCGGTGAGCAGTGTCGGGTCGGCGGCGGCCTGGGTCAGCGCCTGCTTCACATCGGTGTCGATACGCGACGGCACCATGCCGGGCGCCGCCTGTTCGCGCAGCGCCTCCCAGTCCCCGTACACCTCGTCGAAGTCGTCGCGGCGGTCGGACGTGCGGCCCTCGGTGTCGATGGTGCGGTGCAGATCGGTGCGGCCCGCAGCCGTGAAGCCCTCGTCGGGCTCCTGCCAGGGCAGCCCGGCGGGGATGACACCCTCGCGGGCCAGTCCGGTCTCCGGGTCGGCGAGCGCCCGGACGTGCGGCAGCAGCCTGGGGTCAAGCCAGGGCTCACCTCGCTGGATGAACTCCGGGTAGATGGTGAGCCGTTCGCGCAGTGCGAAGCCGGCCGACGCGGTCCGCTCGGCCAGTTCGTCGATGTGCGGCCAGGGGCGCTCGGGGTTGACGTGGTCGGGGGTCAGCGGCGATACGCCACCCCAGTCGTCGATGCCCGCGCCGATCAGCAGCGCGTACTCGGCGTCCACCAGGTTCGGCGGGGCCTGGATGCGCGCGGACGGCCCCAGGATGTGGCGCGCCACCGCGATGGCGGCCGCCAGCTCCTCCAGCTCCGCGTCGGGCATCGCGCGCATCGCGGTGTCCGGTTTGGCGCGGAAGTTCTGGACGATGATCTCCTGGATGCCGTGGTAGGAGCGGGCGGTCCTGCGGAGCTCGAAGAAGGCGTCGGCGCGCTCCTCGTACGACTCCCCGATCCCGATCAGCACCCCGGTGGTGAACGGCACGTTGGAGCGGCCGGCGTCCTCCAGGACCCGCAGCCTGACGGCCGGTTCCTTGTCCGGCGAGCCGTGGTGCGGGCCGCCCGGCTCGCTCCACAGCCGGGTCGCGGTGGTCTCCAGCATCATCCCCATCGAGGGGGCGACCGGCTTGAGCCGCTGGAGGTCGGTCCAGGACATCACGCCCGGATTGAGGTGCGGCAGCAGACCGGTCTCCTCCAGCACCCGGATGGCCATGGCCCGCACATAGGCGAGGGTGTCGTCGTACCCCTCGGCCTCCAGCCACTCACGCGCCTCGGGCCATCGGTCCTCCGGCCGGTCGCCCAGGGTGAAGAGCGCTTCCTTGCAGCCCATAGCCGCGCCCTGCCGGGCGATCTCGATCACCTCGTCGGGCGACAGGAACATCCCGTGACCGGCCCGCTTGAGCTTGCCGGGCACGGTGACGAAGGTGCAGTAGTGGCACTTGTCACGGCACAGCCTGGTCAGCGGGATGAACACCTTGCGCGAGTAGGTGATGACCCCCGGCCGCCCGGCCGCCTCCAGCCCGGCGTCCCGCACCCGGGCCGCCGAGGCCGCGAGATCGCGCAGGTCGTCGCCTCTCGCCTGTAGCAGTACGGCCGCCTCCGCCGCGTCGACGGCAACCCCGTCGCGCGCCCGCCTGAGCGCGCGGCGCATCGCGTTCGCGGTGGGTGCTTCGGCCTGCGCGAGCTGCGGATCAGTCATGCCGTCGAGCATACGAGCGGGGCCGGGCTGCGTCCGCAGGGGCCACGCCCCGGTGGCGCACCGGCCGGGCCGGTCACGGCTTCGAACCGTTGGCGGCGCGTGCGGAAGCCGGCTGCCGTCCGGGCCGGGCGGCGGTCACGTGTGGCGCTGTTCCTGGACGGTCTTCATGAGGTCTGCGATGGCCAACCCTGCGTCGCGGTCACGCTCATCGTCGATCGCTTCGAGAGCGGCAGCCGCTGCCTCACGAATCCGGTGGGGAACCCCGTCGGCAGCCGTGAGCCGGTAGGCGGCCTTCCGGCGGGCCGTGCGCTCTGCGGGGTCCACCGCGTCGGGGCCGGACAGCGGAAACACGGCGACCCGGTAGGCGGATACGCCCAGCACCACCATGTCGCCGATTCCGTCGGCGTACCCGAGCGCCGCGGCCTCCCTGCGGCCTTCCCGGATCGCTCCCACCATGTGGCGGCGGGAGAGGACCGAGCCCACGGCCGCGCCGCCTCCCAGGGAGATGGCGCAGGCGACGGCAAGGAACGGCCCGCCCCAGGCCAGGCCGGCGACTGCTCCGAGGACCGCGATCGCGACGGTCCATCCGGCTGCGGTGCGGGTGCTCATGTGCTCGGGTGGGGTGTCCATGGGGACAGTGTCCCAGTCGAGATGGACACCACCCGTGGGGCCTATGGAACTTCACACCGTGCACCCGGCAGGGGCATTTCACGCGAAACGCCGTTCCGAGAATCAGGCGGCCCGGCCCGTGGCCGGCTCGACGCACCCCGCCCACGCCACGGGCCCCCACAGTAAGGATCGGGACATCGGGTTCCTTCGAATCCCGGATGTGCACAGCCCCGGCACCGGCCGCGACCTCTACGCACTGCCCGCCTTCACCGCTGCTGTAACTGCTCTTGAACCAAGCAGAATCCGGCGCGGTCAGCACCACACGCTGCCGCGTACACGTGTTGCACCGGTACGTACAGGCGGAATGGCCGCCCTGCCGTACGCCGCCCGACTCGGCTCTCACGAAGAGGCTTTCAGCAGAACCCGCAGGTCGTCGACCCGCGCGTGGACGTCAGGTCTGACGGCCGGGGCGGGACCGGCGGGGGCCGCGCCGGGAGCGAGGGTACGGCAGTCGCGGCAAAGGCCGTCGGGGAAGGCTTCGGAGGGTCCGGGTGTGCCGCATTCGGTGCACTCCACGAGCAGGCGGCGAACGCCGGCGCCGGGGGCCGTGGGCAGGCGGGGCGGGATCTTGTCGTGGAGGCGGCGGCGTACGAGGGCGGCCGGGGAGGCGACCCGGACGGGGAGGCCGGAGGTGAGGGCGTGGGTCAGGTAGTCGGTGGTCACCCCCCGGTCCAGCCACCCGGCTGCCAGCTCTTCCAGTGCCCCGCAGTCCACGGCCGAGAGGCAGAGGCGGGGTTCGACCCGGCCGAGTCGGGCCAGGGCGAGATAGGCGGGCGAGAATCCGTCCGTGGACGAACCCAGGGCTCGATGCCCCGGTACGGAAGGTCCGGTAGTGCGGAAGGTCCGGTGAGCACGGGAGCGGGCGGGGCGAGCCGGGGTGAGTGCTCGGGAGGGGCTACGGGAGCCTCCGCGCCGGTCTGTTCGGTGGGGGCGTCCGTGGGGGCCCACGGCGATGGGGGCACGGTCTCGGCCGGGGCGGCTTCCCGGGCGGCCCGGCCGTTCTCGGCTTCGGCGAAGACGTCCCACCACGCGTTGTCGCGGGCGGTGCGGGACCAGTACGTGAGGGTGACCCAGCGGCTCTCGCTCTCGCCGACCCGGCAGCGGGCGTGCCGCAGGTGTCCGGCGACGGTGAGTGCCCGGAGGGCGCTGCCGACGGCCATCTGTCCGTAGAGGGGGATGTTCCTGGCCAGCGTCTTGATGTCCATCGGCGCACCGTCGGGCAGGTGGTCGACGTATCCGGCGATGTAACGCTCCCGCTCGGGCAGCAGCATGAAGTCGTCCGACCGCGACGGGTGTTGACCCGGTGCGGATCGTTTGCCGTAACGGTGGTGGGCGGCCGGGCACGGGCGAGTGGACGCGGGTGCGCTCAGGGCAGGGCTAAAGTTCTCGGTAGCCACGAGATCGCTCTTTTCGATCTTGGGGTGAGACCCCGGCCTGGTGCTCTAACACCGTGTCGGGGTCGTTTCGTTGGGGGCACCGTAAGCAGGCGTGACAGTGCGCCGCAAGCTGTCACGATTAGTCATACTTGCCTGGCCGGGACGGCTGGGGAGGGCGGGCGGTTTTTCTCAACCCCCGTCATTCACCCCCCGGTTGACCAAGAGCGCTCGGGTCCCGGCCCCCGGGTCCCGACACTCGGATCCCGAAGCTCGAGCGCCGGGCCCGGCCCTCTCCGCGTACCCACGAAAGAGTGAGTCTGCCGGTCCCGGAGCTCGGGTCCCGAGCCCCGGGACCCGAGCACGGTGGCGGCACGGGAGGCATGTTCAGTCCGCGAGGGCGTCAGCTCAGGTACTGCGCGTAGTCGTCGAGCACCTTGAGCACGGTGGCCTCGTCCGCCGGTGGCAGCTGGAGCACGACCTCCTCGATGCCCAGTTCCGCGAAGTGCGCAAGTTTTCCCGCTCCCGGCAGCACGGCGTACGGCACGATGTGCAGTTCCCCCGGATCACGCCCCGCGTCCTCCCACACCCGGCGCAGGGCCGGGATGGACTCGCCCAGGCCTCGGCCGCCGATCGGCAGCCAGCCGTCCGCATGCTCGGCGATGCGCGAGAAGAGCTTGGGCCCGGCGGCCCCGCCCACCAGGGTGCGTACCGTGCCGCCCTTCGGCTTCGGATAAGCGTGGCTGGCCCGCACCGAGCCGAACTCCCCCGCGTACGCGGTCGGTTCGGCCGCCCAGAGAGCCCGCATCAGCGACACCCGCTCCCAGCCGAGTTCACGCCGCTCCGCCCACTCCACGCCGTGGTCCGCTGCCTCCTCCTTGTTCCAGCCGAAGCCCAGCCCCAGAGTGAAGCGGCTGCCGGACAGATGGTCGAGAGTGGCGATCTGCTTGGCCAGGTCGATCGGGTCGTGCTGGGCGATGAGGGTGATCCCGGTGCCCAGGGTCAGGGTGTCGGTCACAGCGGCCGCCTGGGCGAGTGCCACGAAGGGGTCGAGCGTCCTGCCGTACTCCTCGGGAAGTTCACCTCCGGCCGGGTACGGCGTGGTCCGCTCCACCGGGATGTGGGTGTGCTCGGGCAGATAGAGGCCGGCGAAGCCCCGCTGCTCCAGCTCCCGTGCGAGGCGCACAGGGGCGACCGTCCGGTCGGTCAGGAAGATCGTGGTGCTCAGCCGCATGCTGTCAGCCCTCTCCGTCGCTCTGGTGGCCGCCCGAGGGTATGCCGTGGACGGCGGGAAACCGAGGGGGCGTGTCCGCGCCGCCGCCGGGTCTCCATCTGCGCGCACTCTTCCCTTCTCGCCGCGTTCACGGCTCAATACCAGGGTTCTCCACCGCACCGTTCATGTCCCCCACGGACCCCCACACACCCCTGGAGCCGTCGGTATGACCACTGGAGAGATGGGCAGGCGAGGACTGCTCGTGACAGGCGCCGCCACCGCCCTTACGTTGGGAAGCGTGAGCTTCGCGGACGCCGAGGGCACCCCGGCCGGAGGCGGAACCCCCGAGGACCGGACCGAGACCGTGCACGGCACGCTCCCGCCCGGCGCACCGGACTACGTGTATCTCCCGGTGGACGTACCGCCGGGGGTGCGGGAGCTGGCCGTCGCGTACACCTACGAGAAGCCGCCCGTTCCTGCCGGAACCCAGGGCAACGCCCTGGACATCGGCATCTTCGACGAGCGGGGCACCGCGCTCGGCGGGGACGGCTTCCGCGGCTGGTCGGGCGGCGCCCGCAGCGAGTTCTTCATCCGCGCCGACGAGGCGACCCCCGGCTATGTGCGCGGGCCGGTCGGGGCCGGCCGCTGGCATATCGCGCTCGGCCCCTACACCACCGCACCCGACGGCCTGCCGTACACGGTCACCGTCACCCTGAAATTCGGTGCGACACCGGCGACACCTGAGCCCGTCTACCCGCCCGAGCGGGCCAGAGGGCGCGGCCGTGCCTGGTACCGGGGCGACTGCCATATCCACTCCGTGCACTCGGACGGAAAGCGCACCCCCGCCGAGATCGCGGCGCTGGCCCGGGCCGCCGGGCTCGACTTCATCAACACCAGCGAGCACAACACCAGCTCCGGGCACAGCGCCTGGGACGGACTGTGGGGCGACGACCTGCTGATCCTCACCGGTGAGGAGATCACCACCCGCAACGGGCACGTGGTCGGCATCGCCACCGACCACGGCACCTGGGTGGACTGGCGCTACCGCGCCCGCGACAACCGCTTCGGCCACTACGCGCGGGAGATCCACCGCGCGGGCGGCCTGGTCGTCCCCGCCCATCCGCACGCCACCTGCATCGGCTGCAACTGGAAGTTCGGCTTCGCCGATGCCGACGCGGTCGAGGTCTGGAACGGCCCCTACACGGTGGACGACGAGGTGTCGGTGGCGGACTGGGACAACACCCTGGTCAGCGGGAAGGGCTGGACCCCGGCCATGGGCAACAGCGACGCCCACCGGGACCCCGACAGGATCGGCACCCCGCAGACCGTGGTGCTGGCCGACGATCTGAGCCGCGAGTCGATCCTGGCGGGCATCCGCGCGGGCCACTCCTACATCACGGAGTCCTCGGCCGTCTCCCTCGGCTTCGGCGTATCGGGCGGCCGGGCGCAGCATGCGGGAATCGGCGAGCGGCTGCGGGTCGATGCGGACACCCCGGTGACGGTCCGTCTGGAGGTCGCGGGGGCCCCCGGATGCACCGCACAGTTCGTCACCGACCAGGGCACGCTGTACACAAGCGCGCTGCCCGGCTCGGGGTCCGGGGTGATGGAGTGGCGGACGACTCCCGCCTACGCGGCGTATGTGCGGGCGGAGGTCCGCCATGCGCCCACGGTGGCGGGGCTGCCGGGAGCGCTGGCGGCGCTCACGAATCCGGTCTTCCTGGGGCGGTGAGGGCGGACGGCGGGCTCCCGTGTGTGAGAGGTGGCGGCGTCCGCGCCGCGCACCGGAAGAACGACACCCCACCGGCCTGCTCGACCCGGCACTGCGGCGCCGCCGACCGTCCGAACCCCGGAGGGACACCCGGTCCGTTTCCGTACAAAGCGCCATGTTTGCCAGGGCGGAAGCTTTTTGACGGCGCCTCAGTCGCAGGCCGGGAGCCCTGCCCGCGCGAAGAGCTTGTGCAGAGGGACCACCCAGAGCTGACGTACTCGCCATGAACAAGGCAAACTGGGCTCAGCGACTTGAGCGATACCAGCAGGGCCGGCATGGCAGGGGGCAGAGGCAGCTATGGACCGTGACAGCGGGCCGCGCGTGCCGGAGCAGAGGGCTCCGCAGCAGGGCCGGGGTACGGGGCTGGGTTTCAGCGTTCTCGGACCCGTGCGCGCCTGGCGCGACGGCGAGCCGCTGCCCTCCGGGTCACCCCAGCAACGCGCCCTGCTGGCCGCGCTGCTGATGCGGGACGGGCGGACCGCGACGGCCGGTGAGCTGATCGACGGGATCTGGGGCGAGGAGTCCCCCTCGCAGGCACTCGCCGCGGTACGCACCTACGCCTCCAGGCTGCGGAAGGTTCTCGGCCCCGGCGTCCTGGTCAGCGAGTCCGGCGGCTACGCGATCCGGATCGGCTCCGACACGGTCGACGTCAACCTGGCCCAGCAGCTGGCCGTGAGCGCGGAGAAGGCGGCCGCGTCCGGGGACCGTGCGCGGGCTCGTGAACTGATCGACGAAGCGCTGCGTGTGTGGGACGGCGAACCGCTGGCCAACGTGCCGGGACCCTACGCCGAGACCCAGCGCGCCCGCCTGGAGGAGTGGAAGCTCCAACTCGTCGAGTCGCGCCTGGACATGGACCTGGAGGTCGGCGCGCACGCGGAGGCCGTGTCCGAACTGACGGCCCTGACCGCCGCCCATCCGCTGCGTGAGCGGCTGCGCGAGCTGCTGATGCTCGCCCTGTACCGCAGCGGCCGGCAGGCGGAAGCCCTGGCGGTGTACGCCGACACCCGCCGGCTGCTCGCCGACGAACTGGGCGTGGACCCACGGCCGGAGCTGTCCCGGCTCCAGCAGCGGATCCTCCGGGCGGACACCGAACTCGCCCGGCCGGCCCAGGAGGCGGCGCCATCGGCCCCCGGCGCGCTGCGCCCCGCTCAACTTCCCGCCACAGTGCCCGACTTCACCGGTCGCGCCGCCTTCGTCAAGGAACTCAGCGACCGGCTCACCAGCGCCGAAGCGTCCGTGATGGCGGTGTCGGCGCTCGCCGGCATCGGCGGTGTCGGCAAGACCACCCTCGCCGTGCACGTGGCGCACACGGCCCGCCCGCACTTCCCGGACGGACAGCTCTACGTGGATCTGCAGGGCGCCGGAGGGCGCGCCGCCGAGCCGGAAACCGTGCTGGGCGCGTTTCTGCGCGCCCTCGGCACCAGCGACTCGGCCATCCCCGACTCGCTCGACGAGCGCGCCGCGCTCTACCGCTCCGCGCTGGACGGCCGCCGGGTCATGGTGCTGCTGGACAACGCCAGGGACGCGGCGCAGATCCGCCCGCTGCTCCCCGGCACGACGGGCTCGGCGGCCCTGGTCACCAGCCGGGCCAGGATGGTGGACCTGGCCGGGGCCCATCTGATCGATCTGGACGTGATGTCGCCCGAGGAGGCACTCCAGCTCTTCACCAAGATCGTCGGGGAGGAACGCGTCACCGGCGAACGCCAGGCCTCGCTGGATGTGGTGGCTGCCTGCGGATTCCTGCCGCTCGCCATCCGGATCGCCGCCTCCCGTCTTGCCGCCCGCCGCACCTGGACGGTCTCGGTACTGGCCGCCAAGCTCGTGGACGAGCGCCGAAGGCTGGACGAGCTCCAGGCCGGCGACCTCGCGGTCAAGGCGACCTTCGAGCTGGGCTACGGCCAGCTCGAGCCACAGCAGCAGCGGGCGTTCCGGCTGCTCGGCCTCGCGGACGGCCCGGACATCTCGCTCGCCGGGGCCGCCGCCGTACTGAACCTGGAACTCCACCAGGCCGAGGACCTGCTGGAATCGCTCGTCGACACCTCGCTGCTGGAGTCGGCCGCACCGGGGCGGTACCGCTACCACGACCTGGTGCGCCTCTACGCGCGTGCCTGCGCGGAGCGCGACGAACAGCCGCCGGTGGAAAGGGAGCTGGCGCTCTCCCGTCTGCTGGACTTCTATCTGGCGACGGCGGCCCGGGTGTACGCGATCGAGCGGCCCGGGGACCGGTCGGTCGACCATCTGGAGCCCACGACGTACGAGGGGCTGGTGTTCCCGGACCGGCCGTCCGCGGTGGACTGGCTCTACGCCGAGGCCGGTTGCCTGCTGGCGTGCGCACATCAGTGCGCCTCGCACGGCATGCTGAGGCGGGCCACCGACCTCCTTTGTGCGGCGAAGGATCTCGCGGAGTCGGGGACCAACTCGCGTCAGTACGAGATCACGGCCATCTCGCTGCGCGACGCCGCGCAGGCGGCGGCGGACGGGCACGCGGAAGCCCGGGCCCGTGCCGCCCTGTCCACCGTGTACCTCGTCTCCGGAAGGTTCGCTCAGGCCGAGGAGGAAGCGAAGAGCGCGATGAAGCTGGCGCACGGTTCGGGGGACCCGATCCCCAGCTGCTGGGCGCCCAACGACCGCGGGATCATCGCCTTCTACCAGGGCCGCCACGTCGACGGGGAGACGTTCCTCCGTGAGGCGATCAGCAACTACCATGCCGACGGCAATCAGGTCGGCGAGGCTGCCGCCCTGTGCAACCTGTCCCGCATCCACGTGAACATGGGGCGCACGTCGAGCGCGGTCGAACTCGCCCGGCAGGGCACGGCCATCTTCGATGCCATGGGCTTGAGCCTGCGCACCGCCAACGGCCGGTTCGCCCTGGGCATCGCGCTCACCCGGGCCGGCCGGTCGGACGAGGCGCTGAAGGAACTCTCCAAGGCGCTCGAGGTCTTCCAGGAGAACCGCCAGCGCCTCTGGGAGGGTTCGACGCACTTCCGTATCGCGGAGGCGCATCTCGCCGCCGGGCGGCCCGCTCAGGCGGCTCCACGCGCCGAACAGGCCCTGGCGCTGCGGGTCATCGGCGGTGACTGGATGCGGGGGAACGTCCTGACCGTGCTGGGCCGCGCGCTGGAAGAGCTCGGTCAGTCCGACCGGGCGCGGGCCTGCTGGCGGGAGGCACTCGCCATCTACGAGCAGTCGGGTGCCGCGGAAGCAGACGACGTCCGGCGGCTGCTGAGCCCGGCAGCCGCGTAACGTACCCTCACCGGCTGGGCGTTCATCGATCGTTTATCGCCCTCCGGCAGTCTTCTTCTCAGCGGCCCGTAGCGTCGGGGGACAGACGGTTCGCCGCGGGGACACACCGTTACGGTGAACGGCCCCAATGTGCCCGTCCGGCAGCCCCCGGGGGAGTTGCCGGACGGGCACAGCCGATCGCACAAGCCTTGATCTCGATGGAGCTGACGACGATGACCGAAGCCAAGAAGGCCACGACCACCACCAACCAGGAGAACCACGCGGGGAGCCCCGCCGCCGACGGCGCCACGGCCACCCCTCTGGAGAACCACGCGGGCTCGGAGCCGAAGGTCATCAAGCCGGCCGAGAACCACGCGGGTTCCGAAACCGCCTAGTAACCACATCGCGGGGGCGACGGCCGCGGTGGCCCGGAGGGGGTGCCACCGCGGCCTCTGCGCGTCCGGGCACCGGGCACCGGGCACCGCCGACCGGTCGGTGCGCGATCAGTACAGCGTGCGTACCGAGCGGACGACACACTTCGTGACGCCGGAGACCTTGGCAGGGTCGTCCATCGGGACCTTCAGGGTCGCCCGCGATCCGCTGTACACCTGAACTGCCGCTTCGCCGCTGTCGACGGTCGTGCCGTCCGCTCCGAGGAAGTCCATCGTGACCTGGTAGTTGTGCGTACCGCTGCCCCGCGAGGCGGACACCTTGACGGTCGCCGATGTGGAGCCCTTCGTCACACACGTGACGACGGTCGCAGCGGCCGACGGCGTGGGACCCGGTGTCGGCGTGTACCTGCTGGACGTCGACCCGCTGGTCGACCCGCTCGACGAGCCGGAGTAGTCGTCGTCATCGTCGTAGTAGTGGTGGTGAGTGGTCGAGCTGCTGTGGCTCTTGCTGCTGGAACAGCCGCCGCCCGAACTGTGCCCGTGGTGGCTCCGCGAGAACCCCGTCAGTGAAAGCACCACCGCCACCAGGACCGTGCCGAACCTCAAACGCCTTGCGAACATGATGTCTCCCCCGTTTCGGCCGTCAACGTAGCAGCCCTCCGACCGCAGTCCCAGGTGCCGGGTTCCTTGCATGCCGTGCCTGTGTCCGGATCGGTGCAGGGCTGATACACCCCGGGTACACGGGGCATACGGTCCCTATGGCGGGGCCCGGAGCCCCGGCGTAGCGTCTGCATTGAGATCCGCCGAAGGAGACCGATGATGATCCGCAATGTCCTTGGCTCTCTGGTGGCTCTCCTCGGAGCGGCGGCCGCCGTATTCAGCCCCTTCCGTATCTGGTACGACGGCCGTCACGGCAGCGCCTACCGCATCCAGGACCTCTTCAACGGCATCACGGACAACAGGCCCGACGCGGGCGGATCCATCCTGATCCCGTTCGCCTTCGCTGCCCTGGTCGTCCTGATCGGCGTGCTGCTGCGCTCGCGGCTGCTCGTCCTGCTGGCCGGACTGATCACCATCGGGTTCACGGTGCTGTGGATGGTCCGGGTCGGCATGGCCGAGCACACCCTGGCGATCAGCAGTGACGGCTCGGGGCTCGGTGTCGGCGTCGCTTCCGCACTGGCCGGCGGGTTCCTGATGCTGGCCGGCGCCGGGCTGATGAGCGGGCGCCGCCGGGCCCGCGCGGAGCGGGCGGAACGGACCGACAGTGCACCCGGGGCTCCCGAGGCCCCTGGGGCGCCCGGCTACGAGCCGTATCCGCCGTACGAAGGCGAGGCCGGGCCTGACACGATCCGGTTCTCCTCGTCCGATCTGCCGGCGGACCTGACGGCTCCCGACGAGCCGGGTGCGACGAGGGCACAGCCGGGCACCTGGCAGCCGCGCAAGTAGCAGCGGCCCTGCCGGGAGCCTCCGGTCCGGCCCGGGGACGGAACGGCGGCGTAACAGCCCCCGGACCGGCCCGTCCCGGTCTCAGCGTCCCGTCCCCGTGCCCTTCACCGCGTCAAGCGCGTACACACAGCGGTCCTTGCTGCATGCGTACACCACCCCGGCACGGGCCACCGGAGACCCGGTGATCTCTCCCCCGGTAGCCAGCTTCCAGCGCAGCTGCCCGCCCACCGCGTCCAGCGTGTACAGACAGTGGTCCGCCGATCCGAAGTGCAGGCGGCCGTCGGCCACCACGGGCGCACCCACGACCTCGGCGCCCGCCGCGAACCGCCACTTGGGGGTTCCGGTCACGGCGTCGAGTGTGTAGAGCGCGCTGCCGCTGCCCACATGGACGTTGCCCTGGACGACCAGTACGGGGTGCACCGACTGGCGCGACTCCGTGGCGATGCGCCAGCGGTCCTTCCCGGTGGTGGCGTCGAGCGCGTACACCGTGCCGAGGTAGTCGGCCAGGTAGACACCCCCGCCGGCCACCGCGGGACCCGGTACGAAGGCCGGGGCGGAGAGGAAGACCGCGGGGGCCTCGAAGTGCCAGCGAACCCGGCCGGAAGCCCGGTCGATGGACAGGACCCGGGTGCCCGCGGCCACATAGACGCAGCCGTCCTCCGCGGACGTGATCCGCACCGGTACGCCTCCGCAGGCTGCCGCGTCACCGACGGGGTACGACCAGCGCTCGGCGCCGGTGCGCGGGTCGAGGGCGAGGAGTCTGGCGTCCTTCCAGACGTACGCCGTGTCGTCGTGGACCGCGGGGCCGGCCTCGGGCGTCTCGAAGTCCGTCTGTGCCCCGGCGATCTCCCACAGCTTCTCGCCGTTGGATGCCTCCCAGGCCTGCACACCGCCACCGCGGGTGCCGGTGACCACAGTGCCGCGGTCGACCTGGAGCGAGTAGACCCAGGCGTCGGTCGTCAGCCGCCAGAGGTCGCTGCCGTCGGCTCCGTCGAGTGCGTAGAGGGTCGGCCCGTCGGACGCGTGAATACGGCCGCCGGACGCGGCCATCGCCCAGGCGACGTCCTTGGTCTTGAACTGCCGCCGCCCGCTGGCCACATCCAGGGCGTGCACCTCGAAGGAGGTGACGTACAGCAGGTCCCCTTCGACGACCGGGGTGCCCCACACGTCGTTCGACATGCGGAAGCGCCACGGCCGCCAGCGGGCAGGCCCCTCGGGGGCCGGGACGGGCTGCGGTGCGGGAGCGGGCAGCGCCGCATCGGCGCTGCTCACACCGGCGGGTGGCCGCACCCAGCCGGTGGCGGGCCCGGTCTGCAACACGGCGTGCGCACGGGCCTCGGCGACCCGGGGGCCCGGTCCGATGGGCAGCTGCGCGCCGGGCAGCCTGACCGGGCCTTCCGGCGGGCCGTGCTGCGGCTGATGGTGCGGCTGCTGCCGGTGCTGACCGCGCTGCGGCGCGGGCGGCTCGTAGGCGGGCCTCGGCGGTGGCGAGGGACTCGCGGGCCTGGGCACCACGGCGGGCCGTCCGCCCCGGCGGGTCTCGATCATGGCGGTGGCCCGCTCGGGCAGCCATGCCGACGCCGTCCCGCTGTCGTCGCCGCCCGAAGCGAAGAGGTGAGGGGCCAGCTGGGCCTGCAGATCCTCCGGGCTGGGCCGCCGGAGGAACTCCGGCTGCATACACGCGTCGATCAGCGGTCTCAGCTCATCGGGCAGGCCCTCCAGATTGGGGCCCTCCCTGAGCAGCATGAACACCGTTTCGACCGGATTGGCGCCATGGAAGGGCGCATGGCCGGTCGCCGCGAACACCAGCGTGGAGCCGAGCGAGAACACATCGCTCGCGCCCTTCACGTTGCGCGAGTCCTTCGCCTGCTCGGGCGACATGTACGCCGGTGTGCCGACCGCGACGTTCGTCATGGTCAGCCGGGTGTTGGAGACCCCCGATGCGATGCCGAAGTCGATGACCCGCGGCCCGTCCTCCACCACCAGCACGTTGGAGGGCTTGAGGTCGCGGTGCACGAGTCCCGCGCCGTGAATGGACTGCAGCGCCTCGGCGATACCGGCCGCCAGCCAGCGGACCGCCTGAGCGGGCATCGGCCCGCACTCATTCACTATTTCCTCGAGCGAGGGCGCGGGGACATAGGCGGTGGCCAGCCAGGGAACGGCGGCCTTGGCGTCGGCGTCCACGACGGCCGCCGTGTAGAAGCCGCTGACCGCACGGGCGGCCTCCACCTCGCGCGAGAAGCGGACGCGGAACAGCTGGTCCTCGGCGAGCTCGGTCCGCACCGTCTTGATCGCCACGCGCCGGCCCGACGCGGAGCGCGCCAGGTAGACCAGCCCCATGCCGCCGGCCCCGAGCCGCCCGAGCACCTCGAACGGGCCGATCCTCCGCGGATCGTGCTGCGTCAGCTGCTCCACCACGTGCCTGCCACCTCCCCGTACGGGACCCGGGGAAGGGGGCCCGCGAAATACAGCTGCGTTCAGCGTCTCACCACTGGGCACCGGTGAGCGGTGCGCACCCTGATTGTTGCTGGCGGAAGCGGTGGTTGCGAACCCGGGGGCGGACCGGGGTGTCTCACCATGTTCCGGACATCCGAGGGTGTCCGGCGCTCACTTTCCCGCTCTGCCCTGCCCGAGCGGCCTTCCGCCGCCGGGCACCGTGGGCCGCCTTCGCACTCCATCCACAGATAAATCGAACATCTGATCAGAAATTACCCCGGGGCGGCCTTGGTCCCCCACTTGTCCACGGATGTTATCCACAGCCTGTTGATAACATTACTGATGCCGGAACCCGCCCCATTACCAGCCCGAACCCCATTTGCAGTCGGCCGAATCGCGCTCCGATCACCCCTCGGTAAGCTGACGGCATGACAGGACAAGTACGCACCGTCGACGGCCGCGTAGCCGGACGACGCGGCCAGGCGACGCGGCAGAAGCTACTCGACTGCCTCAGCGAAATGCTCAGCTCCTCGCCGTACCGGGACGTCAAAGTCATCGACGTCGCCCGGAAGGCGGGGACTTCACCCGCGACCTTCTACCAGTACTTCCCGGACGTCGAGGGCGCCGTCCTCGAGATCGCCGAGGAAATGGCCAAGGAGGGTGCCGGGTTGACCGGCCTGGTCTCCGGCCGCTCCTGGGCCGGCAAGGCCGGCCGGCAGACCGCCGAGGAGCTCGTCGAAGGTTTTCTCGACTTCTGGCGGCGCAACGACGCGATCCTCCGGGTCGTCGACCTGGGCGCGGCGGAGGGCGACAAGCGGTTCTACAAGATCCGCATGAAGATCCTCAACTCGGTCAACGGCTCACTCACCGAAGCGGTGAAGGAACTGCAGGCCAAGGGCAAGGTCGACAAGGACGTCAGCCCCGCCGCCATGGCGGGCTCGCTGGTCACGATGCTGGCCGCCGTTGCCGCGCATCAGAAGGGCTTCCAGACCTGGGGCGTGAAGCAGGCCGACCTCCGTCCGGCCCTCACCCTTCTGGTCCACATGGGCATCACGGGAAAGAAGCCGACCAGGTAGGCGCCGGCCACCCTCCTCGTCCTGTCGCACCGATGGCGGACCACTGATGTGGTCCGCCATCGGTGTTCCCCGGGGTTCACCGCGAGAATGAGCCGCATGGACGACTTCACCGCCTTTCTGCACACCTTGCGGGTCTGGGATCTCCCCGAACTGCCGCGGTTCGACCCGGACACCGCCCCTGCGGCACCCCTGCCGCTCTTCCGGCAGTGGCTCCGCGCCGCGGCAGGAGCGGGGCAGCCCGAGCCGCACACCATGACGCTGGCCACCGTCGACGAGGCGAGCCGCCCGGATGTCAGGACCGTGATGCTGCACGGTGCGGACGAACAGGGCTGGCACTTCGCCTCGCACTCCACCAGCGCCAAGGGCCGTCAGCTCGCCGCCCACCCGGAGGCCGCGCTCGGCTTCTACTGGGCGGCGCAGGCCCGCCAGGTCCGGGTGCGGGGTCCCGTCACCGCGGCGCCGTCCGCCGCCGGGCAGGCCGATCTGCACGCCCGCTCGACCGGCGCACTGGCAGCGGCGCTCACCGGACGGATGAGTGGAGTGCTCTCATCGCAGGCCGAGTTGGAGCAGACGTCGGACGAAGCATGGGAACGCGCTCAGGCCGATCCAAAGACCCCGGCGCCGACCTGGACGCTCTATGTACTGGACCCCGTCGAGGTGGAGTTCTTCCAGGGCGACGCGCGCCGACGCCATGTCCGCCTGCGCTACCGGCGCGCCGGGGGCGACGGCTGGACGAAGGAGCTGCTCTGGCCGTGAGCCGGCGGGAACCCGGGAGCCTCGCCGCACACCGGGCCGGTCGACGGATGAGGACCGCCGTGACAGTGCGCCGGAACACCGCAATATGACGGTGCGTCAGGCCTTGGCGGTGAAGATGTCTCACGCAGAACGTGCACATGCGTGATCAATTCGCAATCGCTTGTGCCCTTGACCGAGACCCACCACCCGAATCGGCGATTACGCTCCGTTTCATGGACGATACGAACGACGGTCGGCCCGTCTATGTCATCGGCGCCGGGCCAGGGGGGCTGGCCGCTGCGGCCGCACTGCGCGAGCGGGGCGTACGGGCCGTCGTGCTGGAGAAGTCCGAGGACGTCGCGGCTTCGTGGCGCAGACACTACGACCGCCTTCATCTGCACACCACCCGGCGGCTCTCCTCTCTGCCAGGACTGCCGATACCCCGCTCCTTCGGCCGGTGGGTGTCCCGGGACAACGTCATCCGGTATCTGGAGAAGTACGCGCAGTTCCACGAGCTGGAGATCGTGACGGGCGTCGAGGTGACCGGCATCTCCCGCACCGAGGGCCCGGGATGGCTGCTGCACGCGACCGGCGGACGGGAGCTGACCGGGCGGGCCGTGGTCGTGGCCACCGGGTTCAACCACACCCCGAAACTGCCGGACTGGGCGGGCGCCCGGACGTACGGCGGAGAGCTGGTGCACGCCGGCGAGTACCGCAACAGCGCGCCGTACACGGACCAGGACGTGCTGGTCGTCGGGGCCGGGAACACCGGCGCCGAGATCGCGGTGGATCTGATCGAGGGCGGTGCGGGGCGGGTGCGGCTCGCGGTGCGTACGGTGCCGCACATAGTCCGGCGCTCGACGGCGGGCTGGCCCGCGCAGGCCACCGGCATCATGGTGCGGCGGCTGCCGACCGCTCTGGTGGACCGGGCGGGCAGCGTCATCTGCCGGATCTCGGTGCCCGACCTCTCCGCGCAGGGGCTGCCGCGCCCGGACACCGGTCTCTACACGCGGGTGCGCCAGGGCGCGATCCCGGTGCAGGACGTGGGTCTGATCGATGCGATACGGACCGGCCGGGTCGAACCGGTCGCCGCGGTGGACTCCTTCGACGACGGGAAGGTGGTGCTGGCCGACGGCTCCAGGATCTCGCCCGACGCGGTGATCGCCGCTACCGGCTACCGGCGCGGGCTGGAAGGGCTCGTCGGAGGTCTGGATGTGCTCGACGCGCGCGGCCGTCCGGTGGTGCACGGCGGCCGTGCGCCGAAAGGGGCGCCCGGCCTGTACTTCACCGGGTTCACCAATCCGATCAGCGGGATGTTCCGCGAACTGGCCGCCGACGCACGGAAGATCGCATCCGCTCTCGCGAAGTGAGCAGGAGCGCACCGCCGGCCAGCAGCGCCCCGGCTGCCGCTCCCCCGGCGAACAGGGAGTCACCGGCCCCGGTGTCGGCAAGCTCGTCGCCCCCCGCCCCACCGCTCACGGACGCGGAGCCCGCGGAAGCGGAGCCCGCGGAAGCGGAGCCGGGCGGGGCACTCGCGTGCGGGGTGACCGGGCCGCCCCCGGTATCCGATGCGTTGACGACGATCTCCGCGGTGTTGTCGGCCGGGTTCCTGTCGAACGGCAGCGTCCCCCAGCGGTGATCGCCCCTCACGAACGCGACTGTGCCGGTGGCGTTCCTGACGACTCTGTCGATGCGCAGCCGGAACGGATACGCACGCTCGCTGTGTGCGTCGGCGTAGTCGTAGGGGGTCGTGCAGCGGTAGACGGAGCCGCTGCCGGTCGCGCTCCTGCCCTTCGCGCCGCCGGCCCCGGCCGGACGACAGAAGTCGGGGGCCCCGGTCACCCTGGTGCCGGGCGGGAGCCGGACGTCGAAGACGCCGATGGGTGAGGAAACGTCGTTGGCCACCCACGCCGGCCCCCGGTTGGCGAACGTCACACCGGCCGTGACGGTGGCGCCCCTCTTTCCCCTGAGCCTCGCCCCGGTGAGCGCGAAGTCCGCGCTGCTGTCCGCGGTGATCGGCACGCTGAGCCCGTAGTCGCCGTGGACCGCTCCTGGATCGGCGGGCGGTTGCTGCTCGACGAGGCGCAGTACCGGGCCGGTCCCCGCTGCGCGCCCTGTCCCGCCGGGGAAGGAGGGCGAGTCCGCCTGGGCGTTCACGCCGAACCTCTCGTACAGCGCACGGTCCAGGATGTGCAGACCCACCGGCTTCTCCGGCGCATAGACCGCGCCGGGCTCCAGTGTCTGCCCGACGGCGCAGACCGCGTTCACCTGGGCGGGGCCCTCGTCCTGGGCCGGGGTGTCCTCGTATGCGCAGTTCGTGTACCTCTCGGCGAAGGCGAGGCCCTGTGAGCCGTTGAGATAGAGCACCACCCGGGTGGCGGGGGCGTCCCCCCGGTTCTTCACCGCGAACGACATCCCCGTCGAGCTGCCCGGCCGCACGCCGCTGACCGGTGCGTGCTCCGCGATGACCAGGTCCGGGCCCGCTGCCGCCCGGCCGGCGCCCGCGGCGGGGACTGCCGTCAGCGCCCCGACCAGCCCCGCGGCGCTGGCCGCACCGGCCGCGACCCGCAGCGCACGAACTCCTGTGGCAGATCGCATGATGCCCTCCGGACAGAGACACACGGAAAACGTGCCCGCGCGGCCGCGCGGCTGTGTGAAGAGACCCGCACGGCACCCGGACGGTTGTACGGGAATCCCCGCCCCGCCGTACGTGGGGTTCTCCCCTCGTGTCCCCCGGCAGCGGGATGCTCCCCCCTGCCTGACCCCGGTCAGGCCGCCGGCACCACAGGCATTACCGGCACCGCAGGCCGCTGCCTGATCACCAGCGCCATCAGCGCCGCCACCGCGCACAGCGCGCCCGAGGCGTACCAGACCACGTCGTACGAACCGAAGACATCGCGCGCCAGCCCGCCGAGGAACGCGACCAGTGCGGCGCCGACCTGGTGCGAGGCCAGGACCCAGCCGAAGACAATGGCGCTGTCCTCGCCGTAGTACTCACGGCAGAGGGAGATCGTCGGGGGGACCGTCGCCACCCAGTCCAGACCGTAGAAGACGATGAAGAGCACCATCGGCGGGTGGATGGACGGGTGGAGCAGCAGCGGAAGGAACAGCAGCGAGATGCCGCGCAGCGCGTAGTAGATCGCCAGCAGTCGGCGGGACTCGAAGCGATCGGTGAACCAGCCGGATGCGATGGTGCCGACGATGTCGAAGACACCGATCACGGCCAGCAGCGAAGCGGCCATCGTGACGGGCATGTGGTGGTCGTGTGCGGCGGGCACGAAGTGTGTCTTGACCAGTCCGTTCGTCGATGCGCCGCAGATCGCGAAGGTCCCGGCGAGGAGCCAGAACGGGCCGGTGCGGGCCGCTTTGACGAGCACCGTGACCGTGCGGCGCGCGGCCCCGGTCGCCGGCGGCGGCTTCGGCACGAACACCGCGGAGCCGTACGGCGCAGTCCCCACGTCCGCCGGGTGGTCGCGCAGCAGGAGCCAGACCAGAGGCACCACCGACAGCGCGGCGAGCGCCACGGTGACGGCTGCGGGGCGCCAGCCGTGGTGCGTGACCAGCCAGGAGAGACCGGGCAGAAAGACCAGTTGGCCCGATGCCCCGGCGGCTGTCAGTACGCCGGTGACAAGGCCGCGCTTGGCGGTGAACCAACGGTTGGTGACGGTGGCCGCGAAGGCGAGTGCCATCGATCCACTGCCCAGCCCGACGAGCAGCCCCCAGTACAGGACCAGTTGCCAGGCCGCCGTCATCCACACCGTGAGCAGTGATCCGACGGCGATCACGGTGAGGGCGACGGCGACCACCCGCCGGATGCCGAACCGGTCCATCAGGGCGGCGGCGAACGGAGCGGTCAGTCCGTACAGAGCGAGGTTGACCGACACCGCGAAGCCGATCAGGCCGCGCGACCAGTGGAATTCCTGGTGCAGCGGGTCGATCAACAGGCCCGGGAGCGAGGCGAACGCAGCGGAGCCGATGATCGTGACAAAGGTGACCGCCGCGACGAACCAGGCCCGGTGCAGGCGCGGTCGGCGTACGGCGGGCTGCTGATCCTCTGTGCCCAGGGTCTCGCTTGTCTGCGTCACGGCCTCAGCATCACCGGTGCGGGCAGCCCGAACGAGTGGCCCGAAGGACAGGCTTCGCTAGGATCGGGCCACGCACGGGCCGCCCATCCGTCAGACCTCCGTCGTACGGGGAATGGCCTGGCCGGCCGGGCGCTTGTCAGTCACAGTGAATGTGCATATCAAGGAGTGGTCTGGACCACCAGGCCCGTCTCACGGGGGAGGAACCCCATGTCCCGACCGCACCGGGTCGTCGTTCTCGCGATGGACGGACTGCTCCCCTTCGAACTCGGCATCCCGCACCGCATCTTCACCCGCCCGCTGGGCTCCGCGGGCCGCCCGCTCTACGAGGTGGCGACCTGCTCCGTCCGCCCGCCGGGTCCGGTCCGCACCGACGCGGACTTCTCGATCATGGTCGAGAACGGCCCGGAGGCACTCGGCAGCGCCGACACCGTGGTGGTGCCCGCCTCGTACGAACTGGGCCCGGTGCACACCGAGGGCCGGCTGACGGAGGAGCTCGCCGCCGCCCTCGCACACATCGCACCCGGCACCCGGCTGGTGTCCATCTGCACGGGTTCCTACGTACTGGCCGCCGCCGGATATCTCGACGGGCGCCCGGCCACCACCCACTGGGCGTCCGCCGAGCACTTCCAGCGGCTCTTCCCGTCCGTCCGGGTCGATCCCGGTGTCCTGTTCGTCGACGACGGCGACGTGCTGACATCGGCCGGGGTGGCTGCCGGCATCGATCTGTGCCTGCACCTGGTGCGGCGCGATCACGGCACGGCAGTCGCCAACGAGGTGGCCCGACGCACCGTGGTACCGCCGCACCGCGACGGCGGCCAGGCGCAGTACATCGAACGCCCGCTTCCCGAACCGGGGTTGGCGAACACGTCCGCCGCCCGCAGCTGGGCACTGGGACGGCTGCACGAACCGATCCAGCTGCGCGACCTGGCCGAGCGGGAATCCATGTCGGTGCGTACCTTCACCCGCCGCTTCCGCGAGGAGGCCGGGATCAGCCCCGGGCAGTGGCTGACGCGCCAACGGGTGGAGCGAGCCCGGCATCTGCTCGAGTCGTCGGATCTGCCGATGGACCAGATCGCCCAGGACGCCGGATTCGGCACGGCCCAGTCGATGCGGCAGCATCTGCAGGCCGTTCTGGGTGTCCCGCCCACCGTCTACCGGCGCACCTTCCGCAGCGGCGCCAAGACCTGACCTCGCCCCGGCCGGCGGGCGGAGCCGCCGCCCCTAGGGCAGCAACTGCACACCCGGCCGTCCCGACCGCACCAGCAGCCGGGCCTGCGTGCTCGCGCCGGACTTCTTGCCCAGCACCGTGTCGACCACCCGGACCTGGGCGAACACCGTCTCATGAGCGATGTCGAAGAGGTGGTAGCCGCGGTGGGCGTCGATGACCTTCCAGTGCGGGTTGTCGGCCTTCAGCGGGTCCCACTGCTGGTGGAAGGCCGCCTGGTCCTGGTCTCCGCCACTCGAGATCGAGGTGCCGACGAACTCCGCACCGACCACGGCCGACGAGGGGTCGGCGAAGTCCTTCTTCAGATCGCTGATCATCGTGAAGTGGCGGTCGCCGGAGAGCACCAGCGGGTTGCGCACGTGCTGGAACACCTTCAGCATCGCGTCGCGTTCGGTCTGGTAGCCGTCCCACGCGTCGTAGTACCAGAGCTTGCCCGCACCCGGCTGGAGGTCGGTCTCGGCCATCATGATCTGCGAGGCGATGACGTTCCAGCGGGCCGGTGAGCGGTTCAGCCCGCTCAGCAGCCAGGCGCGCTGTTCGGCTCCGAGCATGGTCAGGGCAGGGTCCTGGGCGCCCGCCTGGGTGATGGCCTGGTCGCTGCGGAACTGGCGGGTGTCGAGGACGTTCAGCCGGATGAGCCGCCCGTAGTCGAAGCGCCGGTACATCTGGATGTGCGGGCCGTCAGGCACCGCGGCGGCCCGCACCGGCATGTGCTCGTAGTACGCCTGGTACGCGGCGGTGAGCCGGCTGACGAAGGCGTCGTGCGACTGCTTCGCCGGATCCTGCGGCACCTGCCCGGCGTAGTCGTTGTCGACCTCGTGGTCGTCGAAGGTCACCACCCAGGGGGCGTGGGCGTGCATCGCCTGGAGGTCGGGGTCGGTGCGGTACTGGGCGTACCTGTTGCGGTACTGGGTCAGGCTGTACGGCTCGCCCGTCCCCTCGTGGACGCGGACCGACGTCGCGACGGGCGTCGACTCGTAGATGTAGTCGCCGACGAAGAGGACCAGGTCGGGGTCCTGGGCGCGCATGTCGGCGTACGCGGTGAAGAAACCCTGCTGCCAGTTCTGGCAGGAGGCGAGAGCAATACGGAGCCTGCCGCCGCTGGAGAGCGGACTCGGCGCGGTACGGGTGCGGCCGACCGGCGAGATCTGGCCGCCGCAGCGGAAGCGGTACCAGTACTGCCGGCCCGGCCTGAGCCCGGTGGCATCCACGTGCACGCTGTGTCCGCGCTCCGGGACGGCCTGCGCGGTGCCCTTGCGCACGATCTTGCTGAAGCGCCTGTCGTCGGCCACCTGCCACTCGACGGTCACCGGCGCATCAGGCATCCCACCGCCGTTCAGCGGATCGGGAGCGAGCCGGGTCCACAGCACGACGGCGTCCGGGAGCGGATCACCGGATGCGACACCGAGCGTGAAGACCCCGTCGGGGAGAGCGGGCGCGACCGCCCCGGGCACCACCGCGGCCGCGGTGCCGGAGAACGGAAGCTGCGCGACGGCCGCTGCGCCGAGCGCGAGGGCCGATCCGGCCAGGAAGCGGCGGCGGGCGGGCTGGGCGGGGAGGGCTCTGTCATCAGCGGGCATACGGATGGACTCCCTTGGCTCCTGTGTCCTCTTGTCATATCGAAGGTTCACAGGCCGGGAGGGCCGAGCGGCTGAACGGCACGCGTCGTCCGCGTGACGCTTCCCGGAAGGGTGGAGCGGACGGCTCAGCGAAGTCCTCTGCGCGGAGCCGCGGGTGTCGGAGTGTCAGAACACCTCGCGGCCCCCGTTGTGTCCCGGACGGCGGCCCATCACGGTGACCGCCGCCCGGTCCGGCGTAAGCCCGTTCCCCCCTGCCCCGGGGGAACCGCCGCCGAATCGCGATCCGCGCCCGCCGAGGCGGAGCCCCCCGGCTCCCTCGGCGCCCCTTGGCGGCGCATCGCTGCTCCAAGAGTGATCAGACCAGTACGCCGCGTCAACAGCAGGGCAGGGCTTTGCGTGCTATGCCCTATTGATGACGGCGCACGGGGGGTCGTAGACACCGACCCCGAATGCATCATCCGCGCCCACCGGTGCGCCCCCGATCCCGTTGCAATCGGCCCGGTCCAACTCGCACCAGATGGACTTGCCGTGCCCCTCGGGCTGCCAGCCCCACCGGTCCGCGAGGCCGTCGACCAGTTCCAGACCGCGGCCGTTGGTGTCCCCGCCCTCCGCGTGACGCGGCCGGGGCGGACAGGTGCTGGCGTCGACGACCTCGACCCTGACCGTGCCCGCACAGTCGGCGGGACCGAACAGCAGCCGCAGCACGGCCGGACAGCCGGTGTGCACCACCGCATTGGTGACCAGCTCGGAGATGAGCAGGATCAGTGTCTCGGCCAGCGGCTCGTCGGCCCCTATGCCGTACCCGACGAGCCTGGACCGCGCCCACCTACGGGCCCGTCCCACCTCCGCGGGATCGGGTCCGACCTCCAGCTGAACCTGAAGCACCTGCACCGCTCACACCATCCGAACCGGCGGACACATCGCCTAGCGCCTCCCAGGAGTCACGGACCGTGATTCCTCGGAGAGACAGCATGGTTGACGTACAGTCACCGCAACAAGCGCTTCAGGCATATTCCAGCACGAAGGAGTAGGCGTGGTGCATACTGTGCGACGCCTGTTGCGGACAGTCGAACGAGGGCGCTTTTCGCACCCGCGTACGGTGCGAACGGCGCGCATTCCCCGCCCCGGGGCCGTTTCCCCGGCAGCGACGGCGTTTCCACGCACCACGGTCATTCGCATCCACCGGAGGGTACCGGAGCACGGCCACGACTCCGGCCCGTAACGACCCGCTCGAAGGACACAACCCGGTATCAACGCTCGGTGACCATCTCACGGCCGGGACTTCGCGGACACGGCTCAGGCCGAGAGCGGCTCCGCGTCCTCCGCCGTGGCGTCGCCGACACCCGCGTACACCTCGAAGAGCCGGCGGACACCGAGTGCCGCGAGGACCTTGTTCACATGGGCGGCGGAACCCTGGCCCGACATACCGCCCACCCGGCCCTGGGAAGGCAGCACCAGCCGGAGCCTGCCCTGGCAGGAACGCATCAGCCGACGGGCGGCGATCAGCACACCCACACCACTGGAGTCGCAGAACACCACGTCGGAGAGATCGAGCACCACATCGTGGCAGCCGACGGCGACCGCGTCGTGGACACGCTGCCGCACCGCGGGAGAGCTCACCAGGTCCAGTTCACCGGAAACACGCAGCACGACCCACTCGCCGTGCCGGGCTTCGTCCACGTTCAGCATCACGTGACTGGACCTTTCACCTGTCGGTCCGGAAGATCCGGAAGTTTCGCTTCCACCTCGCGGCTGCCCACCACCCTCACCATGAAACACCGGACCCCTCAAGAAGACACAGAAGATTCCAGACAGAAAAGATCGTTCGACCGGCGCTCGACCGGCGGATTCCTCCCTGCCCACGGCATCCTCAAGGCCGCACTTGGTGCAAAGGGGGAGCACTCATCCGGCACACCCGACTACTGTCGAAACGACAAGAGGCAGATGTTTGGGGGCCTTATGCCGAAGGACGCACCACCTCGGTGGGACCGCAGGATGCAGCAGCGGCTCGCCCGCGGCGAGGCCGCGGCGCTCGGTGAGCTCTACGACCGGTTCGCGTCCCTCGTGCACAGCCTGGCCCACCGTGTGCTGGACGACGACGAGGCCGCGGACCGGATCACCCGCGAGGTTTTTGTCCAGGTCTGGGAGCATCCCGACGCATACGACCCGAAACATGGGTCGATGCGGTCCTGGGTGGCCACACTCGCGCACCGGCAGGCCGTGCAGCGGCTGCGGCAGGCCGAGGTGGCGTCACTGGCCGCGACCGGCGAGGGGACCACGGAGGAGCTGGAGCAGAAGGTGCGCAGGGCGTCGGCGGCCGCCCGCGCCGACTACATCGTCACCTCCATGCCGGCGCCCCTGCGGGCGGCGCTGGAGCTCGCGTACTTCCAGCGCAGGGACTACCGTCAGACCGCGGCCGACCTCGGCGTGACGGAGGACGAGGCGCGGCGCCGGCTCCGCCTGGGGCTGCAACTGCTCTCCACGGCGAACACCCGCACCGAAGAGGGCGGCTTCCCTGCCGGCGGCGCGGGAGACACGTCGCCACCCGGATACGGCCGGGCGCTGTGACCGGGCCCGCCGACGAGCCGGCCGGAATGCCGGAGGAGGATCCTGTGCCCCGTATACCGAGCCCGCGGGGCGCGGCCGACGACCTGCCGATACTGCCGGCGCCACCGATGAACCTCTCCCACCGGGTGCTGAAGTCCCTGCTCGGCGCCTGGGCGCTGTCGGCCTGCTCCTTCGAGGAGACGGAGGCTGTGGAGGCGCATCTCACGGACTGCGCCCCGTGCGCCGACGAGGCGCTGCGCCTGCGGGACGCGGTGGCGCTGCTGCACTCCGAGCGAAACCTGGACCTCGATCCGATGCTGCGTTCCCGGGTGCTCCAGGGGTGCCTGATCCGCAGGCCCGCTCGCATACCGGTGCCTGGCTGGGCCGCTCCCTACGACGCGGAGACCGCCAGGCTCGACGCGCTGCTCAATGACTTCGGCGATGCCGAGTGGCACGCCCCGGTGCGGCTGAAGTGGTACGAGAACGAGCATGCCGCATCCCGCAGGACCACGGTCGCCGGCGTCATCGGGCACCTGCTGACCGTGGACGGCCTGGTCTCCGCGGCGCTCGGCCTGGAGGACTCGCTGAAGAAACTGCTGGGCGACTCCCCGGACGGCGCCCGGGTCGGTGCGCTCCCCCGTTCCCCGGCGGAGCGCACCGCGATGTACTGGCGCACGCTCTCCGCCCCGCCGACCCGCACGATCCGTGAGCCGTGGCGCGAGCAGAGCCACACACTGATCCGCACGGTCTCCTTCGCCGGCGGCGGCGTCGCCGAACTGGGCGTACCGTACGGGGAGTTCACCCTTCCCATGCGCGATTCGCTGCTCGACCGCGCCTTCGAGTGCTGGGTGCACGCCGGCGACATCGCGGACGCCGTCGACTATCCGTACGACCCGCCCGCCGCCCCGCATCTCAACCGGATGATCGACCTGGCCGCCCGGATACTGCCGGCCACGCTGGCCGCCCGCCGGCGCGCGGGCCACGCGGCACCGCCCCGGCAACTGGTCCCCGCCGGTGCGCCGGGCCGTTCACTGCGGCTCGAGATCGAGGGCGCCGGCGGCGGTGACTGGTACATCCCGCTGGATTCCCCCGGTGCGGTGGGATCCAGCGACCACTCCGTGGCCCATGTGGCCCTGGACGGGGCGGAGTTCTGTCGGCTGGCGGCCGGGCACGTGCCTCCGGAGGAGGCCATGGCGGGACAGGACGGTGACCGCGAGGCGATCCGGGACGTGCTGTTCGCTGCCGCCTCACTGTCCCGGCTGTAGCGAACGGCCCGGGGGCGGCTGCCCGGCCGGCCGCCACGCCGGGCGGTTCAGCCGAAGATCACCGTTCGGTGGCCGTTGAGCAGGATCCGGTGCTCCGCATGCCACTTCACCGCTCGCGCCAGCGCGCGGCACTCCACGTCCCGCCCGATCGCCACGAGCTGGTCCGGGGTGACCTCATGGCCCACCCGCTCGACCTCCTGCTCGATGATCGGGCCCTCGTCCAGGTCGGCCGTCACATAGTGCGCGGTCGCGCCGATCAGCTTCACACCCCGGGCGTGCGCCTGGTGGTACGGCTTCGCGCCCTTGAAGCTCGGCAGGAAGGAGTGGTGGATGTTGATGATCCGGCCGTTCAGCGCCTTGCAGAGATCGTCGGAGATGACCTGCATGTAGCGGGCCAGCACCACCAGCTCGACGTTCTCGGCACGGACGAGCTCCAGCAGCTCGCCCTCGGCGGCCGCCTTGTTGTCCTTCGTCACCGGAATGTGGTGGAACGGGATCCCGTACGAACCGACCAGCTCGGCGAAGTCCGGGTGGTTGGAGACGACCGCGGCGATCTCCACGGGCAGTGCGCCGGTGCGGGAACGGAACAGCAGGTCGTTCAGGCAGTGGCCGAACTTGCTGACCATCAGGACGATCCGCATCCGGTCATCGGCGCGATGGATCTGCCAGTCCATCGTGAAGGCGTCGCCGACCGCGGCGAAACTCGCCCGCAGCTTGTCCAGCGTCACCGGCCGCTCGGCCGTGAAGTGCACCCGCATGAAGAAGAGGCCGGTGTCCCGGTCCCCGAACTGCTGACTGTCCTCGATGTTGCAGCCCGTGATGTAGAGATAGCTCGACACGGCATGCACAATGCCCTGTTTGTCCGGGCAGGAAAGCGTGAGGACGTACTCGTCGGTCATGCCCAGTAGGGTGCCACAACCGTCCGGCGTCAGACGGCCGTGGTCATGATGCGGAGCACTTCCAGGGTGTGCGGGGACACGTCCGGGTCGTCGGTGTCGGCCGCGGCCAGCCGCACATGCGCCTCCCGGGCGGCCCTGACGGCCTCCGGCCAGCCGTGATGTTCCATATAGACGGACACGGGAGCATCCGCCCCCACCTGGTGCATGATGCGCAGCACCCGCAGCACGGCCACGTCGACGAGCGCGGCCTCCCCCGAGTCCCGGAAGACCGTCCCGACGTACTTCTCCGCCGACCAGTTGTCGAGCCAGGTGTCCTCGACGAGGCGGTAGACGGCGTCGGTGATGTCCCCGTACTCCTCGCGGCCGGCCAGCCAGCACTCCTGGTGGAAGACCGGGTCGGAAAGCATATGCAGCGCCGAGCGCACATTGGCGCGCCAGCGCCACCACGGCATGTCGTTGAGCGGCATGCCGCCCATGGTGGTGGAGCGACGGCCGTGACGGGAAGCGTTCGGGGAACCTTGCACGATTTCGATCGTACGTTCCCCCGTTGTGGAGGTTCCCCGCCCCCCGCAATTCACTCCGCGGTCACCGAGCGTTGAGAAGGGGCCACCGTCGCGTTACCCGGGAGGCGGAAGGGTGCTTGCACATGACCGGTTGGCGACGTTCCTTCACCGTCCTCGCACTCTGCATGACTGTCGGGGCACCGCTGCTCACCGGCTGTGGCGGTGGCCCTGGAGGCTCAGGGGGCTCCAGGGACCCCGTCACGATCATGACCTGGGCCCCCGAGGACACCCGGGCGACCAATATGCCCGGCATGCCGGCCATGGCGACGGCGTACGCCCGCTGGGTGAACGCCCGGGGCGGGATCGACGGGCACGTGCTCAGGATCATCACCTGCAACGACCACAACAGTCTGGTCGACGCGGCCAGGTGCGCCAAGCGGGCGGCCGACGAGGACGTGGCCGCGGTCGTCGGCTCGTACAGCGTCCATGGGCAGTCGTTCATGCCGGCACTCGAGGCCGCGGGCATCCCGTACATCGGCGGCTACGGCGTGACCACCGAGGAGTTCCGCTCGGCGCTCTCCTTCCCGGTCAACGGCGGCCAGGCATCGCTGCTGGCCGGCAACGGCAGGCAGCTCGCAGGTGACTGCGAGCGGGTCGCGCTGGTGCGCCCGGAGAGCGTCGACGGCGACGACCTTCCCCTGCTGCTCGACACCGGCCTGGCCGAGGGACACAAGGGCCCGGCCACCGACATCCGGACCACCGAGGACGCCGGGGAGTACACGGCGCAGGCCGAGTCGGCACTGAACGCCGTGGGTGCGGGGCCCGGGCTGCCGGCGCAGATCGGGCCGGCGGCCGCGTCCGCCCGCGCGGCCAAGGGCTGTGTGACCGCGGTGCTGGGCGATCGCACGGAGACCTTCTTCGACTCCTTCAGGCGACTGGAACAGCCGGGCCAGAAGGTCAGGGTGGCCTCGGTACTCGGCAGTGTCAGCCAGGGGCTCATCGACAGCACCGGCGGCAGGAGGAGCCCGTACGAAGGGGCGTACGTCACCGGCTGGTATCCGCAGACGACCGACCCGCGCTGGCAGCAGATGCGCGATGTGATCAGCAGGTACGCGTTCGGCGACGACCGGATCGACCCGGCCGACGCGGGCGTCCAGACCACCTGGATCGCCTACACGGTGCTGCGGCGGACCATCGAGTCGCTGAACCAGGACCACATCTCGGCCGACGACCTCGTCCACGCACTCAACTCCGGCCTCTCCGTGCACACCGGTGGGCTGACACCCACGCTGCGGTGGAGCTTTCAGGACATGCTCGCCTCACGGGACTTCCCCCGGCTGGTCAACCACGACGTGACCTATCAAGTGGTGCGCAAGGGGCGGCTGGTGGCCGTGAAGCGGGACTCCGTCGACGTGGGCCGGACGCTGGAGCAGGCGTCCCTGGAGGAGTGAACTCCGGCCCGGCGGAACGGACCCGGCGAACGGACCGGTGACCTCCGGCCCAGCGGAACGGGACGCGGAGCGGACGAGCCGGCGCCCTTCAGGACGCCGGCTCCGCCGCTTCCGGTCAGAGCTGGTCGCCCCGGCGGGCAGTCAGGCCGTACTTCCCGGCGATGGCGTTCCACAGGCCTGACGCCTGCTTCTTGGCCGCGGTCGCCTCACCGCTCGCCTGGTCGCCGCGTCCCGCTTCAGCGGTGCGCTGGGCATGGCCGTGCTTGCAGCCCTTCTTGCCGTTGGCCGCGACCCTGTGCGCCCAGGCGGCGTACTGCTCGTCCGCGGTGGCCGACGCGTTCCACGCCTTGGTGAGCGACGACGTCAGCTGCGCGTTGTCCGGCAGCTTGTCGACGGTGAGGGCGCCGAGCCTGGTGACCAGGCTGTGCCGCTGCTTCGCCGCGCCCCGCAGGGCTGCCGCCGCCTGCGGAAGGTTCTGGCAGGCCCTGATGCTGCCGACAGCGGCCACCACGGCCGAACGGCTGTCGTTGCTGTCACCGAGAAGCTTGTCCAGTGAGACGGCCTGCGGCTTGGCCGGGTCCTGAGCGGCCTGGTCCGGAGCCTGCGATGCGGCGGTCGATGTGGAGGCGACGGGCTGTTTGTCGTCCTTCTTGTCGGATCCGCCCCCGCTGAGCAGGGCGCCGGCGCCGAGGCCTATCACCGCACAGCCGACCACCACGGCCGCGATCAGCGGCGTACGGGACGACTTCCGCCGCCCCTCGCCGGCCGCCGCGCGGGACGGAGGCTGCGGCTGCGGGGCGTACTGCCGCGCCTGCGGCGGCTGCTGGTACTGCTGCTGTCCGTACGGGCCGCCGCCCGGCTGCTGCTGCTGCTCGAAGCGCGGCAACTGCTGGGTCTCACCCGCGGCTTGCGGGTCGGCGGAACGGTCCGACCGGAAGAGGCTGTCGAACTCGGCGGGCGGCTGACGGTCCTCCGGCGCTCCCGGCCTGATCCCGTACGGGGCCGAGGCCGGCGCCGCCGGGACCGGAGGCAGGAACTGTGTGGGGTCGGCCTCGGACCCCGCAGGGGCCGGCGGTTGCGCCGACTGCTGCCGGTAGCCCAGGAATTGGGTCGATTCGGCCGGGTTCTCGGGCGGGAGCGCGACCGGCGCGATGTACTGCGTGGCGTCGCTGTCCCCGGCACCCGGAACGGCTTCAGGAGGCAACGGCTGCGCGTAGGAGGGTGATTGCGCGGGCTGCTGGTACGAGGACTGCGACGGGTACGGGTCCTGCGGCTGGTACGGGCCCTGGTGCTGCGGAGCCTGGAGCTGCGGAGCCTGGTGCTGCGGAGGCTGAAGCTGCGGCGCCCGGTGCTGCGGAGGCTGCTGCTGGGAGTCCTGCGGCCCCCAGGGCTGCCCCCACGGCTGTCCGCCGGCGGGCACGGTGTGCTCACCGGCAACCTCGGGCACGTAGGGCCCACTTCCGTCGGACGGCATCACGACACCCTCGTGCGCGCGCCGCACAGCGGGATGCTGCGGCTCGTCGCCCTGTCCGTTCTGCGTCACCGGGACTCCTACTGCGCGTGGACCTACGGAATCGTCGGTTCACGCTACCGGGTGAATGGAGGGGCTTGCTACGAGGCGCTGTACGGGGGTGTGGGATGTAACACATGCAGCCCGCGAGACGCTGCTATCGGGGGCGGTCATCGAGTGGGCGGGCCGCATGTGGCTTGATCTGCTCCCGGCCGGCCCGTGGACCGCCCGTTCCGGGCCCGGCCGGGCGCCGGGCGGAAGCCCTGCGACCGACCGGTATCCGCCACTATGCCGCCTGGATCTCCATCCGGGCCCCCAACTCCCTCACCACCGGCTCCTGTCCGTAGGGCTCCAGCCGCCGCCGCAGGTCATCCAGATACTCCGCCCCCCTGCTCGACCGCACGGTTCCCAGGAGTTCGAGCGCCGCGGTACCGGTCCGGCATGCCTCCTCGACCTCTCGTTGCTGGACCTGGGCACTGGCCAGCAGGACCAGACCGATGCCGCGGCGCCGGGCCTTGGTCTCGGGGAGGCCGGAGAAGGCCTCCTCGGCGCGGCGGGCAGCGGCCGCGCCCTGGCCGAGGTCACGGTGACAATGCGCCAACTCATCGGCCAGGTAGGAGCTGTCGAAGTGGGCGATCCAGGCGGGGTCGTCGCCCGATGGGCCACCGGACTCCGCGCGGTCCATCGCGGCCAGCGCCTGAGCCGCCACCTCCTGGGTGGCGCGGGCGTCGCCGAGCAGCGCGTGCCCGCGCGCCTCCGCCGCGTAGAACATCGCCTCGGCGCGGGGCGTGACCCTCCCCCTTGCCCCCTCCTGCGCGGCTCGCGCCAGCTGCGCGATCTCGCGGGGATTGCCCAGCTGGGCGGCCAGATGACTCATCGAGGCGGCCAGCACATACCCGCCGTAGCCACGGTCGCCCGCCGCCTGGGCGAGCCGCAGCGCCTGAATGTAGTAGCGCTGGGCAAGACCGGGCTGGCCGGTGTCCACGGCCATGTATCCGGCGAGTTCGGTCAGCCGGGCCACCGCGGCGAAGAGCTCCCGGCCCACCGCGTCGCGGTACGAACCGGCCAGAAGCCCGGACACCACGCTGTTCAGGTAGTGGACGACGATCGGCCGCACATGCCCGCTGCCGAAACGGTGGTCGAGGTCGGTGAGCGCGGCGGTCGTCGCCTGCACCGCCGCCACGTCCGACGCTCCCACCCGGGCCCCCGCGGCGCGCGCCACCTGGGGATCCGCCCCGGTGATCAACCAGTCACGGCTCGGCTCGACCAGCGCGGACGCGGCGACCGTCGAACCCGAGAGGAAGTCGCGGCGCCCCACATCGCTGCGCCACAGCTCGCAGACCTGCTCGATCGCGCCGAGCACGGTGGGCGAGAACTGCAGTCCCACACCGGAGGCAAGGTTCTTGCCGTCGGCCATACCGATCTCGTCGACGGTGACCGCACGGCTGAGTTTGCGGCCGAGCGCCTCGGCGATGATCACCGGCGCCCGGCCACGCGGCTGCTGACCGCGCAACCACCGTGCGACGGACGTCTTGTCGTAGCGCAGATCGACACCGCGCTCGGCGCCGACCATATTGACGCGACGGGCGAGACCGGCATTGGAACAGCCGGCTTCCTGGATGAGTGCCTGCAGCCGTTCGTTGGGCTGACGGGCGACGAGAGGCCTGGCGGCCATGAATACCCCCTGTGGCGTGCGGCGATCGGTGGACGGTCGGTTGATCACTGCCCGGCAGATGTCGGGAGAATGCGGTGGAAGGCGGGAGTAATCCCGGCATTCTCCATGCGTCCCCGCAGAGGGATACCCGTTCATCGGGGCGCATCCTCATGCGCGCCCCCGCACGTGCCTCCATGCGCCCCATATGCGGGAACGTTGCCGCGCCGCCCGTCGGAGACCGCCCGTAACCCCGGGTGACGGCGGGAGTTGAGCCGTTCATGAACGAGCCCATCACAGGCACGCAAGCCCCGCGGATCCCCGGGCAACGAGGTGAACGGCTGCTGGACAGCGCCGTTCGGTACGCGGAGGAACGCCACTGGGACGTGCTTCCCGGCACCTGGCTGGAGGCGATAGAGGGCGTCGAACGGTGCTCCTGCGCCGAGTCCGGGTGCCCCGCGCCCGGCGCGCACCCCACGCGCCCCGACTGGGCGGCCCAGGTCACCGGCAGCGCCGTCGCCGCCCGCAGCCTGTGGTCCGAGCAGCCCGCCGCATCAGTACTGCTGCCGACCGGGCGTACTTTCGACGCCATCGACGTCACGGAGACCGCCGGCTTCCTGGCGCTCGCCCGCATGGAGCGGATGGGCATGGACCTCGGCCCCGTGACCCGCACCCCGGCCCGCAGAATGCAGTTCTTCGTGCTGCCCGGCGCCGGGGCCAAGGTGCCGGATCTCGTCAGCAGGCTGGGCTGGACCCTCTCCTCGGTGGATCTGGCGGTACTCGGCGAGGGCGACTACCTGGCGGCGCCGCCCAGCCGGGTCGGGGCGGGCGGAGCGGTGCAGTGGGCACGCCGTCCGACCACCGCCAACCGGTGGCTGCCGGACGCCGACGAGTTGATCAATCCGCTCGCCTACGCCTGCGGCCAGGAGGCCCGGGACCGCCGCGGCTGAGCGGTGCGCCCGTAGGGTGTCCCCAAGAGCAGGGACTCCGAAGGGCGCCGCACCATGCCGGACCAGGCAGCCGTAAATGTAGAGGGACTGTGGAAGCGGTTCGGGGAACAGACCGCGGTCGCCGGGATCGACCTCGAACTGCCCGCAGGCCGGTTCATCGGTCTGGTCGGGCCGAACGGCGCGGGCAAGACGACCACCCTCTCCATGGTGACGGGGCTGCTCCGGCCCGACGGGGGCACGGTCCGGGTGGCCGGTCACGACGTCTGGCGGGACCCGGTCGCCGTCAAGTCCCGTATCGGGGTGCTGCCCGAGGGACTGCGGCTCTTCGAGCGGCTGTCCGGCCAGGAACTCCTCGCCTACAGCGGCCGGTTGCGGGGCCTGCCGGGCAGCGAGGTGGACAAGCGCGCGGCCCAGCTGCTCGAGGTACTGGATCTCGCGGCCTCCCAGCACAAACTCGTCGTCGACTACTCGACGGGTATGCGCAAGAAGATCGGTCTGGCCGCCGCACTGCTGCACAATCCCGAAGTGCTCTTCCTGGACGAGCCGTTCGAGGGCGTCGACCCGGTGTCCGCGCAGACCATCCGCAGCGTCCTGGAGCGCTACACCCGCTCCGGGGCGACGGTCGTCTTCTCCAGCCATGTGATGGAGCTGGTCGAGTCGCTGTGCGACTGGGTGGCCGTGATGGCGGCCGGCCGTATCCGCGCCCAGGGCCCGCTGGCGGACGTCCGGGGTTCCGCCCGGTCCCTGCAGGAGGCGTTCCTGGAGCTGGTGGGCGCCGGCCGCATAGATACCGGGGACAGCCTCGACTGGCTGGGTGGCGGTTCCCGATGACGACCGCCGTCCCGGACCCCACCGTGCCCGGCCCGCTCGAGCAGGGCCCGGCGGCCCGGGCGGCCACCGCGCCGGCCGCCGCTTCACTCACCCCGGTCCTCATCCGTCTGAAGCTCTCCCTGCTCCGCAACGGTCTGCGCCAGTCGTCCGGCCGCAAGGCCGCCTACATCGTTTCGATGGTCCTGGCACTGATCTTCGCCGCGCTGCTGCTGCTCGGACTGGTCCTGTTGCACGGCAACCCGCACGCCGGGGCGCCGGCCGCCGTCGTGCTCAGCGTCCTGGCGGTGGGCTGGGCCGCGATGCCGCTCTTCTTCCCCAGTGGCGACGAAACACTGGACCCGTCACGGCTGGTGATGCTTCCTCTGCGGCCCGAGCCTCTGGTGCGGGCGCTGCTGGTCGCCTCGCTCGTGGGCACCGGACCGCTGTTCACCCTCTGTCTGGTCCTCGGCTCGGCCATCGCCGTGGCGTCCGGCCCCGCCGCCGTCCTGGTGGCCGTCGTCGCCGTCCCGCTCGCCGTGCTGGTCTGTGTGGCACTGGCCAGGGCCGTGGCCGCCGCCAACGTCCGGCTGCTCACCTCGCGCAAGGGGCGCGACCTCGCCGTACTGAGCGGGCTGCTGATCGCGGTCGGTATCCAGGTCGTCAACTTCGGTGCCCAGCGGCTCGGCAGGGCGGGCGGCCTCGCGGCACTCGACCCGGCCGGGGACGTACTGCGCTGGCTGCCGCCCGCTTCGGCGATCGGCGCCGTGGACTCCGCGAGCCGGGGCTCGTACGGGCAGATGGCCGGCCAGCTGCTGATCGCCGGTGGCTGTCTGGCCCTGCTGCTCCGGGCCTGGCGGCGCACCCTGGTGCGGCTGATGACGTCACCGGACGGCTCGACGCTCGCGGCGGCAGTGCCCGGCCGCAGGGCGACGGCGTCCGGTATCCCGCGGTTCCTGCCCGGAGGCAGGACCGGCACGGTGATGCTGCGGACCCTGCGCTACATCTGGCGTGACCCCAAGACCAAGGCGGCCTGGATCACCTCGCTGGCGATCGGGCTGATCGTCCCGCTCTTCAACTCCCTTCAGGGCAGTGGCTCGGTCTACTTCTCGTGCTTCGCGGCCGGGATGCTCGGCATCCAGATGTACAACCAGTTCGGCCAGGACACCTCGGCGTTCTGGACGGTCGCGCAGACCATCTCGTCCGAGCGGGACGCCTACGCCGAACTCCGGGCCCGCGCCCTGGCGTTGCTGGTGATCACCCTGCCGTACACCGGCCTTGTCACGGTGGTCACCGCGGGCCTGCTGGACAACTGGACCGCGCTCCCCGAGGCCATGGGCCTGGCCTTCGCGCTGCTCGGGGCGATGCTCGGGACCGGTGCGGTGACCTCGGCGCGCTTTCCCTACTCCATCCCCCAGGAGAGTGCCCACAAGAACGTGGCGCCGGGTCAGGCGGGTCTCGCCTGGATCTCGATCTTCGGTGGGATGGTGTCCGCCGCGCTGCTCTGCGCCCCGGTGATCGCGCTGCTGATCACGCTGCATGTCACGGGAGAAGAGGGATGGCTCTGGACACTGCTCCCGCTGGGCACGGCGTACGGCGCGCTGGCGACATGGCTGGGCCTTCGGGTGGCGGCGCCGCAGGCGGCTGCCAGGCTGCCGGAGATCCTCACCGCGGTGAGCAAGGGCTGACGGCGGTCCGCTGCGCGGCCTTCCCGGACCGCTACCTCGCCACCACCGCGTCCAGGAAGGGCTCGATCGCCGCACGCCAGGCCTGGGGCTGGTCGTAGTGGACCAGGTGGGCCGCGTCCGCCACCTCCGCGTACTCCCCCCGGGGGAGCACCCGGACCATCTCCTGTGATTCCGCCCGGCCCAGCTCTCCGTCGAGTCCGCGGACCACCAGGGCAGGGCACTGCACCTGGGCGAGCTCTTCCCAGTGCGCGTCGAAGACCCAGGTCTCGCGTGACATCAGCATCTGCCGGCGGGAGAAGACCGGGCGCCAGCCGTCGGCCTGCTCGGCCATCACCTCGGCGTAGAACTCGCCGCGGGCCGGATTCGGGCGCTCCACCCAGGGGTCGTCCTCGCCGAACCACTTCCTCACATCGGCGAGTGTCGCGAAGGGGACGGGCCAGGACTTGAACCAGTCCTCCCACTCCCGCTGGGAGGCGATGCCCAGGGCGGAGGCGCGCATATCGCAGATGATCACGGCTCGCACCAGATCGGGGCGCTTCGCGGCGAGCTGCCAGGCGGTGAGCGCACCCATCGAGTGCCCGATGAGGGTGACCGGAGCCAGACCCAGCTGGACCACCGCAGCCTCGGCGTCGGCCACATAGGCCTCACGGGTGTACGGGCCGTCGGCCGGTTTGCCGCTCCGGCCGTGGCCCCGCTGGTCCAGGGCGACCGCACGGTGGCGCTCGGAGAGCCAGCGAGCGGTGGACGCCCAGTGCGAGGCGCGCCCCATCAGCCCATGGAGCAGTAAGACGCCTGGCGCGCGGTCGGACTCGTCCCCGCGCTCCTTGGGCGGGTCGGCGAACTCCCAGGCGGCGAGGCTCACGCCGTCGGATCCGGTCACGTCGATGCGCCGCACCATAGTTCTGGCACCCCCTTCATTCCCCCGGGTGGTCGGTCCCGCTCGTCCGGCAGGCCGTTCTCTGAGTCGAGTCACATCAGGCTATCGAACTCGTATTCGAAAACGTGGCTCTGCCGTTCAACACCCCACCTTCGAGTGACAACCGGCGACGGTTGAGGGTTGCTGGCGGGGGGAGATTTCCTGTGGGGGGACGGGCCACTCGGGGATGAGGGCCCGGCAAGCCGGCCTTGGGGGCTCGGGGCTCCGGGTCGGCACAGGGGAGGACAGGCCCCGGCGCTCCAAGGCGCCGGGGCCCTCCGCGTTCCGGATCGCGCACCGTGCGTACGACAGGCCCACTCGCCTGCTCCCTCCCCCAGCCGGACGGGCGGACCGGGCCGGCGCCGTCAGGTCATATGGGCCACCCTTGCACGGCTTGGGCACTGCCGGGGCCTTTACTCCCCATTGCACGGTCGGCTGCACGGTCGTCTGCACAGTCACCGCATACCGGCGGCTTCGGGACCGTTATCGACCGATTGCCGCCCGACTACTGCCGGCCGCCGCCGACCACCGCCGACTACTGCTTGGCGACGAACACGTGCGAGGCCACGTCGGAGTTGAGCTCCGCGGCCTCTCCGCCGCTCCCCACGAGCACCCCGCCCGACGACTCCGTCACACTCACCACCGAACCGGGCTGAACACCGGCACGCCGCAGCGTGTACATCAGCTGAGCGTCCGTCTGAATGG
Source organism: Streptomyces sp. NBC_00344 (assembly GCF_036088315.1). Lineage (NCBI taxonomy): Bacteria > Bacillati > Actinomycetota > Actinomycetes > Kitasatosporales > Streptomycetaceae > Streptomyces > Streptomyces sp. NBC_00344. Next base: position 3,931,838 of record NZ_CP107996.1, on the reverse strand, counting down.
GCTCGCCGATCCGTCGCACGACCACGTTCTTGCCGTCCGCACCCGGGTCCAGGTCGCTCAGGCTCACCATGCCCTCGTTCAGGAAGGGATCCGCCTCGGCCTTCTCGCCAAGCTCCTCGAGCCCCGGGATCGGGTTGCCGTACGGCGACTCGGTGGGGTGCCTCAGCAGCTCGAGGACCCGCCGCTCCACCGCCTCACTCATCACGTGTTCCCAGCGGCACGCCTCGGCGTGCACCTGCTCCCACTCCAGACCGATCACATCGACGAGCAGACACTCGGCCAGCCGGTGCTTGCGCATGACACGCGTCGCCAGCCTGCGCCCTTCTTCGGTCAGCTCCAGGTGCCGGTCGCTGGCGACGGCCACCAGGCCGTCGCGCTCCATCCGTGCCACGGTCTGGCTGACCGTGGGGCCGCTCTGGTCGAGCCGCTCCGCGATCCGGGCACGCATGGGAACCACACCCTCTTCCTCCAGCTCGAGGATGGTGCGGAGGTACATCTCCGTAGTGTCGATCAGCCCGCTCATACGTGCCCCTATGTTCCGCTGCCGCTTGTGCCCCTGGCTCAATTCTGACGCATACCGCCGACAACCGGGCCGCCTGCGGTGAAGCGGTATTGACACTGCACTGGTCCAGACCGCACGGTGATCCGCATGAGCAGCGAGAGCAGCGTGAGCAGCAGGCTTGCCGGGGACTTCTTCGACGCCGCGATCGGTCTGCTGAGGCAGGTGCGGGACCAGGAGTCGGAAGGCGTCGCGGCAGCCGGAAGGGCCGTTGCGGACACCGTCGAGGCGGGCGGCAGGCTCTTCGCCTTCGGCGCCGGCCACTCCTCGCTCGCCGCCCAGGACGTGGTCTACCGTGCGGGCGGTCTGGCCCTGATGAACCTGCTCGCCGTTCCGGGCACGCTTGGCGTCGATGTCATGCCTGCCACGCTCGGATCCGCCCTGGAGCGGGTCGAGGGTCTCGCCGGTGCCGTGCTCGACTCCAGTCCCGCCCGGCGGGGCGATCTGCTGGTGATCATCTCGCTGTCGGGGCGCAACGCGCTCCCGGTGGAGATGGCGATGAACGCCCGCGCGCTTGGGCTCAAGGTGATCGGCGTGACGTCCGTGGCCTACACCAAGGAGACCAGGTCCCGTCATGTGTCGGGCACCTACCTGAAGGACCACTGCGACATCGTGCTCGACAGCCGTATCGCGGTGGGCGACGCGGAACTCAGCGCCGAAGGGGTCGACGCCCCCTTCGCCCCGGCATCGACCGTCGTCACCAGCGCCCTGATGCAGGCCATGATGGCCGCCGCCGCCGGTGAGCTGGCCGACCGCGGCATCGAGCCGCCGCTGCTGCGGTCCGGGAACGTCGACGGCGGTCACGAGTGGAACGGCCGCGTGATGACGGAGTACCGCGACCGGATCTTCTACCGGCACTGACCCCTGCCCCCCACCCCCGCCGACTTCCCGTACAGTTGTCCAGGAAGTCGGGCGGCGAAGGGGAATCGGCATGCATACGGCAGCTCAGCTACTGGTGGCGCTGATCGCACTGGTGCACGTGTATTTCCTGGTGCTGGAGATGTTCCTCTGGGACACCGACCGGGGGCGGAAGGTCTTCGCCACCACCCCGGAGTTCTCCCGGGAGAGCGCCCCGCTCGCGGCGAATCAGGGCCTCTACAACGGCTTTCTCGCGGCCGGACTCGTCTGGTCACTGCTCGCCGGAGACCCCGTTGCCTTCCAGGCCCGCATCTTCTTCCTCAGCTGTGTGATCGTGGCCGGGGTGTACGGCGCCGCCACCGTGAACCGGCGCATCCTGGCCGTCCAGGCCCTGCCCGCGGCGGTCGCGCTCGCCGTCGTGCTCCCGGCCGGGTGACCCGGTGAGCTCAACGAGGCCGCCGAGCAAGGACCCCCGCGGCGTCCGCACCAGGGCCCGCCTCCGCGAGGCGCTGCTCGATGCCTGCGAGGAGCAGCCGCTGGAGCAGGTCAGCGCATCCGAGGTGGTCCGCCGCGCTGGTGTCGGCCGGGCCACCTTCTATCTGCACTACGACGACCTGCACGCACTCGCCCTGGACGCCTGCGCCGCGCCGGCCCGCGACGCGGTGGAGGCCCTGCACACCTGGGACACCCTGCCGCCGGAGCCGGGATCACCACCCGCCGCGCTGCTCGGCCTGCTGGAGTCGGTGTACGGCCGGGCCGGGGTCTACCGCAGCCTGCTGCGGCCCGGCGGTGGCGGTCCGCTCGGCGAACTGCTGCACACCGAACTCATGGAGCGCAGCCTCCACGAACGCCGGCTTCGCCGCGACGGCGGCGAGGCCGACGTACGTATCGCCTGCGCCGTGGCCGCGGCCTTCACCGCGCTGCTGGCCGACTGGGTGCACGACCGGGTTCCCGGCACCCCGGCCGAGCTGGCCGGCCACATCTGGCGACTGCTGGTGGCACTGCACATGACGGCCTGAGGACCTCCGGAATGCCCGCGGCACGCGGGTGAACGCCCCGGGGTCCGCCGGGTGGCGCGCGCCCCGGGCCGGCCGGCGACCGCCCGCGTCAGGGCGTATCGCCCTTGAGCGTCTGCGCCAGATCGACCGCCGACGCCACCCGGATCCCGACGCTCTCCGCGTACACCGCGTCCGGCCGTTCGAAGGCGGTGCGGCTCGCTCCCCGCAGGAACGTCACCACTCCGAGCGTCCGCCCCCGGCTGCGCAGCACCGTGCACAGAGCGTGCACGGTGTCCGCGGGCCACTGCCGGTCCTTCGCCCACCCGGCGGCATCGGGCCCCGCTGCCGCCGGCGCACTGGCACGGACCGCTCCGATGCGTTCCACCGCCTGGAGGGCCGGATGCCCCATCGGATAGCGCACCGGCATGGACGCCCCGGAGACCGGAAGACACGGCCCCGGCGCTCCGCCCGAGGGTGTCGCCGCCGCCCGCACGAGACGCCCACCGGAGTCGCCGGTCGCGATGTCCATCAGCGCGTGGTCGGCGAAACCCGCGAGCGCGTAGTCCAGATACGCCGTCGCCGCCTCCATCGGGTCCTCGCACTCGGCTGCCGCGTGCGACGCGCGGTGCAGCTGGTTGCCGCGGAACCGCAGCCGGCTCGCCTCCTGCTCGGCCAGTTTGGCCTCGGTGATGTCGCGGAACAGCCAGCCGACCCCGAGCGGCACCGGTTCCTCGGCGAGCGGCGACGCGAGCCGCAGAAAGCCGCTGCGCCAGCAGCGCCGCCGCTCACCCTCCGCGGTGCGCAGCGTCACCCACAGCTCTGCGGGCGCGGGCAGCGCCCCCTCGGCCAGCACATGCTGCAGCGTGCCCTCCAGCTCGTCGACGCCCTGCACGATCAGATCGCCCAGCGGACGCCCGAGCAGAGTGGTGCGACCGGCACTGAGCGCACGCGCCGCGTGGGCGTTGACCACGGTCGGCCGCAGATCGGCGTCGACCAGCACCACACCCCAGGACGCGTCGTCGAACATGGCCTCGCTGAGCGCTATCGCCCGCTCCAGATCGATCTGCGCGTGGACCTCGCTGAACGCGCAGTACACCCCCGCGGGCGTCCCGTCGGAGCCGCGCACCCCGGAGGACTGGGTCCGCACCAGCACCCGTCCGCCGTCCTTGCGCAGCAGCGCGAACTCGTGGACCTGCCGCCCGGGGGCCCCCATCGCCGTCATCAGCCGGACCTGCACCTCGTCGGCGTCGGCGGTCCGCACCGCCCAGCCGGCGAAACCCTTCCGTCCGACGGCCTCGTCGGCTGACCAGCCGAGGATGCGCTCGGCCTCGCGGTTCCAATGGGTGATCACACCGTCCGCGTCGAACGCACAGAGCGCGGCGTCCATCCCGTCCAGCAGTGCGGCGAGCAGATCCGTGCCGGGGCCGCCGGACTCGGCACCGGTCTCCGGCTCAGGTCCGGTCCCCGGTCCGCGCTCCGGCTCATCGGGCGCCGGGGCGCTGGTCGCCTCGATCCGGGAAGCACTCACCTGGTACCCCCAACAGGACGTGTCCACTGCATGTACTGCGTGTACCGCTCTACGGATCATTCAACGCGAACGTGATGCGTCACACACCGGGTTCGGTGAAATCTTTGCGTCCCGATAATTCACTTGAGAGCCGCCGGGACCGTGCCTAGTGTGGGAACCACGCTGGAAAGGAGGTGTTCCGGAAGTGATTTCTTCTCGGACTTGCGAGGTGGCTGCGGGCTGACGGCCCGTCGTCGCACTCTGTGCAGTGCCGGCAGACCGCCGGCCGAATTCCCAAGCAGTCACCGACCCGCGGGCTCGCCGGTAAGTCCGGCCGGCTCCTCTCCGGAGGAACCAGAGCCCGCGGGTCTCTGCGTATCCCGGGGTTTCCGCGGCCCGGTCCCCGGCGGCCGACCGGAATTTACGCTTCATGTCCCCGGCGGCCGACCGGAATTTCCGCCTCCCGGTCCACCGGCGGTTCCGGCGCCGCCGGCAGCGGCACCCGGCGCATCGTCCGCGCGGCGCCACCGGCACACCTCAGGGACAGAGCCGCTCCACCCGCCACCCCTCCCCCTCGCTCACGAACCGCAGCCGGTCGTGCAGCCGGTTCTGATGCCCCTGCCAGAACTCCACCGTCTCCGGGACCACCCGGAAGCCGCCCCACTCCGGCGGTACCGGAACCTCGCTGCCCTCCGGGTAGCGGGCCGCCAGTTCCGCGTACCGTGCGGTCAGCTCGTCACGGGAGTCGATCACCGATGACTGTGCGCTGGCCCAGGCACCGAGCTGCGAGCCGTGCGGGCGGGTGCGGAAGTAGGTCGCGGTCTCCTCGCGGGCGATCCGGGACGCCCTGCCCGTGACGACGACCTGTCGGGCGATCTGATGCCAGGGGAAGAGCAGTGACACCGCGGGGTTCGCGGCGAGTTCGCGGCCCTTGCGGGAGCCGTAGTTGGTGAAGAAGACGAAGCCCCGGCGGTCGTACTGCTTCAGCAGGACCGTTCGGGAGGAGGGGCGGCCGTCCGGGGTGGCCGTCGCGGCCACCATGGCGTTCGGTTCGTGCAGACCGGCGGCCACCGCCTCCCCGAACCAGCGGGTGAACTGCTCCATCGGCCCGGAGGCGAGCTCCGACTCCGCGAGGTCGGTGGTGCGGTACTGCTCGCGCATCGCGGCAAGATCCAGATCAGGGTTCGGCACGGTGTCATCCTGCCGCAAAGGCGGCATGTGCCGGATGTCACGCTTCCCCGCGCCCGCCCGAGCCGCCAGACTCGGACCAGGCCGCTGTGGTCCCCGGACGATCTCCGTGAGGAGCGATGGGGTGACCACCCGTTGCGCGGGGCATGACCGGGATGACCGCACCACCGCACCCCCGTTCGAAGACTTCCAGCACGCCGAACGCTTGATGAGGAGCCGCCCGATGTCCGACCTTTCCTCCGCTTTTGTACCCGGACTCGAAGGAGTCGTCGCATTCGAGACGGAGATCGCAGAACCGGACAAGGAGGGCGGTGCGCTCCGGTACCGCGGTGTCGACATCGAAGATCTGGTCGGCCAGGTGTCCTTCGGGAACGTCTGGGGGCTGCTGGTCGACGGTGCGTTCAACCCCGGTCTGCCGCCCGCGGAACCGTTTCCCATCCCGGTCCACTCGGGTGACATCCGGGTCGACGTCCAGTCGGCGCTGGCGATGCTCGCCCCCGTCTGGGGACTGAAGCCGCTGCTCGACATCGACGAGAAGACCGCACGGGACAACCTGGCCCGGGCCGCCGTCATGGCGCTCTCGTACGTGGCGCAGTCGGCCCGCGGCCAGGGCAGCCCGATGGTCCCGCAGAGCGAGATCGACAAGGCCGAGTCGATCGTCGAGCGCTTCATGATCCGCTGGCGCGGCGAGCCCGACCCCAAGCACGTCAAGGCGGTCGACGCCTACTGGACATCGGCCGCCGAACACGGGATGAACGCGTCCACGTTCACCGCCCGGGTCATCGCTTCGACCGGCGCCGATGTGGCCGCGGCGCTGTCCGGGGCGGTGGGCGCCATGTCCGGTCCGCTGCACGGCGGAGCGCCTTCGCGGGTGCTCGGCATGATCGAAGAGATCGAGCGCACCGGCGACGCGACGGCGTACGTGAAACAGGCGCTGGACAAGGGCGAGCGGCTGATGGGCTTCGGCCACCGTGTCTACCGCGCCGAGGACCCCCGGGCGCGGGTGCTGCGGCGTACGGCCAGAGAACTCGGTGCGCCGCGCTTCGAGGTCGCGGAGGCGCTGGAGAAGGCGGCCCTGGACGAGCTGCACTCCCGCAGGCCGGACCGGGTCCTGGCGACGAATGTGGAGTTCTGGGCGGCGATCGTCCTCGACTTCGCCGAGGTGCCGGCCCACATGTTCACGTCGATGTTCACCTGCGCACGGACGGCGGGCTGGTCGGCGCACATCCTGGAGCAGAAGCGGACTGGGCGGCTGGTGCGGCCGTCCGCGCGGTACGTGGGCCCGGGATCGCGTGACCCCCGGGAGATCGAGGGGTTCGACGGCATCAGGGGCTGAGGAACCGGGGCGGTGGGGGCCGGTACGGCAGGGGCAGGGCGGGGCGTCTCCCGGCCGTGGCGGGCCGGGGTCCTCCGTTCGGATCAGGCCGGATCAGTGCGCGGTGCCGGGGCGCACGGGTCCGGCGGTCCGCCGGGGAGGCCCTGGCCCAGCGCCTGCTCCACCAGCACCCCCCACTGCGCCACCACCCGCTCGCGCCGCGCCCCGTCGTCGGTCAGCAGGTTGGCAAGACCCAGCCCCCGCGCCATGTCCAGCACACCCTGCACCGTCTCCCGCGCCCCGGGCACCGACTCGTCCGCACGCAGCAGTTCCACCGCGATGCGATGCGACTCGCGGCCCACCCGGGCCTCCAGTTCGGTGACCCGGGCGTGCAGCTGGGGCTCGTTGGACGCGGCGACCCACAGATGCAGGGCGGCACGGAAGAGCGGGCCGGTGTAGAGGTCGACCAGAGCCGCGACGACCGTGCCGCGGTCCTGCGGGGCAAGGGTGCGCAGTGCCGTCGACCGTTCCTCGGCGACATACTCCACTGCCGCGGTGAAGAGATCCTCGCGGGTGGGGAAGTGATGCTGCGCGGCGCCGCGCGAGACTCCGGCGCGTTCGGCGACGGCGGAGACCGTGGAGCCCGCCCAGCCGTGTTCGGCGAGGCAGGACACCGCGGCCTCCAGCAGGCGCTGCCGGGTGGCGCGGCTGCGGTCCTGTTTCGGGCCGCGGTCCGCGCCCCTGGTCACAGCACCCATGCGGGTTCCCGTCGTTCGAGGAAGGCCTGAACACCCTCGCGGGCCTGCGCCGAGGCGAAGAGGGCCGCGGAGCGGGCGATCAGATCCTCCGTTGTGCGGTCGAAGTTCTCCAGCACCGTAGCGGTGACCAGGGCCTTCGAAGCGGCCAGGCCCTGTGGGGAGGCACGGCGCAGTCCTTCGACGACAGGGGCGAGGCCCTCGTCCACGTCGTCGGCCGCCGCGGTGATGAGTCCGGTACGGGCCGCCTCGGCGGCGTCGAAGCGTTCGCCGGTCAGGTAGTAGCGGGCGGCCGCCCGCGGGTCCATCCGCGGGAGCAGCGGTATCGAGATGACGGCGGGGGCCAGGCCGAGCCGGGACTCGGTGAAGGCGAAGCTGGCGCCGGGGCCGGCCACGGCGATGTCGCAGCACCCGAGCAGGCCGAGGCCGCCGGCCCTGACGTGACCGGTGACCCGGGCGACGACCGGCTTCGGGTGCGCGACGACGGCCCGCATCAGGGCGACGAACGCCGCGGGGTCCGGCGGCCCCTTGAGGTCCGCGCCCGCGCAGAAGGTGTTCCCGGTGTGGGTGAGGACCACCGCCCGTACGGATTCACCGACCTCCGCGAGCGCCCCGCCGAGCTCGTCCACCAAGTGCGCCGACAGCGCGTTGCGGTTCTGCGGCGAGTCCAGTGTCAGGGTGGTGATCCCCCGGTCGTGCTCCGTGCGGACTGCCTGCCGTGCGAGCGTCACACGCCCTCCCTCTGCTGTTCGCGGTCCCTCAGTTCACGCCTGAGGATCTTGCCGGAGGCCGCTCGCGGCACCGCGCCGATGAATTCGGCCCTGCGGACCTTCTTGTACGGGGCGACCCGCTCCGCCACGAAGGCCATCACGTCCTCCTCGGTGAGGTACGCCGACGGCTGGAGGACGACGAACGCCTTCGGCACCTCGTTGCCGTCGGCGTCGTACACGCCGATGACCGCCGCGTCCGCGATGGACGGATGAGCGAGCAGCAGGGCCTCGAGTTCGGCGGGTGCCACCTGGAAGCCCTTGTACTTGATGAGTTCCTTGACCCGGTCGACGATGAACAGCCAGCCGTCCTCGTCCACCCGGCCGACGTCCCCGGTGTGCACCCAGCCGTCGGCGTCGATCATCGCGGCGGTCGCTTCCGGGCGGCCGAGGTAGCCCTTCATGACCTGCGGACCGCGGATGGCGACCTCCCCCTCCTCGCCGACGGCCGCGTCGGTCGCCGGGCCGCCTTCCGGACCGTCGAGGGAGAGGATGCGCATCTCGGTGCCGGGGAAGAGCTTTCCGACCGCTCCCGGGGGCGGGTTCTCGGCGTCGAGCGGGACCACATGCGTACCGGGGGACAGCTCGGTCATGCCGTAGGCCTGGCGCACCGGCGGCAGTCCGAGACGCGCCGAACAGGCTGCCGCAAGGCCGGCGTCCAGCGGCGCGGCCGCGCTGACGATGTAGGTCAGCGACGACAGGTCGTACTGCTCGACCGCCGGATGCTTGGCGAGGGCGAGCACGATCGGCGGGGCGACATAGAGCCCGTTGATGCGGTGCTTCTCGATGGCGGCGAGGAACTGCGGCAGGTCGAAGCGGGGCAGCACCACCACGGTCGCGCCGTACCGCAGCGGGGCGTTCATCAGCGCGGTGAGGCCGTAGATGTGGAAGAACGGGAGGACGGCGAGAATCCGCTCGCCGGGACCCATCTTCGCGAACGGATGCAGCTGGGCCAGATTGGTGGCGATGGAGCGGTGGGTGAGCATCACCCCCTTCGGCACACCGGTGGTGCCCGAGGAGTAGGGCAGCACGGCGATGTCGTCCGCGGGGTCGATCACGGGGTCGGGACAGACGGCGTCCGATGCGAGCATGCCGAGTATCGAACGGTGGCCCTGGGCCTGGTCGCAGACGAATATCTCCTCGATGCCGCCGACCAGTTCGGCGGCCCGCCTGGCCACATCGAGCAGCGGTGAGACGGTGACGATCCACCGTGCGGAGGAGTCCCTGAGCTGTTTGGCGAACTCCTCCGCGGTGGACAGCGGGTGCACGGTGGTGACCGTGGCTCCCGCGCGGGTGGCCCCGTAGAAGACGGCGGGATAGGCGATGGTGTTCGGGCTGTGCAGCGCGAGGACATCACCCTTGCCGACCCCGGCCGCGGCGAGCCCGGCGGCGATCCTGCGATGGAACAGGTCGAGCTGGGTGTAGGTGACGGTGGTGCCGTCCAGCGCGTCGATCAGCGCCGGGGTGTCGCCGTACTCCTGTGCCCGCCCGAGGACCGCCTCGTGGATGGGTTCGTCGAGGGCCGGGACATCCGCGTACTCGCTGTGGAACACCATGACAGTCCTCTTCGGCTTCGAAGCGCTGAGTGTCGCTGTGGAGGGCCAGAATCGCCCCTGTCAGTACGACTTGGGGAGACCCAGGGACTGGTGGGAAACGAAGTTGAGAATCATCTCCCGGCTCACCGGCGCGATACGGGACACCCGCGAAGCGGTGATCAGGGAGGCCAGCCCGTACTCACGGGTGAGGCCGTTGCCGCCGAGGGTGTGCACGGACTGGTCCACTGCCTTCACACAGGCCTCGGCCGCGGCGTACTTGGCCATGTTGGCGGCCTCGCCCGCCCCCATGTCGTCGCCCGCGTCGTAGAGGGCCGCCGCCTTCTGCATCATCAGCCTGGCCAGTTCCAGCTCGATGTAGGACTGGGCCAGGGGGTGCGCGAGGGCCTGGTGGGAGCCGATGGGCTCCTTCCACACCTGCCGGGTCTTCGCGTAGTCGACGGCCTTCGCCAGCGCGTACCGGCCCATGCCGATCGCGAACGCCGCGGTCATGATGCGTTCGGGGTTGAGCCCGGCGAAGAGCTGGAGCAGGCCGGCGTCCTCGTCGCCGATCAGGGCGTCGGCCGGCAGCCGTACATCGTCCAGGACCAGCTCGAACTGCTTTTCCGGGGCCTGGAGTTCCATGTCGATCCGGTTGCGCACGAAACCGGGGGTGTCGCGTGGCACCAGGAAGAGGCAGGGCTTGAGCCGCCCGGTCCGCGCGTCCTCGGTCCGGCCGACGATCAGGGTCGCGTCGGCGATGTCCACCCCCGAGACAAAGACCTTCCGGCCGGTGAGCAGCCAGTCGTCGCCGTCACGCCGGGCGGTGGTGGTGATGCGGTGGGAGTTGGATCCCGCGTCCGGCTCGGTGATGCCGAAGGCCAGGGTGAGCGTGCCGTCCGCGAGGCCGGGGAGCCAGCGCTGTTTCTGTGCCTCGGTACCGAAGCGGGCGATGACCGTGCCGCAGATGGCAGGCGAGACGATCATCATCAACGGCGGACACCCTGCCGTACCCAACTCCTCCAGCACGATGGACAGTTCGGCTATTCCGCCGCCACCTCCGCCGTACTCCTCGGGGAGACTGACGCCGAGATAGCCGAGCTTGGCGGCGTCCGCCCAGAGCGCCTGACGGTCGTAGTCGCGGTGGGTGGCGCCGGCATGACGCCTGCCGAGTGCGCCGACGGCGGCGCGCAGTGCCTGGTGCTCATCTGTTTCGAGGACGGTGCTCATGGCGTGGCTCATACGGGCTGTTCCTCCTGTACGTCCTGCACGGCTTCGGATTGCATGGCTTCGGCTTGCGCGGGTCCGTCCTGCACGTCATCGGATCGCACGGGCTCTGCGTACGCGGGTTCTGCTTACGCGGGCTCGTCCTGCTTCTCGTCGTCCCGCTCCGCGTCGTCCCGCACGACGGCGAGCAGTGCACCGACCTCGACCTGCCGGCCGGGGGCGGCGTGCAGTGCGGTGAGGGTGCCCGAGGCGGGAGCGGTGATCCGGTGCTCCATCTTCATGGCCTCCAGCCAGATCAGCGGCGTGCCCGCTTCGACATGGCCGCCCACCGCGATCCCCGCGACCCTCACCACCGTTCCCGGCATGGGGGCGAGCAGCGATCCGGGCACGGTGCGGGTGGCGGGGTCGGGGAAGCGGGGCAGCCGGGTGAGCGTGTGCCGGCCGACATGGACCCGGTCGCCGGCCACCTCGACGTCGAAGTGGCGGAGCACGCCACCGTCCTCGAGTCCGACCCGGCCCGGCGCCGCGGAGTGCAGCCGGACGCCGGGGAAGTCGTCGGCGACGAGCCCGCCACGGGTGAGGCGGTAGCGGATCTCGTACTCGGCGCCGTCCGGCTCCGAGCGGTAGCGCTTCACCTGCGGCTGCGACGGTAGGTTGCGCCAGCCGCCGATCCGCGCCCCCGCCGCGTCGGCGAGCGCCGCCGCGAGGGCGGCGAGCGGTTCGGGGTCCGGGACGGTGAGGTCCGCCAGATGACGGTCGTAGAAACCGGTGTCGATCCGGGCCGCCGCGAAGTCCGGGTGGCGCAGTGACCGTACGAGCAGATCCCGGTTGGTGGCCGGGCCGTGGATACGGGCCCGGCTCAGCGCATGGGCGAGCTTGCGGACGGCCTCGGTACGGGTGGGGGCGTGGGCGACGGCCTTGGCGAGCATCGGGTCGTAGTGCATCCCGACGCTGTCGCCGTCCGCGTAGCCGGAGTCGAGGCGCACTCCGGGTACACCGAGCCGGTGCAGTACGCCGGTCTGCGGCGCCCAGTCCCGGGCCGGGTTCTCCGCGTACAGCCGGGCCTCGACGGCATGGCCGTGCGGCTCGGGTGCGGCGGCCGGGAGCGGTTCCCCCTGCGCGGTCCGGATCTGCAGCGCGACCAGGTCGACACCGAACACCGCCTCGGTCACCGGGTGTTCCACCTGGAGGCGGGTGTTCATCTCCAGGAAGTACGCGTGCTCGCCGTCCTCGGTGACCAGGAACTCCACCGTGCCCGCGCCGCGGTAGTCCACCGCACGCGCCGCGACGACGGCCGCTTCGGCCAGGGTCCGGCGAAGGGCATCGGACAGACCGGGAGCGGGGGCCTCCTCGATGACCTTCTGGTGCCTGCGCTGGAGCGAGCAGTCACGAGTGCCCAGCGCCCATACGGTGCCGTGCGCGTCCGCCATGATCTGCACCTCGACATGCCGGCCGCGCTCCACGTACGGCTCAGCGAAGACCTCACCGTCACCGAAGGCGGCCCGCGCCTCGGCGACCGCCGCCTCCAGCTCGCCCTCCAGGGCGCCCAGCTCACGGACCACCCGCATGCCGCGGCCGCCTCCGCCGGATGCGGCCTTGAGCAGCAGCGGCAGATCATCCGCGGTCACGATCGCGAGGCCGACGGGAGCCAGCAGCGGTACTCCCGCGTCGGCCATGAGCTTCTTGGCGCGCGTCTTGGAAGCCATCGCCTCGATGGCATCGGCGGACGGCCCGATCCAGGTCAGCCCCGCCCCGGTGACCGCCCGGGCGAAGTCCGCGTTCTCCGAGAGGAAGCCATAGCCGGGGTGGACGGCGTCGGCGCCCGCCGTACGGGCGGCGGCGACGATGAGATCGCCCCGCAGATAGGTGTCGGCCGGGGCGCTGCCCGGCAGCCGCACCGCGCGGTCCGCCTCCCGTACGTGCAGCGCTCCGGCATCCGCGTCCGAGTACACGGCGACGGTGCTGATGCCCAGCTCGCGGCAGGTGCGGAAGATGCGGCAGGCGATCTCGCCACGGTTGGCGACAAGGAGTGTGTCGGTCATCTGCGCCTCACATCCGGAAGATGCCGAAGCCGCCGCGGGCGCCCTCGACCGGTGCGTTGTGGATGGCGGACAGGCACAGCCCGAGGACCGTCCTGGTGTCGCGTGGGTCGATGACCCCGTCGTCGTACAGCCGCCCGGAAAGGAACATCGGCAGGGATTCCGCCTCGATCTGCTGCTCCACCATGGCGCGCAGCGCCGCGTCGGACTCGTCGTCGTACGGCTGCCCCTTGGCCTGCGCCGAGGCACGCGCGACGATCGAGAGGACCCCGGCGAGCTGTTGCGGCCCCATCACCGCCGATTTGGCGCTGGGCCAGGCGAAGAGGAAACGCGGGTCGTAGGCGCGGCCGCACATGCCGTAGTGACCCGCCCCGTAGGAGGCTCCCATCAGCACCGAGAGGTGCGGGACCTTCGAGTTGGACACCGCGTTGATCATCATCGCGCCGTGTTTGATGATGCCGCCCTGTTCGTACTCCTTGCCGACCATGTAGCCGGTGGTGTTGTGCAGGAAGAGCAGCGGGATGTCCCGCTGGTTGGCCAGCTGGATGAACTGGGCGGCCTTCTGGGACTCCGCGGAGAAGAGCACACCCTGGGCGTTGGCGAGGATGCCGACGGGGTATCCGTGCAGTTCGGCCCAGCCGGTGACCAGGCTCGGCCCGTACAGCGGCTTGAACTCGTCGAAGTCGGACGCGTCGGTGATCCTGGCGATCACCTCACGGGGATCGAACGGAGTCTTCAGATCGTCCGGCACGATGCCGAGCAGTTCCTCCTCGTCGTACTTCGGGGGAGCCACCGGCCCCGCAGGACCCGGCCGCGCCTTGCGCCAGTTGAGGCGGGCGACGACCCTGCGGGCCCGGCGCAGCGCGTCCGGCTCGTCGTGGGCGAAGTAGTCCGCGAGACCGGAGACCCGTGCGTGCATCTCGGCCCCGCCGAGCGACTCGTCGTCGGACTCCTCGCCGGTGGCCATCTTGACCAGCGGCGGACCGCCGAGGAAGACCTTGGAACGCTCCTTGATCATGATCACGTGGTCGGACATGCCCGGCACATAGGCGCCGCCCGCCGTGGAGTTGCCGAAGACGACGGCGACGGTGGGGATACCGGCAGCGGAGAGCCGGGTGAGGTCGCGGAAGAGCGCGCCGCCCGGGATGAATATCTCCTTCTGCGAGGGCAGGTCCGCGCCACCGGACTCCACCAGACTGATGGTGGGCAGCCGGTTCGCGTACGCGATCTCGTTGGCCCTGAGCGCCTTCTTGAGGGTCCAGGGGTTGCTGGCACCGCCGCGGACGGTGGGGTCGTTGGCGGTGATCAGGCACTCGACCCCCTCCACGGTGCCGATACCGGTGACCAGCGAGGCGCCCAGCGGGTAGTCGCTGCCCCAGGCGGCGAGCGGGGAGAGTTCGAGGAAGGGTGTGTCCTGGTCGATGAGCAGCTCGATGCGCTCACGGGCCAGCAGCTTTCCGCGCTTGTGGTGGCGGGTGACGTATTTCTCGCCGCCACCGGCGAGGGCCCTGGTGTGCTCGGCGTCCAGCGCGGTCAGCTTGGCGAGCATCGCCTCGCGATGGTCGGTGTGTTCGGCGGACGCGGGGTCCAGCGCGGTGGGCAGCGTGGTCATCGGTTCACCTGCTTCTGCCCCGCCAACAGGGCTTCCGGTATGTCCAGTTCACGGGAGCGCAGCCACTCCCCCAGGGCCTTGGCCTGCGGGTCGAACCGGGCCTGCGCGGCCACGCCTTCGCCCAGCAGTCCCTCGACGACGAAGTTCAGCGCCCGCAGGTTCGGCAGTACGTGCCGGGTCACCGTCAACCCGGCTGTCTCGGGCAGCAGTTCGTGGAAGCGACGCACCGTCAGCGTGTGCGCGAGCCACCGCCACGCCTCGTCCGACCGCGTCCATACCCCCACGTTGGCGTCCCCTCCCTTGTCCCCGCTGCGCGCCCCGGCGACCCGGCCGAGCGCGGCCCGGCGGACCGGCGCGCCGGAAGGCGGTGGGGGAAGGTCTGGTCCGGCCGGCTGCTCCAGCGGCCGGGTCCGCGCGGCCGACGGCACGGCCACCCTTTCGCCGCCCGGCAGTACGGCCACGTGTTCCACATCGGCCCGGTCGACGAACACCGCGTCGAAGACCCCGTAGGGCGCCCCCTTCCCGGGCGGGGCCGTCACATGGAAGCCGGGATAGCTGCCGAGCGCCAGCTCGATCGCCGCGCCGCTCACCACCCGCCCGACCGCCTCCGCGTCCGGGTCCCGCACCACCAGCCTCAGCAGTGCGCTCGCGCACTCCTCGGTGGGGGCGTCGGCCCGGTCGGTCCTGGCCAGTTCCCATCTCACGTGTGCGGGCCGTCCCGCGGTGAACGCCTCCTCGACCTGCGTCCGGACGAGCTCCGCCTTCGCCTCGATGTCGAGTCCGGTCAGCACGAACACGACCTCGTTGCGCCATCCTCCGACCCTGGTCACCCCGGCTTTGAGCGTGGGCGGCGGCGCCTCACCGCGCACGCCGGATATCCGCACCCGGTCGGGGCCTGCCTGCTCCAGCCGTACGGTGTCGAGCCGCGCCGTGACGTCGGGGCCCGCGTACCGGGCGCCGGCCGTCTCGTACAGCAACTGCGCGGTGACGGTGCCCAGGTCGACCACGCCCCCGGTACCCGCGTGCTTCGTGATGACGCACGAACCGTCGGCGTCGATCTCGGCGAGCGGGAATCCGGGACGGCGGACATCGTGTTCACCGAAGAAGGAGTAGTTGCCACCGGTCGCCTGGGTGCCGCACTCCAGTACGTGCCCGGCGACCACCGCGCCGGCCAGCTGGTCCAGATCCTCTTCGCCCCACCCGAAGTGCCAGGCCGCGGGCCCGGTGACCAGGGCCGCGTCGGTGACCCGGCCGGTCACCACCACATCGGCCCCCGAACGCAGGCACTCGGCGATACCGGCCCCGCCCAGATAGGCGTTGGCGGTCAGCGCCCCGCCGGGCAGCGGGAGCGCGTCGCCCTCCACATGGGCGATCCGCACCGGGACCCCCACCTTGTCGCTCAACTCACCTATCGCCGCGGCGAGTCCTGCCGGGTTGAGCCCGCCCGCATTGGTGACGATGCGTACCCCGCGGTCCTTGGCCTCGCCGAGGTTCTCCTCCAGCTGACGCAGAAACGTCCTGGCGTAGCCGAGCCCGGGGTTCTTCAGCCGGTCGCGGCCCAGGATGAGCATGGTCAGCTCGGCCAGGTAGTCGCCGGTGAGCACATCGAGCGGCCCGCCGGTGAGCATCTCCCTCATCGCGTCGAACCGGTCCCCGTAGAAACCGGACGCGTTCCCGATACGCAGCATCACGCGTCGCCGTGCGAGCCGTCGGGATCATCCGGGACCGCGGGGTCCTCCGGGGTCACCTGGGCTGCTGAGGCGCCCGGGGGTTCCGCCTTCGGCGTGCGCCCCGCGCCCGGCGGCCCCGCGAAGGCCTGGGCGATGCCGAGCCACCGGTCGGCATCGAGGCCCTCGGCATCCAGTGCCAGGTCGTCCCGGTGCGCGCGCTGGGTCACCAGCAGGCAGAAGTCCAGGGCGGGCCCGGTCACCCGCTGCTCGGCGCCGGCCGGTCCGTACTCCCAGAGCGCACCGTCCGGCGCGGTCAGCTCGACCCGGAACTCCTCGCCGGGCGACGGGAGACCGTGAACCGAGTAGGCGAAGTCCCGGGCCCGCACCCCGATCCGTGCCACGTGCCGGAGCCGGGCGGTCGGCTCGCGCCGCACCCCCAGCGCGTCCGCGACGTCCTGACCGTGCGCCCAGGTCTCCATCAGCCGGCCGGTCGCCGTCGAAGCGACGCTCATCGGCGGGCCGTACCACGGGAACCGCGCCCCGGGCGGGGCGGCCCGCAGCGCTCCCTCAAGCGCCTCCCGGCCGGCGCGCCAGCGGTCGAGCAGTTCCGGTACCGGCAGCCCGGCTCCCGCCTCCGCGCCCTCGTCGACAAAGGTGTCGGGGGTCGCCAGCGCCTTCCCGACCTCACCGGCGAACGCCTCGGGATCGGTGACGGCAAGCAGCGACGCACGGTCCGTCCAGGCGAGATGCGCGATCTGATGCGCGACGGTCCAGCCGGGGGCCGGGGTGGGCCGCGCCCACCCCGCCTCGCTCAACCCGCCGACCATCAGGTCGAGTTCATCGCCTTCGCTGCGCAGATCGTCGAGCACAGCAGCTGCATCGGACACGGGCGCTCCCTCCGGGACACGGCTTCGTGCCCCGGAGCATGGCAGCGTCCAGAGAAACAATCAAGCATGCTTGTATCTTTTTCTCGCCCTTCACGGGAGGGCGGGCACCGGAACGAGAAGCTCCCGCCGCGCGCCCCGGGCAGCCGCAAGCCGATGCACTGTGCCGTCCCCGCGCGCCTCCTGGTTGCGGAACCCGTTGGGGAGTCACCAGGTGGGGATGAAACCACCGTCCACCGTGACGTTGCTGCCGATCACGTTCGGCGCGCGGTCGCCGGCCAGAAAGAGCACCAGCTCCGCGACCTCGGAGGGGTGCGAGAACCGCCCGGTGACGGTCGCACCGGCGGCCTTCGCCGCCACCTCCTCGGGGGTGAGCTCCGACGCGGCGGACACCGTCGCGGCCACGCCGCCCCCGCCGAGCCACAGTTCGGTCTCCACCGGCCCGGGACTGACCGAGTTGATCCGTACGCCCTGCGGTCCGAACTCCTTGGACAGTGCTTTGGAGAAATTGACCAGAGCCGCCTTGGCCGCGCTGTAGTCGACAACGAGCGGATCGGGCAGTGTCGCGTTCACCGACCCGATCGTGATGACGCAGCCCCGCCCCGCCTCGACCATCCGGGGCAGGACGGCGCGCGTCACGGCCACCGGGACGAACAGGTTCAGCTCCATCGTCCGGCGCCACTGTTCCTCGGTGACACTGAGGAACCCGCCCGGGCGAGCCGGTGCGGAACCCACGTTGTTGACCAGGATGTCGATGCGCCCACCGGCGGCCGCGATCAATGCGGCGGGGCCTTCCGGCCGTGTGAGATCCACCGGCACCCAGCTGGCGTTCCCGTCGGCGACCAGGGCTTCGAGCCCCTCCGACGCGGTCCGCGACCCGGCGACGACGTGCGCCCCTGCCGCGGCGAGCGCCTGCGTCACGGCGAGGCCGATGCCTTTGCTCGCACCGGTCACCACTGCGGTGCGGCCCTGCAGCTCCTTGGTCATGAGATCCACCTCTGTGCTCATGGCGCCCGTCCCCGGAGGGCTGTGCGGCCTGTACGGTCCCGCTCCGTCGACGCGGCCGGGCAGAGCGCGCCCCCTGCACGCGCCCCCGGGGGATGTCGCACACGTGATCCTTCGCGTGACCCGGTCTACGCCATCCGGTCCCGGAATGCCCGGAATACGCCGGACGTTGCCCCCTTCTCACCCGGGCGGACGACTCCGGTCCGCCGAACCCGCACGGACCGTCCCGGCTCGCGCGGGCCGCGCGCCCGGGTGACGCTGCCGTAGGACGCGGATCGCCCACCGCGCGCCGCCCGATCCGGCCCCCGGAGGTCCGCCGTGCTCACCTCAGCCCCGCTCCGCCGCTCGGCTGTTGCCGTGGTTCTGTGCTGCGCACTGCTGGCCGGGGCCGGTGCCTGCGGCAGCGACAGCGCGTCGAGTGCGGGGTCCGCGTCAGCGGCGTCGCCGACCGGCACCGCCGAGAAGCAGAGGCTCGCCAAGACGCGCTTCGTCGCCAACGCGGGCCTCGCGGCCGGTGCGACCTACCAGTGGATCGTGAAGCCGTACAAGAAGGGCAAGTTCAAGAAGGGCGCGAACGGCAGGACCTTTACGGTGATCAAAGCGGGGCTGGCCGGCGCCTTCGCGTACAACAGGCTCAAGGCCGCACTGAAGAACGCCAAGGGGGACCCCCTGCTCTCCAGGGCGGTCGCGCCGCTCGCCGCCGGAGTGGAATCGCTCAAGAGCCTGCCGGGCAAGCTGCGCAAGGGCGACGGCGCTGCGGCGGGCACCTTCGACAAGGTGATCAACTCGGTGAAGGACGCGGGAAAGAGCGCGGGCGCGGAGGTCAGGAACAAGGTGCCGTCCAGCGGACAGCTGTCGGTGGGCTGACCCGGAGCGGACCGCGCCGGCGTCCCCTCCCGGGGCGCTGCCGCCGCCTCGCCCGCCCCGGTGCTCCCCGACCGCAGCTGGTCCGCCCTCGCCGGAGCACCGGAGGTGGCGTCCGAGCGGCCCCCGCCGCCCCGGCTACTTCCCCGAGACCTGCGTCCGTACGGCCCCCATGCTCGCCACGATGACGAGCGCGATCGCCAGCGCGTCGACGGCGGACAGGGCCTGGTGGAGTACGAGGAAAC
Source organism: Streptomyces sp. NBC_00344 (assembly GCF_036088315.1). Classification (NCBI taxonomy): domain Bacteria; kingdom Bacillati; phylum Actinomycetota; class Actinomycetes; order Kitasatosporales; family Streptomycetaceae; genus Streptomyces; species Streptomyces sp. NBC_00344. The sequence goes on along the minus strand of NZ_CP107996.1, from coordinate 3,912,813 downwards.
CGGCGGTCGCCGCGATCGCGGGCTCCAGGCTCATCAGTACGGCGAAGGTCGACGCGGGCAGCCGGCGCAGGGCGAGCAGTTCCAGCGTGTACGGGAGTACGGACGACAGCAGGGCGACGGCCGCGCCGAGACCGAGGGTGCTCGGCACCAGCAGCCGGGAGCCGGCGTCCGCGATACCCATCGGAAGGATCAGCAGTGCGCTGACCACCATCGCCAGCGCGAGACCGTCCGCACGCGGAAAGCGCGCCCCGGTCCTGGCGCTGAAGATGATGTAGGCAGCCCACATCCCGCCGGCGCCGAGCGCGAAGGCCACCCCCACCGGGTCGAGACCGCCGAAACCGCCGCCGCTGAGCAGCACCACACCGCACAGCGCGAGACCGGCCCAGAGCACGTTCACCAGACGGCGCGAGGCGATCACCGAGAGGGCCAGCGGGCCGAGGACCTCCAGGGTCACCGCGGCGCCCAGCGGGATACGGTCCACCGCCTGGTAGAAGAGGCCGTTCATCCCGCCCATGGCGACCCCGAAGACCAGGACGGTGCCCCAGTCGGCGCGGTTCAGCCCGCGCACCCGGGGCCGGCAGACGACGAGCAGCACCACGGCGGCGAACGCGAGGCGCAGCGAGACGACCCCCAGCGCCCCGGCCCGCGGCATCAGCAGGACCGCGACCGCCGCCCCGAACTGCACCGAGATCCCCCCGGACAGCACCAGGCCGAGCGGCCCCAGACGCGACCGCAGCCCGGGTGATGCGAGATCGGGGGCGGCCTCGGTCGTCCGGGCGGCGTCGAGTGTCCTGGCGTCGGCGGGGGCTATCGGATCCATGGCCTCCACAGTAAGGGGCCTGCGGCCGATTCCGCACTTACCCCGGGGGTTCCTCCAGGCCCTCCGCCAGCACCTCCGCCAGATGCCGGGCCTCGCGGCCCGCCAGCTGCTCCAGCTGAGTACGGCAGGAGAAGCCGTCGGCCAGTACCTCGGTCCCGGGTCCGGCCGCCCGGACCGACGGCAGCAGCTGTTCCTCGGCGCAGGCCACCGAGACGTCGTAGTGGCCGCGCTCGAAGCCGAAGTTCCCGGCCAGGCCGCAGCAGCCGCCGCTCAGCTCGCCGGTCAGCCCGGCCTTTTCGCGCAGCCTTCGCTCGGCCGCTTCGCCGAGCACCGCGTGCTGATGGCAGTGCGTCTGGCCGGCCACGGCACGGTCGATACGCGGCGGCTGCCAGTCGGGGGCGTACTCCTCCAGCGCCTGCGCGAAGGTCCGCACCGCGCCCGCGAGCCGGGCGGCACGCGGGTCGTCACCGAGCAGTTCGGGCAGATCGGTCTTGAGCGCCGCGGCGCAGCTCGGCTCGAGGACGACCACCGGCAGACCCGCGTCCAGCAGCGGTTCCACCCGGTCGAGGGTGCGGCGCATCACCTTGCGCGCCCGGTCGAGCTGCCCGGTCGACACATAGGTGAGCCCGCAGCACACCCCGGTGGGCGGCAGCGCGACACCGAGACCCGCCGACTCCATGACCCGCACGGCGGCCCGGCCGACCGAGGGCGAGAGGTGGTCGGTGAAGGTGTCGGGCCACAGCACGACCCGGGCGGGCGGCTGTACGCGCCTGCCGAACCAGCGGCGGAAGGTCTGCGGGGCGAGCGCCGGGATGGTCCGCTCGGGGGCGATCCCGGCGGCCCGTTTGGCGAGTGCGGCCAGCGGGCCGGTCCGGGCCAGCGCATTGGCGAGGCGCGCGTGCGGCGCGGCGGCGCGCAGCCAGCGCGGCAGCCCGCCCATGGCGTAGTGGGAAGCGGGGCGGAGCCTGCCCCGGTAGTGGTGATGCAGGAACTCCGCCTTGTAGGTGGCCATGTCGACGCCGACCGGGCAGTCGCTGCGGCAGCCCTTGCAGGAGAGGCAGAGATCGAGGGCGTCGCGTACCTCTTCCGAACGCCAGCCGCCGGTGACGATCTCACCCGCGAGCATTTCGTGCAGCAGCCGGGCGCGCCCCCGGGTGGAGTGCTGCTCGTCGCCGGTGGCGCGGAAGGACGGACACATCACATCGGCCCCCGATGCCGACTCCGTGCGGCACTTGGCGACGCCGACACAGCGGCGCACGGCGGCCGGGAAGTCACCGTTGTCGTGCGGGTATCCGAACTCCACGTCCACCGGCTTCTTCGGCAGCACCGCGAAGCGGAGGTTCTCGTCGATGCGGTGGGGCCTGGCGAGCATGCCGGGGTTCATACCGCCGGCCGGATCCCAGATGTCCTTGAACCGGCCGAAGAGGGCGACCAGTTCGTCCCCGTACATCGTCGGCAGCAGTTCGGCACGGGCCTGTCCGTCACCGTGTTCGCCGGAGAGCGAGCCGCCGTGCGCGACGACCAGGGCGGCCAGTTCCCCGGAGAAGGTACGGAAGCGCGCGATGCCGGGCCCGGTCAGCAGGTCGAAGTCGATGCGCACATGGATACAGCCGTCCCCGAAGTGCCCGTACGGGGTGCCGTGCAGGTCATGAGCGGCGAGCAGCGCCCGGAACTCGCGGAGATAGGCGCCCAGGCGGGCGGGCGGCACCGCGCAGTCCTCCCAGCCGGGCCATGCCTCGCCCCCGCTGTCCTGCATCCGGGTGGCGGTGCCGCTGGCGTCCTCACGGATCCGCCAGAGGGTGCGCTGCTGCGCCGGGTCGTCGATGACCACGGCGTCGAGTGCGCCCGCCGCCCGCACCAGCCGCTCCGCGTGCGAGCGGGCCTCGGCCGGGCTGCCGCCACCGGTCTCCACGAACAGCCAGGCCCCGCCGCGCGGCAGCCCGGCCGGCTCGCGCACCAGGTCGGCGGCCATCCCCTCGACGGTGAGCGGACCGTACGGCAGCAGTCCGGCCGCCGCGTCGGCCGCGTCCCCCTCGTGGGCGTAACCGAGCACGGCGAGCGCGCGGGCCCCGGGCGCCTCCACCAGCCGTACCGTCGCCTCGGTGAGCACCCCCAGGGTGCCCTCGCTGCCGCAGTGGGCGCGGGCCAGGTCCACACCGTTCTCGGGGAGCAGCGCGTCGACCGCGTAACCGGAGATACGGCGGGGCAGGCCCTCGGGGTAGCCGGTACGCAGCAGGGCGAGGTTGGCGTCCACCAGTTCGCGCAGCCCGGCCGGTGCTCCGCCCTCCCAGCCCTGGCCCAGGTGATGGACATCGCCCTGGTATCCGACCGTCGTCAGCCGGTGGACGTTGTCGGCGGTGGTGCCCCAGGCCACCGAGTGGGAGCCGCAGGAGTTGTTGCCGATCATGCCGCCGACGGTGCAGCGGTTGTGGGTGGAGGGGTCGGGGCCGAAGGTCAGTCCGTGCCTGCCGGCCGCGGCCCGCAGCTCGTCCAGGATCACCCCGGGCTGCACCACCGCGGTCCCGGCCTGCGGATCCAGCGCGAGAATCGACCGCATATGGCGGGTGAAGTCGAGGACGACCCCGGTCCCGGTGGCTTGTCCCGCGATGGACGTACCGCCACCGCGCGGCACCACAGGCACCCCGTGTTCCCGGCAGACGCCGAGTACCGCGGCGACGTCGTCGGCGTCTCTCGGCGCGACCACGCCGAGGGGGACCCGGCGGTAATTGGAGGCGTCCATCGTCATCAGCGCACGGGCGGTCGTCCCGAACCGGACATCTCCGCGCACCGTCTGACGCAGCGCCTCTTCCAGGCCCTTGTCGCTCTCTGTGCTGCCTCGCTGCTCACCCATGGTTCCAGCATGCCCCTGTGCAAAATATGTACCGGAGTCAACAAATTCCACACCCATAACTTCCCAAAGTGATCACCAACCCTCCTATAGTTGCCTGGCGTTGAGCAGAAACACGACGCTTGACGCAGGTCCGTTTTGCCGCACCCACCCCGGTTACGACCCCTCCTACCATCCCCCCTCCTGCCCCCATCCGTCCATGAGGACTCCGCCAGATGACAGAGCGCCCCACGCTCCGCCCGACCGCACTGGCTCTGCTGATCTCCGTGATCGCTTCGGGCCTGCTCTGCGTATGGGCGGTGGCCGCAGCCCCCGGCCACATACGCACCCCACTCGCCTGGTGCTCCGCAGCGGTCGCGGTACTGCTGAGCGCCGCCGTCGCCACCGCGGTGCACGCGACCAGGACCGCCGGGGCACTCCGCACCCGGGTGGACCGGATGAGCGCCGAAGCCGCGCAGTTCGGCGCCCGGTCGGCCGAGCTCACCCACCGCTGCCACGCGACGGTCGCCGAGCTCACCGCCGACCACGAGGCCAGGACCGCCGAACTGACCGCCCGGTGCGACAACAGGATCGTCGAGCTCACCGCCGAGTTCCGCGAGAAGAGCGCCGAACTCACCGCCCGTACGGCCCGCGCGGAGTCGGTCCGCTCCGCGGCCATGTCCGCCGCGGCCAACGCGGCCGGCCGTATGCAGGCACTCGCCACCGGGATGCTCGCCGACCTGCGCGAGATGGAGCACCGGCACACCGACGAGGACGTGCTCGGCGATCTCCTCCACCTCGATCACCGCACCGCGCAGGCGGGCCGCCTCGCCGACTCCATCGCGGTGCTCGCCGGCGCCCGCTCCGGTCGCCGCTGGGCCAAGCCCATCGTCATGGAGTCGATCCTGCGCGGCGCGATGGGCCGTATCGCCGGCTACCAGCGCGTCCGGCTGCACTCCACCAGCGAGATCGCCATCGCCGGCCACGCCGCCGAAGGCGTGATGCACTGCCTCGCCGAGCTGCTTGACAACGCTGCCAACTTCTCGCCGCCCACCGCGGAAGTGCATGTGTACGTCGAGGAGGTCCCGGCCGGCATCATCCTCACCATCGAGGACAGCGGCCTGGTGATGAGCGATGTGCAGCTGCGGCGCGCCGAACGCGCCGTCACATCGGAGACCACCCAGCAGATCGACCTCGCCGGGCTCTCCGGAACCCGGCTCGGACTCGCCGTGGTGGGACGGCTGGCCCGTAAGCACGGCCTCACGGTGTCCTTCCGGCCGTCCGCCCGCGGCGGCACCGGGGTCCTGGTACTGCTTCCGCAGGAGCTCATCACCCGCCGTCCGCGGGTGCAGGAGCCTGCGCCCACCCCGGCGGCGCCGCCCACTTCCCTGCCGGTGCCCGAGCCGGCCGGCCGGACCGCCTCCGGGGACACCCCCACAGCAGCCGCCGAGCCCGAACCCGCCCACTCCACAGCTGAGTTGGGCATCAGCGGACTGCCCAAGCGGCGCCGCGGCCAGACCATGGCAGCCGCACACCCCACCGGGACGATCCCCGGCAGCACCCCCCAGCCTCGCAACACCACCACGTCCACGACATCCGCCGCGAGGTTCAGCACCTTCCGCCAGGCCGTACGTGGCGAATCCCCGGATCCGGAAGGCAGCACCTCATGAGCACCACGACCACCGACGAGAGGCTCAACTGGCTGCTGGAGAGCCTCCTGGAGCGCACACCGGGCGCCCGCCACGCCCTCGTGCTCTCCCGGGACGGTCTCAAGCTCTGCCGCACCCCCGGGCTCTCCGTCGACCAGGCCGACCAGCTGGCCGCCATCTCGGCCGGCATCCAGAGCCTCTCGCACGGCGCCTCCATGGAGTTCGGTGACGGCACCGGGGGCGTACGGACCGCCATGGCCGAGTTCTACGGCGGGGTGCTCTTCATCGTCGAGGCGGGTGACGGCGCCCATCTCTCGGTGATCGCCGACGAGTCGGCCGATGTCGGCCTGATCGGACACAACATGAGTGAGCTGGTCGAGCAGCTGGGCGAATACCTGAGTGCGGAGCCGCGAGCGTGAACCCCCCGGGCGCGAACAGGCCCAGGCCGGGGCGGGACGACGACCCGGACCGCCTCTACACCGTCACCGGTGGCCGCAGCAGGTCCGACGCCGCCGCCTTCGACCTGGTCACCCTGGTGGTGGGCGAGTGCGGTCCGACCCCGGGGATGCAGTCGGAACACGCCGCGATCCTGCGGATGTGCGAACACCCCACGGCGGTCGTCGAGATCGCCGCGGGGCTCGGTCTTCCCGTCTCCATCACCAGGATCCTGCTCTGCGACCTGCTCGACACAGGCCGGATCAGCGCCCGCCATCCGCGTACCGCACGCGGCGCCGACCGCCTTCCCGAACCTCACATCCTGGAGCAGGTGCTCGTTGGACTCCGCAACCTCTAACCAGAACGCCCTGGCCGGCACGGCCGACAACGGTCTGAAGATCGTCATCGTCGGTGGCTTCGGCGCAGGGAAGACCACCATGGTCCGCTCGGTCAGCGAGATCCGTCCGCTGAACACCGAGGAGACCATGACGCAGGCGGGGGCCGCGGTCGACAACCTCAACGGCGTCCACGCCAAGACCGCCACCACCGTCGCCTTCGACTTCGGCCGGATAAGCATCGACGAGCGGACCATCCTCTACCTCTTCGGCGCACCGGGCCAGGAGCGCTTCTGGTTCCTGTGGGACCGGCTGTTCTCCGGCACCCTCGGCGCCGTCGTCCTGGTCGACACCCGCAGGCTCGCCGACTCCTGGTACGCGATCGACCGCCTGGAGCACCACGGCACACCCTTCATCGTCGCCTGCAACGACTTCGGCGGCCCGGTGCACACCCAGGAACAGCTGCGGGACGCCCTGGATCTCTCCCCCGACATCCCGCTGGTCGACTGCGACGCCAGGGACCGCACGTCGAGCAAGTACGTCCTGATCACGCTCCTCCAGCACCTCCACGCCCTGTCGTCCGCGCCATCCGTCCGGGAGCCCAGCGCCACATGACCACCGAAACGCCGCCCACCGCACTGAGCGGCCCCCGCTTCCAGACGGAACCCACCCAGCTGTACCGGGAGATGCGCGGCGCGCACGGCCCGGTGGCCCCGGTACTCCTCGACGGCGACGTACCGGCCTGGCTGGTGCTCGACTACCGCGAGCTCCACCAGGTCACCGTCGACCCGGTGCTCTTCAGCCGCGACTCGGACCTGTGGAACCAGTGGGACCGCATTCCCGCCGACTGGCCGCTGCTGCCGATGATCGGCCGGAAGCAGCCTTCGATCCTCTACACCGTGGGCGAACGTCACCGTGAGCGCGCCACGATGATCGGCAACGCGCTCGAGGCGGTCGACCCCTTCGAACTGCGCGGGATCACCGAACAGTTCGCCGACGAGCTGATCAACTCCTTCTGCGGCACGGGCCGGACGGAAATCATCGGCCAGTACGCGATGCTGCTGCCGGTCCGGGTACTCGCCCATGTCTACGGCTTCGCCGACGAGGAGGGCCCGGCGCTCGTCAAGGCCCTCAACGACATGATCGACGGCCGTGAGCACGCTCTCGCGGGCCAGCAGCACCTCGGGGAATCCATGGCCCGGCTGCTGACCGACCGGCAGGCGGAGCCCGCCGACGACGTGGCCTCACGCATGCTGGCCGACCCCTCGGGCTTCACCGTGGAGGAGATCGCCCAGGATCTGATGGTCATGATGGCGGCCGGCCATCAGCCCACCGCCGACTGGATCGGCAACTCGCTGCGGCTGATGCTCACCGACGACCGGTTCGCCGCATCGCTCTCCGGTGGCCGGCACAGTATCGCCGAGGCCATGAACGAGGTGCTCTGGGAGGACACTCCCACCCAGAACGTCGCGGGCCGCTGGGCCTCCCGCGACACCACGCTGGGCGGCCGGCACATCCAGGCCGGCGACATGCTGCTGCTCGGTATCGCCGCCGCCAACGCCGACCCCCAGGTGCGCACCGACGGTTCCGCGCTGACCGGCGGCAACAACGCCTTCTTCTCCTTCGGTCACGGCGAGCACCGCTGCCCGTTCCCGGCGCAGGAGATCGCCGAGGTCATCGCCCGCACCGGCATCGAGATCATCCTCGACCGTCTTCCCGACGTCGATCTCGCGACCGACGCGTCCGCGCTCACCAGGCGGCCCTCCCCCTGGCTGCGGGGGCTGTCCACGCTGCCCGTCACCTTCACCCCGGTTCCGGCGCTGTGACTCCCGAGGCGCCACAGCACGCCCTTCCCCGCCCTTGGAGGCATCCATGACCTGCCCGGTCGACCACGACTCCATCGCCCTGGACCCCCTCGTCCAGGACCTGGACGCCGAGAGCGCCGCCCTGCGCGCGGCCGGCCCGCTGGCCCGCGTCGTCCTGCCGGGCGGGGTGGCCTGCTACGCGGTGACCCACCACGCGGCGGCCAGGCAGCTGCTCACCGACGCACGGCTGGTCAAGGACATCAACGCGTGGGGCGCCTGGCAGCGCGGCGAGATCCCCCTGGACTGGCCGCTGATCGGTCTGGCCAATCCGGGCCGCTCCATGCTCACGGTGGACGGCACCGAGCACCGCAGGCTGCGCACCCTCGTGGCGCAGGCGCTGACCGTACGGCGGGTGGAACGGCTGCGCGCGGGCATCGAGAAGCTCACCACCGGGATGCTGGACCGGCTGGCGGAGGTACCGGCGGGCGAGACCGTCGACCTGAAGGCCGAGTTCGCCTATCCGCTGCCGATGAGCGTGGTCAGTGAGCTGATGGGGGTGGACGCCGCGGACCACCCCCGGCTGAAGACCCTCTTCGAAAAGTTCTTCTCCACCCAGACGCCGCCGGAGGAGGTCCCGCAGATGATGGCGGACCTCGGGGCGCTCTTCGCCAAGATCGTCGAGTCGAAACGGGCGAACCCGGGCGACGACCTGACCAGCGCGCTGATCTCCGCGTCCGAGGACGGTGACCACCTCACCACCGAGGAGATCACCAACACCCTTCAGCTCATGATCGCCGCCGGCCACGAGACGACCATCAGCCTGATCGTCAACGCGGTGGTCGCCCTCCAGTCCCACCCCGAGCAGCGCAGGATGGTGCTGAGCGGCGAGGTGCCCTGGGAGAACGTCATCGAGGAGACACTGCGCTGGTCGACCCCGACCTCGCACGTACTGATCCGGTTCGCCGCCGAGGACATCGAGGTCGGCGACACCGTCCTCCCCAAGGGCGAGGGCCTGATCGTCTCGTTCGGTGCGATCGGCCGGGACGAGCAGGCGCACGGTCCGACCGCGGGTGACTTCGACATCACCCGGGCCCCCAACCGGCACATCTCCTTCGGACACGGACCGCACGTCTGCCCGGGGGCGGCGCTCTCCCGTCTGGAGGCCGGTGTCGCCCTGCCCGCCCTGTTCGGCCGCTTCCCGGAACTGCATCTCGCGGTCCCGGCGACGGAGCTGCGCAACAAGCCCGTCGTCACCCAGAACGACCTCTACGAGCTGCCGGTGAAGCTCGGCGGCTGACGGGCCGGCCCCGTTCACGAGTCGGAGCGCCCGTCTCACCCGGCGGACCTGTCGTCCATTTCCGCCCGGAACCGACTACGCTCCGGCTCGTGGCTGAGATCCGGATTCCCGCTGACATCAAGCCCGCCGACGGCCGTTTCGGCGCGGGCCCCTCCAAGGTGCGTACGGAGGCGCTGGACGCCCTCGCTGCCACCGGCACCTCACTCCTGGGTACGTCCCACCGCCAGGCCCCGGTCAAGAACCTGGTCGGCGCTGTGCGCTCGGGTGTGCGCGACCTCTTCCAGCTCCCCGATGGCTACGAGGTGATCCTGGGCAACGGCGGCTCCACCGCCTTCTGGGACATCGCGACGCACGGGCTCATCGAGTCCAAGTCGCAGCACCTCAACTTCGGCGAGTTCTCGTCCAAGTTCGCCAAGGCGTCGAAGCTCGCCCCGTGGCTGGCCGACCCCACCGTCATCGCCTCCGACCCGGGCACCCACCCGGACCCGAAGGCCGAGGCGGGCGTGGACGTCTACGCCCTCACGCACAACGAGACATCGACCGGTGTCGCGGCCCCCATCAAGCGGGTCGCGGGCGCCGACGAGGGCTCCCTCGTCCTGGTGGACGCCACATCGGGCGCGGGCGGCCTGCCGGTCGACATCACCGAGACCGACGTCTACTACTTCGCCCCGCAGAAGTCCTTCGCATCCGACGGCGGACTGTGGATCGGCATCTTCTCCCCGGCTGCCCTGGAGCGCACGGCACGCGTCCACGCCTCCGGCCGGCACATCCCCGAGTTCTTCTCGCTGCCCACGGCGATCGACAACTCGCTCAAGAACCAGACGTACAACACGCCTGCCCTGGCCACGCTGTTCCTGCTGAACGAGCAGCTGAACTGGATGAACACCCAGGGCGGCCTCGACTTCACGGTCGGCCGTACGGCGACCTCCTCGCGCACCCTGTACGGCTGGGCCGAGGACTCGAAGTACGCCACCCCGTTCGTCACCGACCCGGCGAAGCGCTCGCAGGTCATCGGCACCATCGACTTCGCCGACGAGATCGACGCGACGGCCGTCGCCAAGGTGCTGCGCGCCAACGGCATCGTGGACACCGATCCCTACCGCAAGCTGGGCCGCAACCAGCTGCGGGTGGCCATGTTCCCGGCGGTGGACCCGAAGGACGTCGAGGCGCTGACCGCGTGCATTGACTACGTCATCGAGAAGCTGTAACGACACGACTGCCGCTCGTACGGTGTGGGCCCGGGAGCTGTAGCTGCCGGGCCCACGTCCTGTCCCTCAGCCGTCGATCAGCCGCTGCAGCGCCGGCGCGCAGAGATCGGCCAGCCGCTCGGGGGTGGCGTCCTCACCCGCGCCCGGCCGGTGCAGGCTGAGCGCCGCGCCGAGTCCCAGCAGCTGCCCGGCGATCAGCTCCGCCCGCAGCTCGCGCTCCGCGCCGGGCAGCCGGGCGGCCAGCCGGGCGGTGACCTGCTCGCGGAAGCGTTCCTTCAGCAGGGAGCGCTCGTCCTCGATGCCCAGCGAGAAGACCACCCGCAGCAGCGGGTCGGCCTGCTGGGCCCTTCTGCTGCGCACGAGGGTGAGCACCAGGTGCCTGCCGAGACCACCGAGCGGGGCGCCGAAGAGCTCGTCGGCCGCCGCCCCGAAGTCGGCGACCGTGTGGAACAGCTGCTCCTTGGTCCCGAACCGTTTGACGATCAGCGAGGCACTGACCCCTGCGTCCGCGGCGATCCCGCGCATGGTCACCTCGGCGTACGGACGCCGGGTGAAGGCGCGCCGCGCGGCGAGCAGGATGGCGTCCCGGCCCGTCGGCGCGATCTGCGAAGCCGCCGTGCCGGTATCGGTACCGCGTGCGGTCATGCGCCCTCCTGAGCCGGCACCCTCGGTCCCCGGACCCCGACGTTACCGGCGGGCCCCACCGAACGGCCCGGAAGGCAGAGCGTTACGGCCAGCGCGGCGAGCGCGGCGCCGCCCGCGATGAGGAAGACCAGCAGATACGCGTGCAGGGTGGGCGCCGTTCGGCCGCCGGCCCGGAAGGTGAGGTTCGCCAGTACGGCGGCGACCACCGCGCTGCAGAAGGCCTGGCCGACCGAACGCATCAGCGTGTTCAGCCCGTTGGCCGCCGCGGTCTCACTCACCGGTACCGCGCGCATGACCAGCGAGGGAAGCGCGGAGTACGCGAGCGCCGTGCCCGATGACACGACAGTGGCGCCCACGATGATCAGCCACAGGCTGTGGCTGGTGTAGAAGCGCACCACATAGCCCACGGCCAGGACCACCGATGCCACCGCGAGCGTCACCTTGGGCCCGTAGGCGGCGGACATCCTCGCGGACACCGGTGACAGAGCCACCATCGAGAGCCCGCCGGGCAGCAGACACAGCCCGCCGACCACGATGGACGCCCCCAGCCCGTATCCGGTGCTCTTCGGCTCCTGCACCATCTGCGCGGTGGCCAGCGAGTTGGCGTAGAAGGCAAACCCGATCAGCAGGGCGGCGACATTGGCGAACAGCACCGAGGGCCGTGCCGAGACCCTCAGGTCGACCATCGGCGAGGAGACGCGCAGCTCGTACCGGCCCCACACCAGCGCGATCACCACGGACGCCGCGAACAGCCCGACGACCCGGGTGGACCCCCATCCCCATCCACCGCCCTGCGTGGTGGCGAGCAGCAGACAGACCAGCGCGGCGCTCAGCCCGACGGCCCCCACCGCGTCGAAACGGCCGCGGGTGCGCAGCGGCGACTCCGGAACGACGAGCATCACCAGCACGATGTCCAGCAGCCCGAGCCCGGCCGACGCCCAGAACATCGTGTGCCAGTCGGAGTGTTCGACGACCAGCGCGGCGACCGGCAGACCCACGGCCGCGCCGATGCCCATCGTCGAACTCATCAGCGCGACGGACGACAGCACCCGAGCGGGCGGCAGCTCGTCCCGCATGATGCTGATCCCGAGCGGTACGACGGCGATCGCGGCGCCCTGGAGGGCGCGCCCGACGATCAGTACCCCGATGTGCGAGCTGACCGCGCAGAGCGCGGACCCGACGACGAGCACCCCGAGCGCGGCGACCAGGACCCGCCGCTTCCCGTACATGTCCCCGACCCGCCCGAGCACCGGTGTGGCCACGGCCCCGGTCAGCAGCGTCACGGTGACCAGCCAGCTGGCTGCGGAGGGCGTGCAGCCGGTGAGCGCGGGAACGTGCGGCAGCAGCGGCACGACGAGCGTCTGCATCACGGCGACCACGACGCCGCAGAAGGCGAGCACCCCGACGACGAGACGAGGGTGCGGGGCCTCTTCGACCTCTTCGGCGGAGCCCGCGGGTCCGGCGGGCCGGGCGGGCTCGGGTATCTCCGGGGGCATCGCTCTCCGTCGGTCCTTCCTCAGGGGTGCACAAGCGTTCACCCCAGGGTAAACGCTTGTGCACCCCGTCGGTACCCTCAGGTCACCCCAGCCGGAGCGCACCACCGCACCTCGCCGTCCCGCCGCTCCCCCGTCGGCACGAGACCCACCGCACGGGCGACGGCGGCGGACGCCGAGTGATCCGGGTGGATGTGCGCGACGACCGTATGCACATCGGGCTCGGCGGCGAGCCGCGCCACCAGCCCTGCCGCGGCCTCCCTGGCGATCCCCCGCCCCTGCCACGCAGTGCCCACCACCCAGGCGAGCTCCGCGACACCCCGCCCGACCGTGGCCTGCACCGTCCCCGTCAGGCACTCGTCGGCGCGCAGCCGGATCACCCAGTTCCACCAGGTCACCGCGGGATCGGACGAGCCCGCGAGCTGCCGGGCGTACCGGGCGCGCAGGCCGTCCACGGCTTCGGGCCGGCCGCCGATGAAGCTGTGCAGGGCCGGGTCGGACAGCACATCGGCCATCTCGTCCGCGTACGCGGCGCGCAGCGGCAGCAGGTCGAGCCGTTCGGTGGAGAAGGCCGGGGGGCCGGGTCTCGGAGGCGGCATGGGGGCGAGACTACGCAGCGGCGGCCGGCCGCCGCACGGCCGTTCCGGCCGGCCGGGCGCGCGGCCGTAACGGCGTGCGGGGGCGGCCGTAAAGTGAACCCTCCGGAGCCGCCCGCCCCCGTCAGCCGACCACCCGTCAGAAGGACTCGCCCCCGTGCCCGAAGAGCTCACGCCGCTCACCCTGCGAGGCGACTGTGCGAACTGCTTCGGGCTCTGCTGTGTCGCGCTTCCCTTCGCCGCCTCCGCCGACTTCGCGGTCGACAAGCCGGCCGGCCGGGCCTGCACCAATCTGCGCACCGACTTCCGCTGCGGCATCCACAGCCGCCTCAGGGACGAGGGCTTCCAGGGCTGCACGGTGTACGACTGCTTCGGCGCGGGCCAGCACGTCTCCCAGGTCGTCTTCGGCGGACGGGACTGGCGGCGGGATCCCGGGACCGCCCGGCAGATGTTCGACACGTTTCCGGTCGTACGGCAGCTCCATGAACTGCTCTGGTATCTGGCCGAAGCGCTCACCCTGGCCCCGGCCCGCCCCGTCCACACCGATCTGCGCCGGCTCGCCGGCACCATCGAGGCCCTCACGCACGGCACCCCCGATGCGCTCACCGCACTGGACGTCGGAGCGCACCGCGCGGAGGCCAACACCCTGCTGCTGCGCACCAGCGAACTCGTGCGCGCCCAGGCCGGCGGCAAGAAGAAGAACCGACGGGGCGCCGACCTGATGGGTGCCCGGCTGCGTGGCGCCGACCTCAGGGGCGCCAACCTCCGCGGGGCCTATCTGATAGCGGCCGACCTCACCGGCGCGGACCTGCGGCTGGCCGACCTGATAGGCGCCGACCTGCGCGACACGAACCTCAGCGGCGCCGACCTCACCGGCAGCTTCTTCCTCACCCAGCCCCAGCTGAACGCCGCCAGGGGCGACACCGCGACCACACTGCCCCCGTCGCTGACCAGACCGGGGCACTGGGCACCGTAGCGTCCTGACGTACTGCACGGATGTCCGTCGTTCACCCGGACGGACGGTCACGAGCGCTCCCGGCATGCCGGGCCTGCCCACCCCACCACGATGCTCTGAGAGCATCCCTCAGGAGGCCCTCATGGCTGCCGCAGCAGTCGAGCACCCCTGTGACGGCGAGCCGCCGACCCTGGCACCGCTCCCGGCCTCCATCGGTGCCGAGGTCACTCTCGACGTCGCGGCGCTCCTGCTTGCGGGCACCAGGACCCCCGCCTAAGGCTGAAAGGACCGGGCGTTGCACCGGGCCCGCTCGGCCCGTTCACACCCGGCCGACCCACTGGACGCCCGCCACGGGGTGACACGGCGCGGAGACCGTGCATCCATGGAGGCATGACCCCATCACCGCCCAGCCCGGCGACCGGCCCACTCGCCCCGCTCGCCAAGCAGAAGGCCATCCTGCTCACCACCCGCAAACGCGACGGCACGACCGTCGGCACACCGGTCTCCATCGCCGTCGAGGGCGACCACGCCTACATCCGTACGTACTCATCCGCCTGGAAGGTCAAGCGGATGCGGAACTTCCCCGAGGTGGAGATCGCGCCATCCACGATGCGCGGCAAGCGGACCGGTCCCGTCGTCAGGGCACGCGTGCGGCTGCTCGACCCGGGCAGCGCGGAGAACACCCACGCCGCGCAGGTCATCGCCCGTAAGTACCCGATCGTGCACGGCGCCCTGGTGCCGTTCGCCCATCGGCTGAAGCGCGAGCGGACCCTGCACTACGAAGTCCGCGCCCTCGACACCTGACGGCCGGCTCAGCGGCGCCGGAACAGTTTCCGCACCGCCAGGAACAGCACGAACAGGCCACCGAAGACCGCCACGCCCCATGCGGTCGGGGAGAGCCCCGATCCGTCTCCGCCGTCCGCGGAACCGGCGCCCTGGGGCGACGTCCCGGACCCCCCTCGCGGCCCCTTCGGCTTTTCCACCGCGAACCGCTCCACTCGGCTCTGCGCCCCCTCCGAGCCCATCATCAGCGCCGACCCGTCGGGGGTGTAGGTCACCGACTCGGCCTGGCCCTGGAACGGCACACTCAGCTCGTGCACGGCGCCGAGCCCGCCGTCGCCGCCCGGCTTCCAGGCGTACGTCCATGCCCCCAGGTAGCCACGCACCGTCAGCTGCTTGCCGTCCGGCGAGAACGCCCCGTCGGTCACCCACGGCACGTGGCCGATCCGCCGGAAGACATTGGTCTTCGCCGCCGAGAGCTTCCCGGGCCCCACGTACAGGCCGCCGCCCTTGTCCTCGTTCTTCGACGCGATGTAGACCCGCCCGGTCTTCGGCTGGACCATCAGCGCCTCGGCGTTCCGCGCGCCGTCGGCGTACTTCACGGTGTACTGGGTGGCCCGGACCGTCGCGTCCTTCAGCTGCTTGGGCTCCGGGAAACGGTAGATCCAGACGTGGTCCCAGGCGCCGTCGAGGTTGTCCCCGATGTCCCCGACATAGATGTCCCCGTCGGGCCCGATCGAGATCGCCTCGACATCACGCGGCGCCCCGACCCCGCGCATGGTCACCCTCGCCACCGTCTCGCCGGTCCTCGAGTCGACGGCGTAGACGTACGGGCCGTCGCTGCTGTCGTTGTGCGTCCAGTAGATCCCCGGGTGCAGCCGGCTCGCGGCCAGACCGCTGGACTCCGTGATGCGTGGGTCCCTGAGGGTGAACCCGCCGTCGTCGGCGGCGGCGGGGACGGCGGGAACCATGGCGAAAAGGACAGAGGCCGCGGCCCCGGCGACGTACGGAAGCGAACGCATGACCCCAAGATTGCCACCCTTTCGCCATCGGCGATGATGACCGGATGCGTCTGAGGATGATGTTCGTCGGTGACTCCATGACCATAGGCCGCGCCGGCGATTACACCTGGCGCTACCGCATGTGGCAGCACCTGGGTGACGGCTGCGAGTTCGTCGGCCCGAGCGTGGAGCTCCACGAGGCGAGTACGGCCTATGCCGACCCCGCTTTCCCCGCCGACGCCCGCCGCCATCTCGCCGGCTGGGGCAAGGGCTGGCAGCACATGGCCCCGCTGATACGTGAGGCGCTGGCCGACCATCCCGCCGATGTGCTGCTGATCTCGCTGGGCCTGATAGACCTCGGCTTCTACACCGACGCGCAGGAGACCGCCCGCAACGCCCGCCGGTTCATCGACGAGGCGCGGAAGGCGAACCCGCACATCCGCGCAGTGATCCTCCCGGTGATCCCGAACGTCAGGGCCGAGACGGACGCACCGTTCGCGGCGGAGGTCGACCGCTTCAACGCCTTCCTCGCGGAGGCGGTCGCGGACCTGGACCGGCCGGTGTCCCCACTGCTCCTGGCCTCACCACCCGAGTCCTACGACATCCACACGGACACCTACGACGGCACCCACCCGAACGCGAGCGGCGAGCACAAGCTGGCGGGTGCCCTCGCCGACGCGATGTACCGGGCGTGGGGAGTGGGGGCAGCGTACCGGCAGACGGCACCCGAGGCCGCTCCGGAGGCGCTGATCTCCGGCTGAGGCCGCCGTCGCAGCCCTGGCCCCCGGCAGCCCGATCCCGTCACTCGCGGTCCGGCAGCCCTGCACACGCGGGCGGAAGCCTCTGACACCTCCGGTGACGGTTGCCCTTCCACGGGAAACGATGACGCGTTCACCGCACCGCATCGAGGGCACGTCCGACCATTTCATGCAGTAAGCCGGCATCGACGAACGGAACTTCGCCCGTGGGCGGCGACTGCCACGCCAGCGGCCAGGTCGCCCCGTCCAGCGCCGGCACTCCCACGTACGCCGCACAGCCTCCTCCACGGCCGAGTGCCCGCGCCCCGGCGGGCCAGCGGTACGCGGCGGCGGTTTGCGGCGGCAACAGGAAGTACGTGTTCCGCGCGCCGGTCTCCTCACGCACGATCGGCCCGGCCCTGAAGTCCGTGAACTGCATGATCTCGTAGGCCACTTGTTCGCCCAGGAAGCCCTCGATCCGTACGGCGTCGAAGTGAATACCGGCATGTCGCAGTGCATGCCCGGAGGCCGGAACCCAGGATGGGGAAGTTTCGCGGTTCATGAATCAGACAGTTGCGCACCGGGGTTGAATGTGACCAGCACCACACGATGACCGTGCACGTCTGTGCACTCGGGGGAGGACGTTGTGCACACCGGTGAACGCAGTGCCGGCACCCAGCGGATGTTCGGCTCGTTACTCCGCTTCCACCGGGAAAGGGCCGGGATCTCACAGGACGCTCTGGCTCAGCGCGTCGGGTTCTCGAAGTCCCAAGTGGCCATGGTGGAGCGCGGGGAGCGGCCCCCGAAGGGAGATTTCGTTCCGGTCGCGGACGAGGCGCTGGGTGCACAGGGTGCACTTCTCGCGGCTGCGAAAGAGCTGCGGGTCAGCCATTTGCCTGCTTGGACGGAGGAGTACGCGGAGGAGGAGAAGCGGGCCACCGCCCTCCACACGTACGCGAATCACGTGATCCCGGGCCTCCTTCAGACCGAGGCCTACGCTCGAGCAGTCTTCAATTGCAATTACTGCCCACCGCTGGACGACGAAGAGATCGAAGCGCAGGTAACAACCCGGCTGGAGCGCCAGAACCTCCTCACCCGAAGGCCTCTGCCGGTAGTCGGCTTCGTACTCGAACAGGCCACACTCACCCGCCCGCTCGGCGGACCTGCGGTTCTCAAGGGGCAGCTCCAGCACGTCATCGACGTGGGGCGATTGAGGAACGTCGAGATCCAGGTCATGCCCCACGACCGGCGGTCGCACGCCGGCCTAGCCGGCCCGATGATCCTCTTGGAGACAACGGAACGGCCGCAACTCGCCTATGTGGAAGGGCAGAACGGGGGCTACTTCGTAAGGGAACAACCCGACGTGGGCCGTCTGTTCGGCAAATATGGCATTCTGCGAGCCCAGGCTCTCACGCCCGAAGAATCCGCGGCACTCATCGAACAGGTGGCACAAGGCCTATGAGCACGGCATCGGACTGGTTCAAAAGCAGCCACAGCGGCAGCCACGGTGAATGTGTCGAAGTCACGGCGCTATGGACCAAGTCCACCTACAGCGCTGAGCAGGGCGAGTGCATAGAGGTGGCCGCCACGCCAGCCGCCATTCACGTTCGCGACTCCAAGGACATCGCCCGCCCCGCCCTCGCCTTCTCCCCTGCCGCCTGGGCAGCCTTCACGCAGACTGCTACGGGAACCGATATGCCAGCTTTCTGGCCCCTCACGTAGAAGTTCGCACTGGTGAACTCGCCACCCCCCAGTTAACGTTGGTACGTCTGAGTAACTTTCCCCCCACTGGGAGTCGCTAGTGAACCGCCGCCCCTTGCCTGTCGCTGCCGCACTTACGGCTGCAGCAGCCCTCCTACTGACGGCCTGCGGCAGCGGCGACGACAGCCCGAAGGGCAACAACAAGATCGCAGGCGCCGACAGCAGCGCCACTGCGAAACCGGCGTCGCCGAGCGCGAGCCCCTCTGACACTGCGGGCCGCCCGAAGATCACGCTCGCCAAGGACATGCAGAACGTCTTCGAGGGCGGGAAGACCGGGGACCCGGTGAAGGACGCGATCCTCCACGACAGCTCGCAGCGAATCAGTTCGCTCGACGATGCGATCAATGCCCGATCATTGAAGAGGCCTGCGTTCGGCTTCTACAACGCGGAGGATGCAGCTCTGTCCGCAGCGAAATGGGTGCAAGGATTCTTCGATTCCGGCATCACCTGGACGGGAAGAGTTCGCTACTACGACCGCAAGGTCACTTCGTTGAAGAGCAACGTGGCAACGCTGACGTACTGTTCGGATGAGTCGAAGTCATACAACAAGGACCTGAAGACTGGCAAAAAGTCCGGCGAAGTGGCTAACTCTGCCGACTCCCTGGTCTTCTACAACACGCGCTTGAAGAAGAACAGCGACGGTGTCTGGCAGACCACCGACGTCTTCTCGCAGCGGGGATCCAAGCAGTGTCAGTGACAGCCAAGTGGACAAGGCCCTGGATCGGCCTCGCGCTGGGAGTCGCGTTGTCGCTGACAGCCCAACCAGCCTTCGCCGGCGGCAGCCGCGGAGCGGGAGGCGCGACAGAGAGTGACCCTAAGGATCCAAGCGGGCCGAAAGACACCCTCTACGCCACGGCGATCCAATTCGACGAGTCAAAGAACGGCACCAACAAGTCGGCCGCGCCGGTGACACCTGTCACGAACTGGACCCCGCCCGCCTGCTGGTACGAGCCGAAGTGGTCTCCTGCCCAGTTCAAGAAGGAGTTCCAGAGACGCTGGGACATACCGGACTTCAGTGGTGCGGGCGAGGCCCACTCGATGGACCAGGACCACTACATCAAGGGCAACCCCTACAAGGACTTCAACAAGTCCCAGACGGGGAAGGGCATGTGGTGGGACGCCGTTCGGGACAAGACCCGGGAGGAGGCAGGCGACCCTGCCGCCTTCGAGTGCGACACAGCCACCTTCTGGGTCAAGAACGGCGAGACTCCCAAGGTCAAGAACGCCGTCACACCCGAGATCCTTTCCCAGCTGGCCTACAACAAGATCAAGGTCCCCGACACCAGGGTCACCCTCGCCCCCGGCAACACCACCAAGGTGAACCTCCCCACCTGGGCATGGCTGGACAAAGCGCAGTTCAAGCCGGTCTCCGTGACCGCCGCTCTCAACGCAGGCGGTGTCAACATCCAGGCCACCACCACGGCTGAGCCCACATCCCTCACCATCGAGCCCGGCACCAGCGACGCGAGCACATTCCCGGCCTCCGGCGAGTGCCCGATCGACGACAACGGCCACATCGGCGAGCCCTACGCCACGGGCAAGGCAGACAAGACGCCGCCCTGCGGAGTCGAGTACCTGCGGTCCTCCGGGAACGGCACCTACCGGCTCAAAGCCACCATCACCTGGAAGATCCACTGGACGGGCACCGGCGTGACCGGCGAGAAGCCTCTGCCGGACGGCGAGTTCGGGGCCACCCAGGACGTGACCGTCCAAGAGATCCAGGCCATCAACCGGTAGACCGGTACAGGAGAGAACCGAGCGAAACGGATCTGCGGACGTTCGTTGAACGCCTAGCCGCCCGCCACCGATGCTCGTCGCCCGCCTGCCCTGCCCAATCGACCCAACGATGTGTCAGCCACCTGCGCGGGCGCCTCGGTCGGGGCCTTCATCGACAGGCCGTCATTTTCACTCTTCGGACAGTCGACTCATCCCAGCTGAGCGGCCGACCGCTTGTCGTGCGGCGGATACGCAGGGTTCCGGCCTATGGGGGGTTCGTAGCCCACCTCTTCGATATGGGAGCGCAGCCGTTTCGCAATGTGGTCCATCCACTGGGTATACGTCAGGCCGTCCGGTGGCATGAGTCCGCAGCCGAGCTCTACGACCGCATGATCCAAACAGCCTTCATCGGGGCAGAGTTCGCGCAACTCATCAACCTCCCGCGCCACGGCCACGATTTCGAAATCCGCCCCATCAGCCCCAGTTCCTGCTGCAACCCACTCGTCCAGTACGTCATCGTGTGGAGCCTCGACGTCCTGATGAAAAGAACCACCAAGGAGGTTCGACAGATTGGGCAGAAGCTCACGCCACTCCCAGCTGGTCTCGGGAATCGCCGTCTCGGCCACCTCGCCACCCTCGGTGAACGCGGCAAGGTGGGGCAGCATCGCGATCAGGCAGTCTTCGCGGGTGCGGCCGGGGGGCGTGATCATCGGCGCCATGGAGGCCAGGTTGGAGGCCACATCAGCCTCGTCGAGACCGTACTTGAGCACATCCAGAATCTCGCGGCTCGCCCGGAACGCCCGGCCCGGATAGTAGGTCGCCATCCGCAAATAGCTGCGCATCGCCTTCGACGGGACTTCATCGGTGTCGGTGTATGCATTCTCGTCGACCACCGCCGAGTAGGCCTCCAGCAGCAGCCGCAGCTCCGGCAGCCACTCTGCCCACGGCGCCTCATCGTCGAAAATATCTGGTTGCGTCATGTTCCACGGCCTCCTGCGGTCACGCAAGTGACCGCACGCCTCGTCAGCCTAGCGGGTGGGTAGTAAGGATGTAATAGCCACCAGGCGCGTTAGGGTCGGGTTTCAACACAACCCGGACACCCTGAACATCTTGAGCGCCCCTGCCTGATTGCCAATCCTCTCGGGACAGCGAACGTCCGGTAACTTCGCCGGAATTTTTCAGTTCGAATGGCCTCGGCGCACCCTTGGTCTGCGTCTTAAGCCATTTTGCTATTTGATATTTGTTGGCGTCAATGGCTCGCTGTGAGAACCGTTGGGCATCAACCACACTCTTGTACGTAGAAACCGACTCTGGCCCGTCCTTCGATTTGGCAAGGCGATCGCCCATTTGTTGCTCGCTCCGGCCCACATGCTCCGTGACGCCGTGGCCGCCGTACCCCTCATCCTTGAGCGGGTCTGCTTCACGGGGCTGTTGAGGCTGGGGTCCCTTACGGCTGGAGCGGCTCCAGGCGTTGTAGTCCCCCTCGGACATGGCCGTCATGAAGTCGCCCAGGCCCTTGTAGGCGAGGGCTCCACCGCCCGCGATGGCTGCGGTACTGACGACATTCACAGGTACCCCGATGAAGGCACCCACCCCGGTGGCGTCGAGGGCTCCACCGGCGATATCGCCACCGGCGCCGACACTCATCAGCCAGACCCCCGCCGCAGTCTCGAAAACGCCCGTGAGGGATTCCTGGCTGAAGATCACCTGCATTACATTGGCGACTTCGACTCCGGTGTCTTCCAGTGGGTCGACCACCCACTTCTTCCACCAGGGATGCTTCTTCGGTTCTTGCGTCGCCTCCGGCTTGGCCCGCGTGGTGATGCCGTTGAACGCGTCAAGCGGCGAGATCCCGTCGCCGAAGTCGTGAGGCCCCTTCGCCTCATCGAACATGTGCAGCCGAAGCTTGATCTCCCCGGACACGTTGTGCAATTCCGTCCCCAGTGAACCGGGCAAGCCCACGAACGGAGAGATGGGGGCGGTCGGCAGGAGCACCCCGCTGCCGGCGGAGGTCTCCTGGACGCGTTGCAGTTCGGGGCTATTGGTAGCCCGCTTACCGGGGTCGAGTGCACCCTGAACCTCGGTGAGTATTGAACCGATGTGGCGGTGCAGCGCGGCAGCACCGGAGCTCGCCTTTTCCAGATCCCGCGCGAGCTTCGCGACCTTTTCCTCGTCGAACCCCCTGAAGTCCATCAGTGGCCACTCTGGTGCTTAGCGGCGTGCTTCGCTCGTTCGTCGAGGTCGCGGGCGTCGTTGTCCCAACGCCGGGCATCAGCGACCAGTTCATCCGCCATCTTGTGGAGCGCACGACTACGCTGCTGCAGCGTCGCCGTGGTGGAACTCGCGTAAGGCCCTTTCCATATTGCTATTCGGCCCTTGCCAGTACCCGCTGCCTGCTTCACCTCACTGTCGAGATAAGTACCTAGGCTGTGCGCGGCAGTACGGGCCCGACGTGCTGCTGAACGTAACGTCTCAGCACGGTTCTTCAGTTCGGCTGAAGAATCTGCCTCTGCCATGAAACCCCCATAGTGTCAGCGGGTGCACTGCGCACCCAATCCTAGGGTTCGGCTGAGCGCGACTCCAGTCGGTCCTGCGGAGGGTCGCAGTGCACCTCTGCGCAAGAGCGAGGGCCGGGCTGGTGGCTTGCTCAACTGGCGCTGCTGAAGTGGTGTTCGCGATTTCAACGAACGTCCGCTGCGGGAGTCGTCCCACGACAACGATTGATTGAATGCATGGCCAGGTGCTCCGAGTAGTTCCTGGGTCGAAGACGCTCTCCCGCCCGAACTCACCGGCCAGTTGGCGGCGAGCACACCAGGGGTGGTGGTGTAACACCGCATGCCCCGATTGCGCCTCCGGGTTTCCCCTTCCGCGCACCGGAGCCGGAAGGGGACAACCCCCCATCCACACACCCCCGCCCCGCGTCCTTGATTCGAGCGCACTCCAAGGGGTTGTCTAGGACCTCATGAAGTACACGCAGCTTGGACGCACCGGACTCAAGGTCAGCCGACTGGTCCTCGGCACGATGAACTTCGGGCCTCTGACCACCGAGGCCGACAGTCACACGATCATGGACTCCGCGCTGGACGCGGGTGTCAACTTCTTCGACACCGCCAACGTGTACGGGTGGGGCGAGAACAAGGGCCGCACCGAGGAGATCCTCGGGACCTGGTTCGCGCAGGGCGGTGAGCGGCGCGACAAGGTCGTGCTCGCCACGAAGATGTACGCGAACATGGCGGCCACGAGCGATGCCTGGCCCAACCACGACAAGCTCTCCGCGGTGAACATCCGCCGCTCCGTCGAGGCGTCGCTGAAGCGGCTCCAGACGGACCACATCGATGTGTACCAATTCCACCACGTGGACCGGAACACCCCGTTCGAGGAGATCTGGCAGGCGATCGACGTCCTGATCCAGCAGGGCAAGATCCTCTACGCGGGGTCGTCCAACTTCCCCGGTTACAAGATCGCCCAGGCCAACGAACTCGCCGCCCGGCGCGGCTCGGTGGGCCTGGTCAGCGAGCAGTGCATCTACAACCTGATGGAACGCCGTGCCGAGATGGAGGTCATCCCGGCCGCGCAGGAGTACGGCCTGGGAGTCATCCCCTGGTCGCCGCTGCACAGCGGGCTGCTCGGCGGGGCGATCCGCAAGGAGCGCGAGGGGGGCGGCAGCTCGCGGAGCTCGTCCGGCCGTTCGGCGGACGCGCTGGCGAACCCGTCGGTGCGGGCGCAGGTCCAGGCGTACGAGGACCTGCTCGACAAGCACGGTCTGGAGCCGGGCGAGGCCGGTCTGGCGTGGCTGCTGACCCGACCGGGGGTGACGGGGCCCATCGTCGGACCGCGTACCGGCGAGCAGCTGGCTTCGGCTCTGCGCGCGGTGGAGCTGGAGCTTCCCGAGGCCGTGGTCTCCGGGCTCGACGAGATCTTCCCGGGCCCGGGGCCCTCGCCGGAGGCCTTCGCCTGGTAGGCGCCGGCCGCGGGCGTCAGCCAGCAGCGCGCGAGAGACACCGCTGTAGCGCGTGAGGGTGCCGCACAACCCTGGCGGCCGCCGCCGGTCCTACTGGCCGACGGCGGCCGCCACAGCCACGACTACGAACAGCAGCACAAGCGTGATCGCCATGATCCGGTTTCTGGTTTTCGGGTCCACGCACCGAGGTTACGTGGCCGCCCCGAGCGGCCATCCGCCGACCACCTGGTACCGGGACTCCTCACCGCTGCGGACAAGGACCAGCTCCCGCACGGTCCAGGGGGCGCTTTCGAACCCTGTCAGGGCTCTCACGTACGGCCGCAGGTCAGCCGGGGCCCGGCTGTGGGCGAGGGTGAGATGCGGCACGTAGGGCCGGTCGGCCTCCATCATGATCCCGGCCTTCTGCGCGGCCGACTTCACGTCGGTGGCCAGCCGGGTCATGGCACCGACGTCCCCGGCGGCCCCGGACCACAGTGCCCGGCCGCCGAAGTTCCCCCCGCCGGCCAGCCGGAGCCGGAACGGGTCGTGATCGCCGGCGGTACGAGCGAGGCCCGCCTCCAGTGCCGGGACCAGGGTCTCGTCGACCTCGCCCATGAAGGCGAGCGTGAAGTGCCAGCCGGGGCGGCCGGTCCAGCGGAGGCCGTCGGCGCCGGGCCGCGACCGTAAGGGGATTATCCGCGAGTCCAGCTGACGAGCGGCCTCTTCCGGGGGCAGCAGCGCCGCGAACAGTCTCATGAGGAGCAGTGTCCCGCCCCTGTCGCTGCCGGAGAGGCGGGCGGGTCCTGGTCACCGTGCGTATCGTTGTACTGCGCGACTGCCCGCGCCCTGCGGCAGCGGGGAGGAGCGCCACGATGACCGTCGTCGACGACAGGATCGAGATGGCCGACACCAGCGACGAGCGCACTCTGGACGGCATGTTCGAGTGGCTCGAGCCGACCCCCGAGGGATTCAAGGTCGAGATCGTCGGGGGGAACATTTTCATGTCGCCGCAACGGGACACCCACTGGGACATCATCCTGGACGTCGTCGAGCAATTGCGTGCTGTCTATCCCCGGAAGCGGGTGAAGTCCGACGTGCGTATCGACTTCCCAGGCCGGCTGAACGGCTTCGCCTCGGACGTCGTGGCTCTCGTGGACGGTGCCGTCAAGGACGCCAAGGGCCGTTGGCGCTACCAGGACATCGAGTTCGTCGCCGAGGTAATCTCCGAGGGCACTGCCGCCAACGACTACGGACCGAAGAAGGCCGCCTACGCCGCGGCAGGAGTGCCCGTGTATCTCATCGCCGACCCGTACACCGGGAAGTGGCACCTTCACACGCTCCCGAAGGACGACGGGTACCACGGCACGGTGACGCTCGACTTCGGCTACCAGGTCGACCTCACCGGCACCGTACTCGGTCTCACCCTGCAGACCGGCGACTTCCCCCGCGACTGATCGGTGTGACTGCAGCGGGCCCGCGTCACGCCGGCTCGGGCACGGCCGAACCGGCCGGGACCGAGCCGACGGGCTCGGGCGGCCTACGCCGCCGTCGCCAGGTGCTCGCGCGGTACGAACCCCACATGCCGGCGCCCGCGCCGCAGGTCGACCTCCAGACGGAGATTGGCCGCACGGGCCAGCATCAGGCCGACCCCCATCGCCGCGAGTGCGCAGATCCCGCCGCCCAGGGTGAAGCTGATCCGCACTCCGT
Source organism: Streptomyces sp. NBC_00344 (assembly GCF_036088315.1). Taxonomy (NCBI): domain Bacteria; kingdom Bacillati; phylum Actinomycetota; class Actinomycetes; order Kitasatosporales; family Streptomycetaceae; genus Streptomyces; species Streptomyces sp. NBC_00344. Next base: position 3,887,106 of record NZ_CP107996.1, on the reverse strand, counting down.
AGGTGTCGGTGAGCCAGCCGAAGAGCGGGCCGCCCAGCGGGGTGCCGCCGGTGAAGACCATCATGAAGAGGCTCATCACCCGGCCCCTCATCTCGGGGTCGGTGCCCATCTGGACAGTGGAGTTGGCGGTGACGTTGACCGTCAGGCCGACGACACCGATCAACGCGATCATCGGTGCGAACACCCAGACCGAGGGAAGCCACGCGGTGCAGACCTGGAGCAGGCCGAAACCGATCGCGGCGCCCACCAGGATCCGCAGTCTGGACGTGCCCCGGCGGGCCGCTAGCAGCGCGCCGGCCAGCGAGCCGACGGCCATCAGCGTGTTGAAGAGGCCGTACATCCCGACACCTCCGTGGAAGGTGCCGTTGGCGAAGGCACTCAGCCAGATCGGGAAGTTGAAGCCGAAGGTGCCCACGAAGCCGACCAGCACGATCGGCCAGATCAGGTCGGGGTGCTTGGAGACGTAGTTCAGCCCCTCGCGCAGCTGTCCCTTGCCGCGCGGCCTGCGCGGGGTGTGGTGCAGCTCGTCGGTCCGCATCAGCAGCAGGCCGGTGAGCGGAGCGAGGAAGGAGAGCCCGTTGGCGAGGAACGCCCAGCCGGGACCCACGGCCGCGGTGAGCACACTCGCGACGGCGGGGCCGAGCAGCCGTGCGGACTGGAAGTTGGCCGAGTTCAGACTGACGGCGTTGCGGACCTGGTCCGGACCGACCATCTCGGAGACGAACGACTGCCGGGTCGGGTTGTCGATGACCGTGACAAGGCCGGTGAAGAACGCGGTGAGGTAGACGTGCCAGACCTCGACATGGCCGGTGAGCGTGAGCACGGCCAGGAAGAGACCGCCGAGGCTCATCGCACCCTGGGTGCAGAAGAGCAGGCTGCGCTTGGTGAAACGGTCGGCGATGACACCGCCGTACAGACCGAACAGCAGCATCGGCAGGAACTGCATGGCCGTGGTGATTCCGACGGCCGCCGACGAACCGGTGATGCTGAGCACCAGCCAGTCCTGGGTGATACGCGCCATCCAGGTGCCGGTGTTGGAGACAACGGCGCCGGTGGCGAACAGCCGGTAGTTACGGATCTTCAGCGAACTGAACATCGACGTCCGGGTAGGGGATTCTCGCGGTGCGGGGGCGGAGTGTGCTCCGGGTCCCGAACTCAACAGTGGTCGCCTCCTGGGTATGGGTAACGGTGTGCGGGTGTCAGAGCTGCGCCAGCTTTTCCAGTACGGGCGCAGCCGCTTGAAGTTTGGTCCAGTCGTCCTCGTTCAGCCCCTCGGCGAGCTGGGCCAGCCAGACGTTCCGCTTGCGGCGGCTCTCCGCGAGCATCGCTTCGGCCTCCTCGGTCTGGCTGACGACCTTCTGCCGGCGGTCGTCGGGATGCGGCTCCAGCCTGACCAGCCCCTTCGCCTCCAGCAACGCCACGATGCGGGTCATGGACGGCGGCTGCACATGCTCCTTGCGGGCCAGCTCCCCGGGGGTCGCGGAGCCGCAGCGGGCAAGGGTCCCGAGCACCGACATCTCGGTCGGGCTCAGCGACTCGTCGACCCGCTGATGCTTGAGGCGACGGCTCAGTCGCATCACGGTGGAGCGAAGGGAGTCGACGGCCGCAGCCTTGGCGTCGGGCGAAAGCTCAGACATGTTCGTTAGCGTAACTTATTACCTTTACTAAAGACCACCCGTCATGCCGTCCGGTGAGGGAGATCACCCATATGAGTGAGGCAGGGCGCGAAAATGACGCACGACGGCACACGGCCCGGCGAACCTGTCCGGTATGGGATCGACGGTGCTCAGCCTGCGCATAGACGGTGTCCTGTTCGACAGGCTCCAGGATCATGCCGCCAAACGCGGAATGAGCGTCCAGGACTACGTGGTCCGGACGCTCATTCGCGACGACTTCGACGAACGCTTTCAGTCAGCGGTCGACAAGACGGAGAAGTTCTACGGGCACACCTGAGGCAGCCCGTTCACCGGGACGGTCAGGTGAGACCCAGCGCCGGCATGGCGTAGTAGAAGACGAAGATCAGCGACACGATGTACATCGTGACCGGCACCTCACGCCAGCGCCCGGCCGCGGCCCGCAGCACGGAGAACGCGACGAAGCCGATACCGATGCCGTTGGTGATCGAGTAGGTGAACGGCATCATCACCATGGCCAGGAAGGCCGGCACGGCGATGGTGAAGTCGGTCCAGTCGATGTCCCTGACGGAGCCCGCCAGGATAAGGAAGCCCACGGCCAGCAGAGCAGGGGTCGCCGCCTGGGAGGGGACCATGGTCGCCACCGGGGTGAGGAACAGCGCCACCGTGAAGAGCAGACCGGTCACGATGCTCGCCAGGCCGGTACGGGCACCCTCGCCGACACCGGCGGTGGATTCCACGAAGCAGGTGTTGGCCGACGACGAGGTCGCACCACCCGCCGCGACCGCGATGCCGTCGACGAACAGCACCTTGTTGATGCCCGGGAAGTTGCCGTCCTTATCCATCAGCTTGGCCTCGTCACCGACGCCGAGGATGGTGCCCATCGCGTCGAAGAAGGACGACAGCAGCACGGTGAAGACGAAGAGAATGCCGGTGAGGATGCCGACCTTGTGGAACCCGCCGAACAGACTGACGTGACCGATCAGGCCGAAGTCCGGTGACGAGACCGGGTTGCCGGGCCACTTCGGCGTCGTCAGACCCCAGCTGGGAACCGTGGTCGAGGCATCGATGATCATTGCGGCGATGGTCATCACCACGATGGAGATCAGGATCGCGCCGGACACCTTACGGATGATCAGCGCGAGCGTCAGCAGCGCGCCGAGCACGAAGATCAGCACAGGCCAGCCGTGCAGGTGGCCGTCGGAGCCGAGCTGCAGCGGAACGGTGGTCTGCGCGGCGTCCGGGACACGGGAGACGAAGCCCGAGTCGACCAGGCCGATCAGCATGATGAAGAAGCCGATACCGATGGCGATGCCCTTGCGCAGGCCGAGCGGCACCGCGCTCATCACCCGCTCCCGGAGCCCGGTGGCAACCAGCAGCATCACCACGATGCCCGCCAGGACGACCATGCCCATGGCATCCGGCCAGCTCATCCGGGGCGCGAGCTGAAGGGCGACGACCGTGTTCACCCCGAGGCCGGCCGCCAGCGCGATCGGCACATTGCCGATCACACCCATCAGCAGCGTCGAGAAGGCCGCGGTCAGCACCGTGGCGGTGACCAGCTGGCCGCCGTTGAGCTGGTGTCCGTACATGTCCTTCGCGCTGCCCAGGATGATCGGGTTCAGCACGATGATGTAGGCCATCGCGAAGAAGGTGGCGAGCCCGCCGCGGATCTCGCGGGCGACCGAGGATCCCCGCTCCGAGATCTTGAAGAAGCGGTCGAGGGCATTGTGTCCGCCGGGGGACGGCGGCTGGGTGTCGACCGGAGCGGTGGCCGAGGGAGACATGCGCTGACCTCAGTTGTCATGGGGCGATGAAACGGCCATATTTGGACGTTTGCACGAATGGAATGAGTCATTCGAAAGCCGTTTCAGTATGAATACATAAGGCGAAGATCGCTATCTCCGCGCGTAGATCCTTGCGCCGATCGGCCTGAGCCGGTGCCGGGCTCTGCCGGACAGGCCCCGCATAGACTGTGGTCCATGGCGAAGTGGACACCAACACATGAGGCACCCGAGCCCCTTGAGGGACCCGTGGTCGCCACGGTCACCGGCGGCACGGTCATCTGGTTCGTCCTCTTCCTCGTCCAGGTCCCCTTCTACGGCTGGTTCGACGACCACGGGCACCTCTGGTGGCTGTGGACCTGCGCGGCCGGTGCCGGACTCGGGCTGATCGGCATCTGGTACGTACGGGGGCGCGACGCCGCGCTCAGGCGGGCGTCGGCCGCACCGGATCCCGGCGCCTGACCTCACCGGAGCCCGCGCCCGACACGCACCGCAGCCCGGTTCCGCACCGGGTCCGTACCGCGGCAGCACGGTCCACCCCGTCCCGGGTTACGATCCGTCCGCCGCTCACCGGGTGAAGCCACCATTCCGGCCGTACCGTCGGACCCATGACGCATGGGCCGCATATCGACGCCGGTTCCGAGCTCGACCCCGTCCATCCCATCGCGCTGCCCGCCCCCGCACGTGCGGCCGGGCTGACCACGGCCGAGGTCGCCGAACGGGTGGCCCGGGGCGAGGTCAACGACGTGCCCGTGCGTTCCAGCCGGTCCACCACCGAGATCGTCCGGGCCAACGTCTTCACCCGGTTCAACGCGATCATCGGCGTGCTCTGGCTGATCATGCTCTTCGTCGCACCGTTCCAGGACAGTCTCTTCGGCTACGTCATCATCGCCAACACCGGCATCGGCATCATCCAGGAACAGCGGGCCAAGCGGACCCTGGACGGGCTGGCCGTGATCGGCGAGGCCAAGCCGACCGTCCGCCGGGACGGGAAAGCCGCAGCGGTCTCCACATCCGAGATCGTCCTGGGGGACCTCATCGAGCTGGGGCCGGGCGACAAGGTCGTCGTCGACGGCGGGACCATCGAGGCCGACGGGCTCGAGATCGACGAGTCGCTGCTCACGGGTGAGCCCGATCCGGTGCTCAAGAAGCCGGGCGACCGCATGATGTCCGGCAGTTTCGTCGTCGCGGGCAGTGGTGCGTTCACCGCCACCAAGGTCGGACGGCAGGCGTACGCGGCGCAGCTCGCCGACGAGGCGTCCCGCTTCACCCTGGTCCACTCGGAGCTCCGGAGCGGGATCTCCACCATCCTCAAGTACGTGACCTGGATGATGGTCCCGACAGCGATCGGCCTGATCATCAGCCAGCTCGTCCGCGAACGCCACGACTTCAAGGACTCCATCGCCAGGACCGTCGGCGGCATCATCCCGATGATCCCCGAGGGGCTTGTCCTGCTCACATCGGTCGCCTTCGCGATCGGCGTCGTCCGGCTCGGCCGCAAGCAGTGCCTGGTGCAGGAGCTGCCCGCGATCGAGGGCCTGGCGCGGGTCGACGTGGTGTGCCTGGACAAGACGGGGACGCTCACCGAGGGCGGAATGAACGTCACAGGACTGCGGGTGCTCGGCGGCGAGGACAAGGCCCACACCGAGAAGGCGCTCGGCGCGCTCGGCGCTTCGGACCCCCGGCCCAACGCCAGCCTCAAAGCGGTGACCGACGCCTACCCGGACGGCTCGGGCTGGCGCTGCACACAGGCGCTGCCGTTCTCATCCGCCCGCAAGTACAGCGGCGCCTCCTTCGGTGAGGACGGCGGCGGGACGTCGACCTGGCTGCTCGGCGCACCCGATGTGCTGCTGCCGGCCGATGACCCGGCGCTCAAGGAGGTCGGACAGCTCAACGAGGAGGGGCTGCGGGTGCTGCTGCTGGCGCGGGCCGCCGGGCCCCTGGACGACACCGACGCGGTGGCCGGCGCGCGGCCGGTCGCCCTGGTGGTGCTGGAACAGCGGCTGCGCCCCGACGCGGCCGACACCCTCGCGTACTTCGCCGAACAGGATGTCGCCGCCAAGGTGATCTCGGGGGACAACGCGGTGGCGGTCGGCGCGGTGGCCGGGAAGCTGGGCCTGCCCGGCGCAGCGGACGCGGTCGACGCACGGCGGCTTCCCGGGGAACCGGAGGACATGGCGGAGGCGCTCGACACCCATTCGGTCTTCGGCCGGGTCTCCCCGCAGCAGAAGCGCGCGATGGTCGCCGCGCTGCAGGGACGCGGACACACGGTCGCCATGACCGGCGACGGTGTCAACGATGTGCTGGCGCTGAAGGACGCCGACATCGGTGTGAGCATGGGGTCGGGCTCGGAGGCGACCCGTGCGGTGGCCCAGATCGTGCTGCTCAACAACAGCTTCGCGACCCTTCCCTCGGTGGTCGCCGAGGGCAGGCGGGTCATCGGAAACATCACCCGCGTCGCCACGCTCTTCCTGGTGAAGACGGTCTACTCGGTGCTGCTGGCGGTCCTGGTGGTCTGCTTCCAGGTCGAGTACCCGTTCCTGCCGCGCCATCTGACCATGCTGTCGACGCTGACGATCGGTATCCCCGCCTTCTTCCTCGCGCTGGCCCCCAACAAGGAACGGGCGAAGCCGCACTTCGTACGGCGGGTGATGCGCTATTCCGTGCCCGGTGGCGTGATCGCCGGCGTCGCCACCTTCGCGGCGTACATGATCGCGCGGCACTACTACACGGGGGCGGGCGCCCTGGACGCCGAGACCAGCATCGCGACGCTGGCCCTCTTCCTGGTCTCGATGTGGGTCCTGGCCATCATCGCCCGCCCCTACACCTGGTGGCGGGTCCTTCTGGTGGCGGCGATGGGGGTGGCGTTCCTGCTCGTACTGGCCGTCCCCGGGCTCCAGCACTTCTTCGCGCTGAAGCTGGTGGGGACGGTCATGCCGTGGATGACCGTGGGGATCGCGGCGGTCGCCTCGCTGGGCCTCGAAGTGGCCTGGCGGTGGGTCGACCGCCGCTACCCCGGATGAGCGGTCGGGGTGTCACCCGGTCAGTCGGTTCACCCGGTCACTTGACGTCGACGAAGTCACCGGCGGCGACGGCCGCGGGCGTGGTGGTCGTACCGGCGAAGTTGTAGCGCCAGTAGCCGTCCTCGACCGCCTTGACGGTGGTGGAGAGGTTGCCGGTGCTGTTGGTCTTGACCGTCTTGACCGTGGTGTAGGTGCTGCTGTTCTTCTTGCGGAACTGCAGCTTCACCGGCTGGACGGTGTAGCCGTGGTACTTGAAGTCGTCCCAGTTCGCCCGGGCCAGCTTGCCGGTGACCGTGATGGTCTTGCCCTTCTTCACGGGCTCCGGGGCGGCGTTGACCGTCTGGGTCGAGGCACGCTGGACCTTGAACGAGCTTGCCTTCTCGGTCCACACGTAGTCGTAGTCCTTGGCCACCACCATCGCGTCGACGTACCAGGTGCCGGCCACGTCGTTCGCGTACGCGAGGTCGACCCTGGGGTCGACGGTGAAGGTCCCGGTGCAGGTGGATCCCGAGCAGTGCGTATTGCTCGTCGTGAACATGCCCGACCCGGGCCCGTAGAGCGTCAGGTCGGCGTTGTCGATGCCCGAGTTGTCCCTGGCGGTCACGGTAACCGTGAACTTCTTGACGGCGGTGGTGCCGATGACCACGTTCTTGCCGCCGTTGACCGTCACCTTGGTGATGGCGGCGTCGCCGTACTTGCCGTCCGCCTGGGCCGCGGGAACGGCGAGAGCGGTGAGAGCCAGGGCGCCGACGGCGGCGGCCGAAAGGGTACGCATACGCAAGGGAACTCCCCTATCTGATGGGTGGCAGAGAAGCGGGTGGCAGAGAAGCGTGCTCCGGGGACGGTGGCCGTCCCCGGAGCACTGACCGGACGGGCGACGGCTCAAGAAGCCGTGCGCGAGCGGTTACTTGACGTCGACGAAGTCACCGGCGGCGACGGCCGCGGGCGTGGTGGTCGTACCGGCGAAGTTGTAGCGCCAGTAGCCGTCCTCGACCGCCTTGACGGTGGTCTTCAGGTTGCCGGTGCTGTTCGTGGTGAGGGTCTTGACGGTGGTGTAGGTGCTGCTGTTCTTCTTGCGGAACTGCAGCTTCACCGGCTGGACGGTGTAGCCGTGGTACGCGTAGTCGTCCCAGTTCGCCCGGTCCAGCTTGCCGGTGACCGTGATAGTCCCGCCCTTCTTCACGGGCTCCGGCGCGGCGTTCACCGTCTGGCGGGAGGCGCGCTGGACGTGCACGGTCTTGTACGCGTCCGTGTTGGTGTAGTCGCCGTCCTTGCCGAGGGCGGCCGCACTGACCTTCCACGTTCCGGCGAGGGTGCTCCAGAGGTCGGCCCGCGGGTCGATCCTGAAGGAGACCGTGCAGGTCGATGTCGTGGCGTTCACCTTGGTGCAGGTGGCGATCTGCGAGCTGTCGTCAGGACCGAGGAACTGGTCGTAGCTGCTGTCCGAGTCCAGGCTGGTGCCGTGCCAGACGGCCGCGTAGGCGTCCTGGATGCCGGAACTGTCGGTGGCGGTGACGCTCACCGAGATGGTCTTGGGGACCGTGGTACCCAGGACGATGTCCTTGCCACCGTTCACCACGACGTTCGTGATCTTGGTGTCGCCGACGGTGTCGTTGGCCGGCGTGTTCGCGGCGAGGGGCGAGAGCGCCGCGGCGCCGCCGGCGGGGGTCTCGTCCGCCTGCGCTACGGCCGGAAAGACAAGAGCGGAAAGAGCCAGGGCGCCGGTGACGGCGGCCACAGTGGCACGTATGCGCATGTTTTGTTCCCCATGTGGAGAAGGGGACCCGCGGCGGTTGTCCGCTCGCGTAGCCCGAGTGGTCTGTGGAGCCTGATGGCTCCACAGACCAGATCGCTGACGCGAGTAAATGGTTGTGCTGTCTGTGAATATTTTGAAACTTGTTGATGGAGGTGTCGCATGTTCCGCCGGATCAGTCGAACCAGCGGTCCCTGGCCAGCTCCTCGGTGCGTGACGGGTCCTCGATCAGGGCGGCCACCTCGAACCGGCGCGGCCACTGCCCCGCCGACCAGGCGAGACCGGCCGCGACACCCTCCAGGGTGGCGGCGTGCAGCACGCCGTCCCGGGTGCGGTGCCAGTCCAGTTCGACACCGCCCGCCAGAAGTTCCTCGTGCTCGACGTAGGTCTCCGGGGTGCCGGGGCCGAGCAGCACCCGGATCGCGCCCGGAACCGGGTGCTCCTCGCCGGCCGTGGTCACCTCGGGCTCCACCGTCTCACTGAGCCTCCTGACCTGGAGCAGTTCGGCCAGGTCGGCCGCCCGGTCCGGGGACACCGGAAGGAGCGGAACACCGGAGGTCAGCGGCAGCAGGTCCGGGGCGTCGGCGACCAGCGCGTCGGCCGCATCCACCACTCGCACCTCGCCGTCCACCACGGCGCGCAACTCGTCCGGGAGAGTGACCTGTTCCGGGTCGAGCCGGGCCAGTTCACCGTAGATCGAGTGCAGCTGACGGCCGGACACCTCACGGCCGGGATCCGCAAGGCGCCCGAGCAGTTCGGCCGCACCGCCCGGCTCGTCGAGCAGGGAGGGCAGCGAGGTCCGAACGCCCAGCGCCCGGAGAACCTGCTCGTCGTCGAAGCCGCCGGCATCCGCATCGTCGTAGAGACCGGCCAGCAGCGGGTCGCCGCCGGCCGAACGCAGCCCGGCGGGGCGGCGGCCTTCGAGCACCGGATGGTCGCGCAGCCACCAGGCGGTGTACGACCGCACCGAGGTGGTCGTCCCGTCCGGGAGCAGCACCCTGACCGGCTGGGTGAGCGCGTCGCGCAGCGGCGGCCGGCTCAGCAGGGCGAGGGCCTGCGGCCATTTGCCGTCGTCGACCAGGTCCAGATCGCGTACCGCGATGATCTCTGTCGCGACCGGCGGCACATTCGCCTCGGGCAGCTGGTCGAGTACGTCCTCGCACCAGACGTCCACCGCGTCGAGCAGGCCGGCGTCGTCCGGCTCGGCGAAGTCGCCTTCGCGCGGGTCGAGTTCATCGGGGTCGAGTACGACGTCCGTGGCGTGCACGAGTCCGAACGTGGCGAGCACGCCGCAGGCGGTCAGCGGCTGCTCACCCCACCGCTCCGCCAGCTCGCTGTCACAGAGGGCCAGTTCGCCCTCGCGCATGATCCCGGCGAACGGGGATCCGGGCAGGACCAGTTCGCCGGCCGGTGCGGTGTCTCCGTCCTCGTCGGGGAGGGCGAGCGCGGCGAGCCAGGGCTCGTCACCGGGCTGCAGATTCGCCTCGCGCACCAGGGCGAGCACCACATCGGCCAGGTCATCGGCGCCGAGCGGTTCCTCGCTCCGCTGCGATCCGCCCTCGCGCTTCGCGAAGTCCATGGATGCGAAGCCCCAGCTCTCGCCCTCGTCCATCGACGCCGCGACCGCGGCCCGTACCTGAGGGGTCGTCAGAACGGCCCTGGGGGTGGCGGGCAGCGCACCGAGCTTCTCCAGCAGCGGATGCGCGGCGTCCGGGTGGGCGACCTTCAGGCCGAGCCGGGCCAGGTCGGCCGGTGTCTCGGCGAGCGGAAGCAGCACCTGCCTCGGGCCGACCGCCGTACGGCCGGACGCGAGCGGCACCGGCAGTCCGGCAAGCCGGTCCGGGTCGACACCGGCCAGGGTCTCGTAGAGCCGCCGCCACCAGGACGGTTCGCGTTCGGCGCCACCGATCCGGTCGATGGCGTCACCGAGCGGCAACCGGCCGACCCCCAGGGTGCGCAGCTCGGGCCGGCGCTCCAGGCCGGCGGGCAGCAGGGTGGGCAGCACCTCGGCGAGCACCCGCACGGTGTCGGCGCCGGCCCCTTCGACGACCTCGGCCTCGAAGGGCCGCAGCGCGCCCGCCCGCTCGTCCTGGTCCTGATCCTGACCTGGCTCGTCGTCCGGCGGCGCGGCGGGTGCCAGAAAGGCCACCCGGGCCAGCCGGTCCAGGATCGCCACCCGCAGTACGCCGTCCAGCTCTCCCTTGCCGAGCGGACCGGGCACCAGGTCGATCGTGCCGACCGAGACCGGCTCCCATCCGCCGAGCAGCCGCGCGTACGCGTCGGCCGCGCGCTGCACCAGGAAGTCGGTGAGCGGCCCCGGCGCGGGGTGGCGGCGGGCGGTGTCCAGCGGCAGCGAGGCGATCAGCAGCGCGGGCACACCGAGCGGTTCGTCGGTGGGAGTCGGCGCGTGCACCACGGGCGCGGTGCGCGGACGGGCCGGTGCGCCTTCCGCGTCCACCGGGACGGCCCAGGTCACCGACCAGTGCGGGCGCAGCCGTTCCTCCACCGGGCGGCCCTCGAGGAGCTTGCGCTCCAGGGGGCCGTGGTCGCTCACCGTCCGCCAGCGGTTGACTCCGGTGTCCGCCGCGGTGTCCTCGATGTGGACGTACGGACCGTGCACCGAGCGGGTCAGGGTGCGGGTGCCCTCCGGGGTCTCGACGGTGATCTCGGCAAGACCGGGCAGGGTCAGCAGCAGCGCGTCGTCGATCGCCGCGATCAGCCGCTGGGCCAGATCCTCCGCACCGCCGTCACGCAACGGCAGGATGACCACGGTGTCGTAGCCGTCGGGGGCGGTGCCCTCGGTGGGCAGCGGAAGACGCAGCAGCGGTACATGGCCGTCCCGGCGGCGCAGCTCTTCCTCCAGGCCCGGGGCCCGGACCGCGGCGTCCGCCGCCAGCTCCCGGGCCTCGGCGAGGGACCACCGGACCCCGCCGTGCCGGCCGACGACGGCCGGCTCGTCACTCACCGCGAGGACCGCGGCGAACCCGACACCGAAGCGCCCCACCGAGCCCTGCGCATCGGCGTCGGTGCGCTTGGCGGAGGCGCGCAGGGTGCTCAGCGATTCCACACCGGCCGCGTCCAGCGGGGCGCCGGTGTTGGCCGCGACCAGCACGGCCGGGTCGTCCCCCACGCCCGGCCGCAGGGTCAGCCGGAACCTTCCCGGCAGGCCGGCCCTCGCCGCCGCGTCGGCCGCGTTCTGCGCCAGCTCCACGACGAGACGGTCGCGGTAACCACCCAGCGCGAGGTCCTCCTCGGCGTTGGCGTCCTCGCGGAAACGAGCGGGAGTGGTGGCCCAGGCGTCGAGCACGCCGCGCCGGATACGGGCCGTGCCGAAGGGGTCGGCTCCGTCCGTGGCTTTCACGATCACGGCGTGTGCTCCTTTGTGGGGCGGCGTGGTTCCGGGTGAACGTATCGCGTGCGTCGGGGTGCGGACCGGGCACCTGCCGCGGCCTCTTTCCCCGTGCCCCGCTCCCCGAACCCAGGGTGGCGCCCGGCGCCCCGTGCCACGGCACGGGGGTGATCAGCACGAAGGGGTGACCGGCGTCAGGGACGGCCGGCCGTGCGGGGTTGCGGTGAGGGAGGCACCACGGCGCGGCACCGGCACCTCCCGTACGGCGGAGCGAGCCGACGGCGCGGCGGGAGGGGTCAGCGGACGGAGACCGGCGCGGGCGGGGCCGGCCCGCTGCCGTACGTCACCTGCCCGTCAGGAGTGCCCCAGGTCCTCGGGGCCTGAGGACTCCACGGGCACCGAACCGCCCTCGGGATCGGGGCGCAGGGTGAACGGGTCAGCAGCGGTCGAGTCGAGCACCAGCGCGGCGGGGCGCGGCGGCGCGGGCATGACAGCGGCCTCGGAGTGTCCCCCGCACCCGTACGCGAGCGACACCACATGGCCGTCCGCGGGACCGAACTCGTTGGCGCACACCCCGAAGGCCTGCTTGAGCGAGCCGGAGAGCGGCACCAGGAAGGCACAGGTCACACAGGAGGCGGGGGCCGCCTGGGCCATCGGGGTCTTGGGGCCGTACTCCTCGTCCCAGCGGTCCGCGGCGACGTGCAGGCCGTAGCGGGAGAGGACCCGCGCGCGCCGCATGCCGAGTTCCTCGGCGACAGCGGAGAGGGTGCCCCGGGCGGGCAGCGGCACCCGGTCGGTGACCTCGGCGTCCTCCGCATCGACCCGTTCCGCGAGCTCTTCGGACACGACCGAGTTCGGCGGCGGCGCGTCCTCGCCGGTGTAACCGGGCTCCAGGCGCAGATCCTCGGCCTCGGTGGGCAGCAGATCGCCCGGACCCATGTCGCCGGGGCGCAGCCGCTCGCTCCACGGCACCCACTCGGGCGCCTGCAGCGAGTCCGGGCCCGGCAGCAGCACTGTCTCGTTCAGGGTGACGAACTTGGCCCGCGAAGCACGGGCGACCGTTACCGCCCAGCGCCAGCCCCGGTAGCCGGCCTCCTTGCATTCGAAGTAGTGGGTGACGACCCGGTCGCCCTCCGCCACCACGGAGACATGCTCACCGACCACCCCGGGGAACGCGGCCTCCTCGGCCGCCTCGCGGGCAAGACCGACTGCCTCGGCGCACAGGCGGTCGGGGGTACGGCTTCTCGTCGTCGCAGCACTCACAGGTCTCGCTTCTCTCCTACGCCGTCTCACGGGTGCGCCGGACGAACATCGTGCAGGGACAGCGGGCGGAGCGGACCTGGGGACCGCGTCAACGTCCGCGCCCGACATGCCCGGGGCGGCACCTTCTCCCACCCATTCTGCGGGATAACGGAGAGGCGCACAGCCAAGGGCTACCGCCGGTGGCGCGCTGGAGGCTGCCGATCACTCCCGGGCGGATGAGCCCGCGGCGTCCGGCGCCGTGCTCGCAAGGCGGAGATCGCCCGAGTAGCGGACGCTACTGGGAGGACTCCGACAACGCAGCGAAGTGCGGTGACAGGCGTCGTGGGCCCGCCCGGGAAAGGTCAGCGGCCTCCGTGCACGCTACCCCCTCCACGGCTCCCGTCCCACCTGCACGTCCGAATCCCGGTTCGGGTCGTACGGGGTTGGGGCACTATGACGGGGTGACCACCGCAAGGTCGTCCGGCGAAATCAGCACGGCCCGTAGGGCGGGCCGGGCAGTCGGTCATGCCCTGCACCGGCCGTTCACCGGTACCGCCAAGGGCATCAGGAGGGCGACCCACGCCCACGGGGCCGGAGAGTCCGGGCTCGGCAAACTGATCGAACTGCACGCGGTGAACAGCGCGGGCGACGTGATGATCACGGTCGCGCTCGCCTCCACCGTCTTCTTCTCCGTCCCCACGGACCAGGCCCGCGGCCGGGTCGCCCTCTATCTGGCGATCACCATGGCGCCCTTCGCGCTCCTCGCCCCGGTGATCGGCCCGCTGCTCGACCGCATCCCGCACGGCCGGCGGGCCGCGATGGCGGGCGCGATGCTGGCCCGGGCGCTGCTGGCGCTCACCATGTCCGGCGCGGTGGCCACCGGCGGCCTCCAGCTCTATCCGGCCGCGCTGGGTGTCCTGGTGGCGTCGAAGGCCTACGGAGTGGTGCGCAGCGCCGTGGTGCCCCGGCTGCTGCCACCCAATTTCTCGCTGGTGAAGGCGAACTCCCGGGTGACGCTCGGCGGTCTGCTGGCGACCGGCATCGGCGCGCCGATCGGTGTGGTGCTCCAGCACATCGGCTCGTCCTGGCCGCTCTACGGGGCGTCCGTCGTCTTCGGCTGCGGCACCTTCCTGGCGTTCACGCTGCCGCCGAAGGTCGACTCCGCGAAGGGCGAGCGCAAGGCCCAGCTGGTGGAACAGCAACGCAAACCGTCGCTGCGCACGGTGGGCCCTTCCGTCTTCAAGGGGCTGCTGGCCAACGCCACGCTGCGCTGCCTCTCCGGCTTCCTGATCTTCTTCCTGGCGTTCCTGCTGCGGGTGCATCCCATGGCCGGACAGAGCGCCGCGGTGTCCCTCGGGATCGTCGGCGTCGCGGCCGGCACCGGCAACGCGCTGGGCACCGCGGTCGGCGCGCTGCTGCGCTCCCGCGGCCCGGAGATCATGATCGCCACGGTACTGACGGTGGTGCTGGGCACCGCGGTCGTCACCGCTGTCTTCTTCGCACCGGTGCTGGTGGCGATGCTGGCGGCGGTGGCCGGCGTCTCGCAGGCCCTGGCGAAGCTCTCCCTGGACGCGATGATCCAGCGCGATGTGCCGGAGGAGGTGCGGACGTCGGCGTTCGCCAGGTCCGAGACGCTGCTGCAGATGGCCTGGGTGGTGGGCGGCGCCATCGGGATCTCGCTGCCGCTGAACGGCACACTGGGCATGTCGGTGGCTTCCGCACTGGTCGCCGCCGGGGTCTTCGCGACCGTACGGGGGCTGCTGCGGGCGGCACGGCGCGGCACGCCGCACCCCCGCGTGGCATGACCTGTACCGGACGATAGCCTTCGGCCATGACCGTTGCGCTTCTTTCTGGTAGGGGCCGCCGCACTGCTGCCGCCCTCGGTGTTGTGTCCGCCGGGCTCCTCGTGCTGTCCGCCTGCGACAAGCCGACCCCCATCGCCACCGTGACGGTCGGCAGGGACTCGGTGCACACCGAGGCCGCCTGCTACAACGACGGCAAGGCGCTCGACCTCGCCGCGTCCAAGGCCTGCGCCGCGGACAAGAAGGACGTCAAGTCCATCGAGGTGGACCCCGACGCGACGGTGCGCATCGGTGTGGACCCGAAGATCGCCGACAAGGGCTGGACGCTCCTGATGAACGGTCAGCCGCTGACCGCCAAGAGCACCAAGACCTTCACCAACATCCCGGGCAGCGTCTTCTTCAACTCGCAGTACGGCGCCAAGGGCAACTCGACGACGGTCGCGGTGGCCATGGGCGACGGCACCAGCAAGATCTACGGCCTGTGGTCGTTCAAGTTCAAGAAGGACGCCTGACCACCTTGCGCGTACTGGTCGTGACCGCGGTTCCCGCCGAGCGGGACGCGGTCACGCGCGCGTCCGGGGCCGTGCCCGGGTACCAAGTGATCGCGGCCGGCGTCGGTCCCGCGGCGGCTGCGGCAGGCACCGCGAGGGCGCTGGCAGCCGGCCCGTACGACCTGGTCGTGTCGGCGGGCATCGGCGGCGGATTCCGATCCCCGCCAGGCTCTCTGCTGGTCGCGGACGCGATCGTGGCCGCCGACCTGGGCGCCGAGACCCCGGCGGGGTTCGTCCCGGTGACCGGCCTCGGCTTCGGCACGGTGGAACACCGCCCGCCCGCCGGCCTGGTGACAGCGGTGGCCGCCGCGACAGCCGCCACCACCGGCACCGTACTCACCGTGTCCACCGTCACCGGCAGCGCTGAACGCGCCGCCGCCCTGCTGGCCGCGCACCCCGCGGCCGTGGCCGAGGCGATGGAGGGCTTCGGGGTCGCCGAAGCCGCAGCGCAGGCCGGCGTACCGGTACTGGAGATCCGGGCGGTCTCCAATGCCGTCGGCCCGCGCGACCGGGAGGCCTGGCGCATCGGGGAAGCGCTGGCCGCACTCACCGAGGCTTTCGGAAAGCTTCCGCCCGTACTGGAAGGTTGGACCGCACATGACTGAGCAGCCGCTGCAGATCGCTTTCTCGCCCTGCCCCAACGACACCTTCGTGTTCGAGGCGTGGGCCCATGGCCGGGTGCCGGGCGCGCCCGCGATCGATGTGACCTTCGCGGACATCGACATCACCAACGGCATGGCGGAGCGCGGCGAGTTCGACATCCTGAAGGTCTCGTACGCGGTACTGCCGTGGGTGCTCGACGAGTACGCGCTGCTGCCCTGCGGGGGCGCGCTCGGGCGTGGCTGCGGGCCGCTGGTCCTCACCCTTCCGCCGGTTCCCGGCTCCGCGGGGGCAGGGCGGTCCCCGATGGGCGGGGTGGATCTCACCGGCAGGACGGTCGCCGTCCCGAGCGAACGCTCGACGGCATATCTGCTCTTCCGGCTGTGGGCGGCGGAGGCCGTCCCCGGCGGGGTGGGCGAGATCGTCGTGCTGCCCTTCGACGAGATCATGCCCGCCGTCCGGGACGGCAAGGTCGACGCGGGCCTGGTCATCCACGAGGCGCGCTTCACCTACCAGGAGTACGGACTGCACTCACTGGCCGACATGGGCGAGCACTGGGAGTCGACGACCGGACTGCCGATCCCGCTGGGCGCGATCATCGCCAAGCGGTCGCTGGGCGAGGACCGGCTGCGGCAGCTGGCGGACGTGGTGCGCGCTTCGGTGCGCAGCGCCTGGGACACGCCCGAGGTCTCGCGTCCCTATGTGCTCGGCCATGCGCAGGAGATGGATCCCTCGGTGGCCGACCAGCACATCGGCCTCTACGTGAACGAATTCACCGCGGATCTGGGTGAGGCGGGCTACGCCGCGGTTCGGGGACTGCTGACGCGGGCCGCCGCGGAGGGGCTGGTACCGGCCCTGGCGCCCGGGGCCCTGACCTTCGCCTGACCTGGACGCTTCACGGAGCCCGGCGCGATTCCGGCCTGGTGATGGCCCCGCGCCTCGGGGTCATCACCAGGTGGGTCATCACCAGGTGGGTCATCACCGGACGGTCATCGCCGGCGCAGGGTCAGACGTCCAACTGGTCGGCGACGGCGCGCAGCAGGCCCGCGATCTTCGCCCCGGCCGCCTTGTCGGGGTAGCGGCCCCGCTCCAGGCTCGGAGTGATGTTCTCCAGCAGCGTCGTCAGATCCTGCACGATGGACGCCAGTTCGTCCGGCTTGCGGCGCTGCGCCGCGGCCACCGAAGGCGCCGGGTCGAGCACGGTCACCGAGAGCGCCTGGTCACCCCGCTGGCCCGCGACCACGCCGAACTCCACGCGCTGGCCCGGCTTGAGAGCCTCGACACCGGACGGGAGCACCGACGAGTGGACGAAGACGTCGCCTCCGTCGTCGCGGGAAAGAAAGCCGAAGCCCTTTTCCGAGTTGAACCACTTCACTTTGCCGGTCGGCACCGTCTGTCCTCGTTCTCGCACTCGTAGAAAACGGCTCTGGATAGCACTGCAGCGGGTCCCTGGACCCGCCACGACCCAGGCTAATGGTCCTGGGGGTGGTGACAAGACGTCGCCGGATGGTTCCTCCGCGCAAGGAACTACCCTGACTGGGTGAGCAATGAAACCCAATCGTCCGAGGCCCGTGCCGGTGACCGGCTGGTTCAGGTCGGCGCGATCATCTTCTTCGTCGGAGCCGTGGCCACCCTGGTGACGGTGGCTCCGCTGTTTCTCGGGACGGATCCGTTCCCCTCGATCGCCTATGCGGTGTGCATGCTGATGGGCGTCGGGTTCCTGGTGGCCGCGGCCGGTGTGCTGAGGTCGGTCGCGGCCCAGCGCCGTCAGGGGCGTGCGTCGGCCTCGGCGACGTAGCTCTCCAGCCAGCCGGGGAACTCCGTGAGGTCGGCCAGAACGACCTCCGCGCCCGCCGCCCGCAGCTCGTCGGCGCCGATCGGGCCGGTCGGTACGGCCACGGAGAGCGCGCCCGCCGTACGGGCGCCGCGGACGTCCCCGATGTGGTCGCCCACGTACACCGACGCGTTGTGTTCGCTGAGCGCCTCCGCCTTGGCCTCCGCCCAGAGCCAGCCGATCACGGCGTCCGGCTCGATACCCAGATGGGCGAGATGCAGCTTGGCGTTCGGCTCGTGTTTGGCCGTCACCACGATGGCCCGGCCGCCCAGCCGCTGGACAGCCGCCACCGCCTCGGCCGCACCGGCCATCGCCGTGGTCGGCTCGATCGCGTATGTGGGGTAGATCTCACGGTAGCGCTCGACCATGGCCGGAATCAGCTCCTCCGGGAACCACTGCGCCAGCTCGAGTTCGAGCGGCGGGCCGAGCCGGGTGACCGCGAGATCGGTGTCGATGTACGTATCGGTCTCGGCGGAAAGGGCCTGGTAGGCGGCCTTGATGCCGGGCCGTGAGTCGATCAGGGTCATGTCGAGGTCGAAGCCGACGGTCAGCGGTCGGAGCGGCAGATGAGAAGGCATGCCTCCCATCCTCTCCCCACCGCCGCCGGGCGCCCGGTCCGGCCGCTGTCCCCGGCCTCAGGCCACGGGCCTCCGTGCCCGCCAGACCAGATAGAGCGCCGAAGCGCCGGCCGCCACCCGCAGCACGACCGGCCACACCCCGGTGAGCGCATCGGCCATGCCGTGCGCCGGGATCGGCGTGCCCCAGCGGCCGCTCGACCGCCCCCACAGCCAGACCAGTCCGCCGACGGCGGCCAGCCCGGGCAGTCCGAGCACCGCCCACTTCGCCTCGGCCCGGCTGAGCCGCCGCGAGGCGTACGCGAGAAGCCAGCCGACGCCCAGCACCAGCAGGTTCCCCAGAACCACACCGGCCACCAGCACGGCCGCGGCGAACAGCAGGTACGGGCTGGAGAAGGCACGGCGCGCGGGCACATCCTCCACGGCAGCGGGCAGCCGCCGCCGCAGTGCGAACCGCCTGCGCGGTCCTGGTTCCTCTTCGGTCTCCTCGTCGGGCTCCGCCTCGACCCCGGCGTCCTCCGTCTCCCGGTCCGGCGGCCGCAGTATCTCGGGGATCTCCACGCCCCCGGTGAAGCCGGGCACCGAGTCGCCGGGGCCGAAGGGACCCGACTCGATACGCCACCAGTCGGGCCGGTCGCCCGAGGGGCCGAGCTCGTCCTCCCCGGCCAGATGCGGTGGCCGTGCCGCCGTGGACCGGGGCTGCGGGGCGGCCTTCTCGCCGCGCAGCGGGCGGGGAATCCGGCGGGTCCTCTCCCGGACGCCACGCTCCGCCACGTCCTGGTCACCGGTTTCGCGCTTCCCGGCGCCGCGGGCCCGCTCGCCACGCACCTCAGCCGGCTCGGGCACGGGTGACGCGCCCGGCATCGGACCGCCCGCCGCCGCGGCCACCTGCTCCGCGGGCGTGCCCAGCCGGCCCAGGATCCGGAGTACATCGGCCGTTTCGGCACCCCCGGCCCCGGCCCGCTGCCGGTCGATCTCACCGCGCAGCGCGGAGACCAGCCGCATCCGATCGCCGGAGGACAGCTGGCGCTGGGCCAGGTCACCGACCCTGCTCAGATAGTCGTAGACGAGTTGATCGCTCTCGATCCCCACGAAAGTCGCTCCCCTTCACGCCGCCTGCTCCGACGGTAGCGCCCCCGCCCCCGCACAGCGGTTCTCACCCGCCGTAGGGGCCGAAGTCGGTGGGCCGGGGTGGGGCAGTGCGCCATCCCCCGGTAAATCTCAGTAACGTGGGCCGGATGGGAACGGTCAGTTCTATGGGAGGCGCACGTGCCGGAACGAACACGCAGCACGCCACCGCGCACCCTCGCCGAGGCCTTGCGGCTTCGTGACGACGCGTCCCTCACGGGGCTGCTGAGGGCACGGCCCGATCTGCTCACGCCGGTACCCGGCGATATCGGCGCGCTCGCGACCCGGGCAGGAACGCGCGCTTCGGTGGTCAGGGCGCTGGAACACCTGGACCGGTTCACCCTCCAGACCGCGGAGGCGCTGGCCGTCGCGCCGGACCCGGCCCCCTACGCAACGCTCCTCGCGCTGATGGGCGGTGACGAGTGCGACCCGGTGGTGGAGGCCGAACTGCCCGGCGCCGTCGGGGTCCTGCACGAACAGGCGCTGATCTGGGGTGATGACGACCGGCTGCGACTGGTCCGCACCGCCCGCGAACTGCTCGCCCCCTCCTCCACGCATCCCTCACCGACCGGTCTCGGACCGACGGTGGCCGAGGCTGCCACAGGGATGTCGCCCGGCCGAGTGCAGGAGATCGTGGCCGCGGTGGGCCTGCCGGGCACTCATGACTCGGTGTCCGCCGTCGCCGCTCTGACCGCGCTCTTCACCGACCGGCAGCGCATGTCGGAGCTGCTGGACCAGGCGCCCGTCGATTCGCTGAACGTACTGAGCAGGCTGGTCTGGGGTCCGCCGTACGGCACGGTGACATCGGCGGCCCCCGGCGCGGGCGCCGCCGACCCGGCCCGCCCGGTGCGCTGGCTGCGCGATCACGGCCTGCTGCTGCCCGCCAGCGCACAGACCGTCGTGCTGCCCCGGGAGGCAGCCCTGCACCTGCGGGCCGGACGCGCCCACCGGAGCACCGAACCGCGACCGCCGGCCGTCGCTCCCGCCCGGGACTACGGTCCACAGGCTGTGGACGCGGCAGCGGCCGGGCAGGCCTTCACCGCGCTCGACACCGTCGAGGAACTCTTCAAGGACTGGAACGAGGGCGGCCCCACCGTGCTGCGCTCGGGCGGTCTCAGCGTCCGCGACCTCAAGCGCACCGCGACAGCACTCGACACCACCGAGCAGCTGGCCTCTTTCTGGATCGAACTCGCCTATGCGGCAGGCCTGCTGGCCGCCGACGGGGAGGCCGACGAACGCTTCGCCGCCACCCCGGCGTACGACGTCTGGCTGGAGTCCCCCGCCCAGGACCGCTGGGCCCAGCTGGCCACCGCCTGGCTCACCGCCACCCGGACACCCGGCCTGATCGGCGGTCTCGACGCCAAGGGCCGCGCCCTGTCGACACTCGGCCCCGATCTGGACCGCTCGGCCGCCCCCGAGGTGCGCCGCAGGGTCCTCGCCCTGATGTCCACCCTGCCGCCCGGCACCGCCCCCGAACCGGAATCGCTGCTGGCCCGGCTGCGCTGGGAGCGACCGGTACGCGGCACCACAGCGGGCCGCGGCCCCACGCAGAGCCCGGCCGCGGACCTCGCGGCTGCACGGTACGCGCACGGCGCGACGGCGGTGGGCGACCTCCGCTCACGTATCGCCCAGTGGACGATGAACGAGACCGAACTCCTCGGCATCACCGGCCGCGGCGCCCTCTCCGCCCACGGCAGGGCCCTGCTGGGCGAGGCGGCGCCCGACCGGGCACTGCCCGCGCCGACCGCCGCCGCGCTCGCCACGGCCCGTACCCTGGCCGCCGACGCGCTGGCCCGGCTCCTGCCCGTACCGCTCGACCATGTGCTCCTCCAGGCCGATCTGACCGCCGTCGCACCCGGCCCCCTCGAACGCCCGCTCGCCGAGCTGCTGGGGGTCGCCGCGGACATCGAGTCCAAGGGCGGTGCCACCGTCTACCGCTTCACGGCGGGGTCGGTACGGCGCGCCCTGGACGCCGGGCAGTCCGCGTCCGACCTGCATGCCTTCCTGGCCGCTCACAGCCGTACGCCGGTACCGCAGCCGCTGAGCTATCTCATCGACGACGTCGCCAGGAAGCACGGCCATCTGCGGGTCGGTGCCGCCTCCTCCTACGTGCGCTGCGACGACGACGCGGTGCTGACCGAGATCCTGGCCGACACCCGGTCACAGTCGCTGCGGCTGCGCCGCCTCGCGCCCACCGTGCTGGCCGCGCAGGCCGATCCGTCCGAACTCCTCGAAGGGCTGCGCGCGATGGGCTTCGCCCCGGCAGCGGAATCCGCCGAAGGCGATGTGCTGATCACCCGCGCCGACGCCTACCGCACCGCGCCGCGCACCGCACCCGCACCGGTCCCCGAAGGCCCGCCGGCACCCGACGACACGCTGCTCGCTGCGGCGCTGCGCGCGATCAGGGCCGGTGACACGGCCGCCACCGTGATCCACAAACCGGTACCCGAGTACGGCGACCTGCCCCGCACCCCCTCGGCGGAGACCCTCGCCACGGTCCAGGCCGCGGCGATGACCGGCGCGGCCCTGTGGATCGGTTACGTCAGCGCTGACGGCGCGGCCAGCAGGCGCGTGATCGCGCCGGTCCGGGTGGAGGGCGGTTTCGTCACGGCCTACGACCACACGGCCGACGACGTCCGCACCTATCCACTGCACCGCATCACCGGAGTCGCCGAGCTCACCGACGACCAGACCTGAACGACTGCCACCAGGGACCGGCCGCCGGTTTTCCGGCGGCCACAGTCCGCTTCCCGCCCGCCTTCCTGGCGGCCGGAATCGTGGCCCTGGTACTCCTGGCGGCCGGCTTCCCGGCCGAGGACTTCTTCGTTGCGGCCGGCTTCTTCGTTGCGGCCGGCTTCTTCCCGGCAGGCTTCTTCGTGCCGGCAGGCTTCCTGGTGGCCGCCGACCGCTCCCCGGCCGCGGGACGGAACATCGCCCTGAGCCGGTCGGAGAACGCGGCCTGCGCCACCGGCCCGGCCTTCTTCCCGGACCCGGACCCGCCGGACCGGGATTCCGGTGCGGGCTCGCGCTCCGCCGGGTGCCTGTCGGCCCGGGAGGACCGCTGCCACCAGTGGCGCCGGCGCGGGTGCAGCGCCCGCCCGAGACGACGCCCCAGCAGCAGATATCCGATCAGCGCGCCGGTCGTATTGAGGATCACGTCGTCGACGTCGAAGGCGCGCCCCTCGACCAGCGCGCCCTGCGCCGCCTCCACCATCAGCATCACGAAGGCGGTGACCAGCACCACCCGCAGCAGTCCCCTGGCTTTGGGGATCAGCACCGGGAGCAGCACCCCGAAAGGCACCCCGAGCAGCAGGTTGCCGCCGATCTGCTTGACCGTGTCACGGAACGCTGGCTGGTCGAGATAGGTCCGGATCGAATCGCCGGGGCGAAGATTGGTGTGGGTGAGATCCACCGAAGCCGCCGACGGCTGGAGCGTCACCTTCGCCAGTGCCACGGCGAAGCCCACCATGCACACGAACCCCACCAGCAGAACCAGGGTGCGCATCACCGTCGAGGCCCAGGTGCGGCGCTGCAGCCGCGGTTCGGTTTCCATGGGCAGCGTGTACCCCCGGCCGAATGCGCGACACTGGTGGTTTGGCCGCAAGGAAATGGCCTGCCGCAAGGCGTGACGTGAAGGGACACATGGCGTGAACGGACCGCTCATCGTCCAGAGTGACAAGACGCTCCTCCTCGAGGTGGACCACGACCAGGCGGACGCCTGCCGGCGTGCCATCGCGCCGTTCGCCGAACTGGAGCGCGCGCCGGAGCACATCCATACCTACCGGCTGACCCCGCTCGGCCTGTGGAACGCCCGTGCTGCGGGCCACGACGCCGAGCAGGTGGTGGACGCGCTGGTCGAGTTCTCCCGGTACCCCGTGCCGCACGCGCTCCTGGTGGACGTCGCCGAGACGATGGCCCGCTACGGGCGTCTCACCCTCTCCAAGCACCCGGTGCACGGTCTGGTACTCACCTCGACCGACCGCCCGGTCCTGGAGGAGATCCTCCGCTCGAAGAAGATCGCCCCGCTGGTGGGCACCCGTCTCGATCCGGACACGGTCGCCGTGCACCCCTCCGAGCGCGGCCAGATCAAGCAGACGCTGCTCAAGCTGGGCTGGCCCGCCGAGGACCTCGCGGGGTACGTCGACGGCGAGGCGCACCCGATCGACCTGGCCGAGGACGGCTGGGCCCTGCGCCCCTACCAGCGGCAGGCCGTCGAGAACTTCTGGCACGGCGGCTCCGGCGTGGTCGTACTGCCCTGCGGTGCGGGAAAGACGCTTGTCGGGGCCGGAGCGATGGCCGAGGCCAAGGCGACAACGCTGATCCTGGTCACCAACACCGTCTCGGCGCGCCAGTGGAAGCACGAGCTGATCAAGCGGACCTCCCTCACCGAGGAGGAGATCGGCGAGTACAGCGGCACGAAGAAGGAGATCCGCCCCGTCACCATCGCGACCTACCAGGTGCTGACCACCCGCAGGAAGGGCGTCTACCCGCATCTGGAGCTCTTCGATTCCCGTGACTGGGGCCTGGTCGTCTACGACGAGGTGCACCTGCTGCCCGCTCCGGTCTTCAAGTTCACCGCGGACCTGCAGGCGCGCCGCCGGCTCGGTCTGACCGCGACGCTGGTCCGTGAGGACGGCCGTGAGTCCGATGTGTTCTCGCTGATCGGCCCCAAGCGGTTCGACGCACCGTGGAAGGAGATCGAGGCGCAGGGCTACATCGCGCCCGCCGACTGTGTGGAGGTCCGGGTCAATCTGACCGACTCGGAGCGGCTCGCCTACGCCACGGCCGAGGCGGAGGAGAAGTACCGCTTCTGCGCGACCACCGCCACCAAGCGGAAGGTCACCGAGGCCCTGGTCCGTAAGCATGCGGGCGAGCAGACGCTGGTCATCGGGCAGTACATCGACCAGCTGGACGAGCTGGGCGAGCATCTGGACGCGCCGGTCATCAAGGGCGAGACCTCGAACGCACAGCGCGAGAAACTCTTCGGGGCGTTCCGGGAGGGCGAGATCAGCGTGCTCGTCGTCTCCAAGGTCGCGAACTTCTCCATCGACCTGCCGGAGGCGACGGTCGCCATCCAGGTCTCCGGAACGTTCGGTTCACGCCAGGAGGAGGCGCAGCGACTCGGGCGGGTGCTGCGTCCCAAGGCGGACGGGCACGAGGCCCGTTTCTACTCGGTGGTCGCCCGGGACACCATCGACCAGGACTTCGCTGCGCACCGCCAGCGGTTCCTGGCGGAGCAGGGGTACGCGTACCGGATCGTCGACGCGGACGACCTGCTGACGGGGTCCGGTGACGAGGCCGCGTAAGCGCCGGCCCAGCCAGTAAAGGACCGGCGGCGGATGCGTCGCGGCGGATGCCTCGCCGGGCACGGCCTCGCCGGCCCGACGCGGGCGGCTCAGTTTCCGTGCTCACCGAGGATGACGACGCTGAATGCGGCGGAGACGAAGGCCTTGACCGCGCGGAGGGCTGTGGTTGCTGTG
The DNA here is from genome assembly GCF_036088315.1 of Streptomyces sp. NBC_00344. Taxonomy (NCBI): domain Bacteria; kingdom Bacillati; phylum Actinomycetota; class Actinomycetes; order Kitasatosporales; family Streptomycetaceae; genus Streptomyces; species Streptomyces sp. NBC_00344. The sequence goes on along the minus strand of NZ_CP107996.1, from coordinate 3,862,351 downwards.
TTCATGTCTCCATGATGGTTTTCGGCCATGCGGTACGCGTCGGGCCGGAGTCGGAACATGCCGGTTGCCGCGTACGTCTCAGGACCCATGCGACCCCCTACGGGGGGGGAGGGTGCGGACGGACGCACGGACGCACGGGCGGGGCGGGCCGGGACGGGAAAACCGTTCGCCCCGACCCGTCCGCGGCACTACACTCGCCTCTTCCCCCGCCTCCCCCCGGGAGCGCCGCCGCCCGGACGGAAACCGGCGGCTGTCACGCCGTGATCAGCCGTACCCGCCCGGAGGCCATACCGTGCCCACGCACGCTTCGCAGGACATCCCCCGTGAAACCGGCGACCCCCTCGCCCGCGAACGCGCCCATCTCGCCGCGTCCAGAGGGGCCCTGCGCGCCATGCGGGAGGACGTCGAGGGGCTCGACATCCGGGATGTCACCGCGAACTGGGTCAACGCGGCCGTCCTCGAGGCGCAGATCGCCGATCGCATCAAGGCGCTCGCCGACCTCTCGCACACCCCGCTGTTCTTCGGACGGCTGGACTATCTCCATGCTCCGGGCGCCGATCTCGCCGAAGGGGCCGAGGGCGAGCGCTTCTACATCGGACGGCGGCATGTGCACGACGGTGACGGCGACCCGATGGTCATCGACTGGCGTGCCCCGGTCTCGCAGCCCTTCTACCAGGCATCGGCCAAGAACCCGCTGGATGTGGGGTTGCGGCGCAGATTCGGATACACCGCGGGCGAACTCACCGCGTACGAGGACGAACACCTCACCGACCCGCAGGAGACCACCCGGACGAGCAAGCTGCTCCAGGCGGAGATCGAACGGCCTCGTGTCGGTCCGATGCGGGACATCGTGGCGACGATCCAGCCGGAACAGGACGAGATCGTCCGGTCGGGGCTCGGTGGGTCCGTCTGTGTGCAGGGCGGGCCCGGCACCGGGAAGACCGCTGTCGGACTGCACCGGGTCGCGTACCTGCTGTACGCACACCGCGACCGGCTGGCCCGCACCGGCACCCTGGTCATCGGGCCGAACAAGTCCTTCCTGCACTACATCGAGCAGGTGCTGCCCGCGCTGGGCGAGCTCGAGGTCAAACAGGCGACGGTCGACGACCTGGTGGCGGGGGTCGAGATCAGCGGCACGGACACGGCTGCCGCCGCGGTGGTCAAGGGCGATGCCAGGATGGCGGAGGTGCTTCGCCGGGCGCTGCGTTCGCATGTGACCCTGCCGGACGAGCCGGCCGTGGTCGTGCGGGGTTCGCGCCGCTGGCGCATCCCGGCCTATGAACTCGCGGAGATCGTAAGTGAGTTGCTGGACCGGGACATCCGCTACGGCGCCGCCCACGATGCGCTGCCGCAGCGCATCGCACATGCTGTGCTGGTCCGGATGGAGCAGGCGGGCGAGGCGCCCGACGACCGGGTGCAGGACGCGGTCGCCCGCAACCCGGCGGTGAAGGCCGTGGTCAAGGCGACCTGGCCGGCGGTCGATCCGGCGAAGCTGGTGCTGCGGCTGCTCTGCGACGCGGAATTCCTGGCCGTCCACGCCGAGGGGATCCTCGACGCGGAGGAGCAGAAGACGATTCTCCGGGACCGGCCGGCCCGCTCGGTGAAGTCCGCCAACTGGTCACTGGCGGACGCGGTGCTGATCGATGAGGCCGGCGACCTGGTCGCCCGTACGCACTCGCTCGGCCATGTGGTGCTCGACGAGGCCCAGGACCTCTCCCCCATGCAGTACCGCGCGGTCGGCCGCCGATGCAGCACCGGATCGGCAACCGTGCTCGGCGATCTGGCGCAGGGCACCACCCCGTGGGCCACGTCGAGCTGGGACGAGGCACTGCACCATCTGGGCAAGGGTGACGCGCTGGTCGAGGAGTTGACGGCGGGCTTCCGGGTGCCGCGCGAGGTCATCGCCTATGCGTCCCGGCTGCTGCCGCACATGTCGCCGGGGCTCGCGCCGGTGTCGTCCGTACGGGAGAACCCGGGCTCGCTGGACATCCGTGCGACGGACGACCCGGACGAGGCAGCGGTAGCCGCCTGCCGGGACTCGCTGCGCCACGAGGGTTCGACGGGCCTGATCGCGGCCGACGCCCGGATTCCCGCACTGGCGCAGGCGCTCGCCGCGGCCGGGATGGCGTACCTCGACCCCGGCGAGGAGACGAGCGCGGAATCCAGGCTGACTCTGGTTCCCGCCTCGCTGGCAAAGGGTCTGGAGTACGACTACGTGGTGCTGGACGAACCGGCCGCCGTGGTCGACGGCGAGCCCGACGAGAGGACCGGGCTGCGCCGGCTGTATGTCGCGCTCACCCGGGCCGTGTCGGGCCTGATCGTCACGCACCGGGCGCCGCTGCCCGGACAGCTCGCCTGACGCGGCCCGCTCGGGCCGCGGATGAGCGCGGCCCGGGCGGCGCGGACCTCAGCCGTCCAGCGCCGACCGCCACTGCCTGACCGCACCCTCGTCGACCGCCCCTTCCCAGCCCAGCGGCCGGGCCGCTCCCCCGATGTGCAGCGCGTCGATCCCGGCCGCGACCAGCCGCGGCAGATGTTCGAGCCGCAGCCCGCCGCCCACCAGGATCCGCGCCTCGTACCCGGGTTGACCGGCCCGCGCCGCCTCGGCCTCCAGGGTGGGCAGCCCGTCCGGCACCCCGGAGGCCGCACCCGCTGTGAGATAGGTGTCGAGGCCGGGCAGGTCGGCCAGTTCCTTGCGGAGTGCGTCACGGTCGGCGGCCCGGTCGACTGCCCGGTGGAACGTCCACCGGCAGCCGTCGATCTCGGCGAGGATCCGCTCCACCGCGACCAGGTCGGGATTGCCGTCCGCGTCCAGGAAACCCAGGACGAACTCCTCCGCCCCCTCGGCTCGCAGCGCCCGCGCGGACGCGACAAGCGCCCCGATGTCCCCGGCAGCGAACCCTTGCGCCTGACGCAGCATCACGCGCAGCGGGATGTCGACGGCCGCGCGGATCGCGGCGAACGTCTCAGGGGGTGGCGTCAGACCGTCGGCCGCCATATCGGTGACCAGCTCAAGGCGGTCGGCCCCTCCGGCCTGGGCGGCGACGGCGTCCTCGGCCGAGAGGGCGATCACCTCCAGAAGTGCACGGTTGCTCATCAGATCCCTATCTTTGAGGGCTATAGGTCTAGTCCAATGGACAGCCTACGGCCCGAACTCCTGTCAGCGCAGCTTGCACTGTCCACCCGGAGAGATCCCATTCGGTACGCCGCGAGCGCGGGACGCACAATGGTCCGCATGCCCGAAGATCTCACCACCCGCTGGCACCACACCCTGGTCGCGGCCCGCGAAGGAGCCACGGCGCCCGACCCTGCCCCCTACGCCGAGAACCTCCTGGCCCGCTGGGCCGAGCCGCAGCGCCGCTACCACACCACAGCCCACCTCACCGCGGTCCTCGACCACATCGACACCCTTGCCGGCCATGCCGCCGACCCGGCTGCGGTACGGCTCGCGGCCTGGTTCCACGACGCCGTCTACCGTCCCGACCGCTCGGAGAACGAGGCACGCAGCGCCCAGCTCGCCGGGCGGGCGCTCACCGAAGCGGGGGTGTCCGCCGCCCGTACGGACGAGGTTGTCCGGCTGGTCGAGCTGACCGTCAGCCATGACCCACAGTCCGGTGACTCCAACGGTGAGGTGCTCTGCGACGCGGATCTGGCCGTGCTGGCCGGCAGCTCCGCGGCATACGCCGCCTACGCCGCCGCGGTGCGCGCGGAGTACTCGTTCGTCCCCGACGAGGCCTTCCGTGCGGGGCGGGCCGCCGTGCTGCGCCAACTGCTCGGGCTGCCTGAGCTGTTCCGCACGCCTCATGGGCAAGCCGAGTGGGAGGAACCCGCGCGCCGGAACCTGGCAACCGAGCTGGCGCTGCTGACCGTCTGATCCGGCGGCCCCGGACCGCGCCGCTCAGCGGCAGACGTCTCCGCGGCTGCGCGCGTTGGCCAGGGCCGTCCGCGCGGCAAGATGCTCACGCGCGGTGACTTTCCTCACCGCGTCCGCAGGGCAGTCCCATTCGCGGCCCCCCGCCGGCAGCCGCAGCCGCAGATCATGCCCGCTCTGCCCCACCACCTCGCCGACCTCGCCCCGCAGGGTGTCCATGACGTACGCGCCCTTCATCGGCCCGCCGTCCGCCTCCTGGGCATCAGTGCTCACCGTCATGACAGTTCTCCTCCCCGAACTGTCCCGTCGCATGCACAGCGTGAGCGACCACCACTCGCCCGCGCGGGAATGTCACATCCCCTCGCGGTGTTTGCTCCGTCATGCCTGCCCCTGCCGAACGCGTCCGCATGCCACTCGCCGTCCACATCCTGGGGCTCGCGGTCTTCGCGCTCGGCACCAGCGAGTTCATGCTGTCCGGGCTGCTGCCCGACATCGCCGACGACATGAACGTGTCCATCCCGCGAGCGGGGCTGCTGATCTCGGCCTTCGCGATCGGCATGGTGGTGGGCGCCCCGCTGCTCGCGGTGGCGACACTGCGGCTCCCCCGGCGCACCACACTGATCGCCCTCATCACCGTCTTCGGCCTCGGCCAGGTGGCCGGTGCGCTGGCCCCCGACTATCCGCTGCTGTTCGCGTCCCGCGTCGTCTCCGCCTTCGCCTGCGCGGGCTTCTGGGCGGTCGGAGCGGCGGTGGCCATCGCGATGGTGCCGGTGAACGCCCGGGCCCGCGCGATGGCCGTCATGATCGGCGGCCTGTCGATAGCCAACGTTCTCGGCGTGCCGGCGGGCGCCTTCCTCGGCGAGAACCTCGGCTGGCGCTCGGCGTTCTGGTCGGTGGGCGCGGCATCCGCGATCGCCCTGGTGGGGGTGGCGACGCTGATCCCACGCATTCCGCTGCCCGCCGTGAAGCCGCGGCTTCGCAGCGAGCTGGCCATCTACCGGGACCGTCAGGTCTGGCTCTCCGTCGTCATCACCGCGCTCGCCGCCGGCGCGGTCTTCTGCGCCTTCAGCTATCTCGCGCCGCTGCTCACCGACGTGGCGGGCCTGAGCGCCGGCTGGGTCCCGGCGGTGCTGGCCCTGTTCGGCGCCGGCGCGCTGGTGGGCACCACCATCGGCGGCCGGGTCGCCGACGCGCATCTCTTCGGTGTGCTGCTCACCGGCATCGCCGCGTCGGCCGTCTTCCTGGTCGCCCTGGCGCTGCTGGCGCACAGCCCGGTGGCCACGGTGATCCTTTCCTTCCTGCTCGGCACTTCGGCCTTCTACACGGCCCCCGCCCTGAACGCCCGGATGTTCAACGTCGCCGGCGCCGCCCCGACCCTGGCAGGCGCGACCACCACGGCCGCGTTCAATCTGGGCAACGCGGGCGGTCCCTGGCTGGGCGGTCTGGTGATCAGTGCCGGTTTCGGGTTCGCCTCCACGGCGTGGGCGGGCGCGGCGATGGCGGCGGTGGCGATAGCGGCGGTGACGGTGTCGCTGCGGCTGCAGAAGTCCCGGTCACGGCTGGTCGCGCGGTCCACGAACCTGGCCGTCGAGACGGCAACGCCCGAACCCGTCCGGTAACGCACCTCACCGACCGGCTATGCCGGGCGCCCCTTCGGCCGCCGCAGTCCGGCATCCGTGAGCCTGCGCACGATCTCCTTCGAGCCGACCTCGACGGCTCCCGCCGCCACGGCGTCCGCGTAACGGTGCGACGGCACGTCGTAGTGGTCCCGCTCGAACGCCCGCCGCGGGCAGCCGATCGATCCGGCGAAGGCGTGCAGTTCCTCGTACGAGACATCACTGATCAGGTGCGACCACATGCGCCCGTGCCCGGGCCAGGTCGGCGGGTCTATGTAGACCGTCATCGGAGGGACCCGACGGCGGCGACGATCACGGCCTCCTTCGCACACACCCAATGCGGATCGGGCCCCAGTTCCGGCTCCACCTCCAGGGCGTGAGGGTCGTCGCACACCGGACAGAGCGGCCAGCGGCCGAACTTCTCCAGGAGAGCGTCCTGGACGTCCTGGGCGACCAGCCCGGCAACGAACCCGGCACCGGCCGGCCACTGCTCGACCCACCACCGCCGGTGCGTCACCGCGTCCTCCACCAGCGATACGACATCGGCCTCGGCCACGTCCCGCGCGGCGAGATCGGCGAGCACCAGCGCCCGTGCTTCGTGCAGGGACTGTTCCAGCGGGGTGACGGGATCCATGGCTCCATTGTCACCGTTCCCCGATCGCCACCGGTCTGGACCGGAGGGGGTTGACGATCCGATGGACCGAAAATATCTTTCAGATGTGACCAACAATGTGAAGGAAATTTTCACCGACGTCGCCGCGCCGCCCGCTCCCGCGGCTCTGGCCGCCAAGGTTCGTACCCTCGCGCCGTCCATGACCCGCTCGATGCAGCTGGTCGCCGAGGCGGTGGCGGGCGATCCGGCCGGCTGCGCGGCCCTCACGGTCACCGGTCTCGCCGAGCTCACCGGCACAAGCGAGGCCACTGTGGTCCGCACGGCCCGCATCCTCGGCTATCCCGGATACCGTGATCTGCGGCTCGCACTGGCCGGGCTGGCCGCCCAGCAGCAGTCCGGCCGGGCGCCCGCCGTCACCGCGGACATCGCCGTGGACGACCCGATCGCCGATGTGGTCGCCAAGCTGGCCTACGACGAACAGCAGACCCTCGCCGACACCGCAGCCGCCCTGGACACCGTCCAGCTCGGTGCCGCGGTCTCAGCGCTCTCCACGGCCCGCCGGATCGACATCTACGGCGTCGGCGCCTCCTCGCTGGTCGGTCAGGACCTGGCTCAGAAGCTGCTGCGCATCGGGCTGATCGCACACGCCCACTCCGACCCGCACCTGGCCGTCACCAACGCCGTGCAGCTCCGTTCGGGCGACGTGGCCATCGCGATCACCCACTCCGGCTCCACGGGCGATGTCATCGAGCCACTGCACACCGCTTTCGAGCACGGCGCCACCACCATCGCGATCACCGGACGCCCCGACGGACGGGTCTCCCAGTACGCCGACCACATCCTCACCACCTCCACGGCCCGCGAGAGCGAACTGCGACCGGCCGCGATGTCGTCCAGGACCAGCCAGCTGCTCGTCGTGGACTGCCTGTTCATCGGTGTCATGCAGCGGACCTACGACAGGGCGGCACCGGCACTCTCCGCTTCCTACGAGGCGCTCGCCCACCGCCACACCCCCCGCACCAGCCGCTGATCCGGTCCGCTTAACCAGAAAGAGCCGCACAGACCATGACCCCCACCGCCTCCGCCTCCGCCTCCGACAACTACGGAGCACTGCGCGCCCAGCTGGCCACCCTGACCACCGAGGCGTTCCGGCCCGAGCTCGCCGAGATCGACCAGCTGCCCACCGAGGAGATCGCCCGGCTGATGAACGGTGAGGACGCCACCGTCCCGGCCGCGGTCGCCGCACGCCTCCCGCAGATCGCCGCCGCCATCGACGCCACGGCAGCGCGGATGGCGCGTGGCGGCCGACTCGTCTACGCGGGCGCCGGGACTGCCGGCCGGATGGGCGTGCTGGACGCGAGCGAGTGCCCGCCCACTTTCAACACCGACCCGTCGGAGGTCATCGGCCTGATAGCGGGCGGCCCTTCCGCCATGGTCAAGGCGGTCGAGGGCGCGGAGGACTCCAGGGAACTCGCCGCCGGGGACCTGGACACACTGGGGCTCACCGCGGACGACACCGTGGTCGGCATCTCGGCCTCCGGCCGTACCCCGTACGCGATCGGCGCGGTCGAGCACGCCCGCGTTCTCGGCGCGCTCACCATCGGCCTGTCCTGCAACGCGGACAGCGCGCTGGGGGCGGCCGCGGAACACGGTATCGAGGTGGTCGTGGGGCCCGAGCTGCTCACCGGCTCGACCCGGCTCAAGGCGGGTACCGCGCAGAAGCTCGTACTCAACATGCTCTCGACGATCACCATGATCCGGCTCGGCAAGACCTACGGAAACCTGATGGTCGACGTCCGGGCGTCCAACGAGAAGCTGCGCGCCCGCTCACGCCGCATCGTCGCTCTGGCGACAGGCGCCGAGGACGCGGAGATCGAGGCCGCCCTCACCGCGGCCGAGGGAGAGGTGAAGACCGCCATCCTCATCATCCTCGGCTCCGTCGACGCTCCCACCGCTGTGAGCCTTCTCGGCGACACGAAGGGTCATCTGCGCGCCGCGCTGCAGTCCACGACCCGCACCAGCTGAAGCTTTAACTCCGCACCTCCCGCACCACCGGAACCAAAGGCACCACGCACCATGAGCACTTCCGAAGACAAGAACCGCGCCACCGCCGCCGCGATCCTGCCTCTCGTGGGCGGCGCGCAGAACGTCACATCCGTCGCTCACTGCATGACGCGGCTCCGGCTCGGCCTGGCCGACCGGTCGCTCGTACAGGACGAGAGGCTGAAGGCGCTGCCCGCCGTCATGGGCGTGGTCGACGACGACACCTACCAGATCGTGCTGGGTCCCGGCACGGTCGCCCGCGTCACTCCTGAGTTCGAGGCCCTGGTGGCAGAAGGCGGGGCCGCCGCTCCGGCAGCCCCCTCGGCCCCCGCCGCCGCCACTTCCGCTGCGACTGCGACTGCCGAAGACCTCGCCGCTCAGGGCGCGGCGATGCGGGCCGAACGCAAGGCGAAGAACGCCACCCCCTTCAAGCTCTTCCTGCGGAAGATCGCGAACATCTTCGTCCCGCTGATCCCCGCCCTGATCGGCTGCGGCATCATCGCGGGCATCAACGGCCTGCTGGTCAACGCCGGCTGGCTGACCGGCGTCACCCCGGCGCTCGCCTCGATCGCCTCCGGGTTCATGGCACTGATCGCCGTCTTCGTCGGTTACAACACGGCGAAGGAGTTCGGCGGCACCCCGATCCTGGGCGGCGCAGTCGCCGCGATCATCGTCTTCCCGGGCGTCGCCAACGTCTCCGCCTTCGGCGAGAAGCTCTTGCCCGGGCAGGGCGGGGTGCTGGGCGCGCTGGGCGCCGCGGTACTGGCCGTGTACATCGAGAAATGGTGCAGGCGATGGATGCCCGAGTCCCTCGACGTCCTGCTCACCCCCACCATCACGGTTCTGTTCTCCGGTCTGGTGACCCTCTTCGGCCTGATGTACGTGGCCGGTGAGATCTCGACCGGCATCGGCGACTTCGCCACCTGGCTGCTCGCCCACGGCGGCGCGGGCGCGGGCTTCGTCCTGGGCGGTCTGTTCCTCCCGCTGGTGATGCTGGGGCTGCATCAGGCCCTGATCCCCATTCACACCACCCTGATCGAGCAGCAGGGCTACACCGTTCTGCTGCCCATCCTCGCCATGGCGGGCGCGGGCCAGGTCGGCTCGGCCGTTGCGGTCTATCTGCGGCTGCCGCACAACCCGTCGATCCGCAGGACCATCAGGTCCGCGCTCCCCGCGGGTTTCCTCGGGGTAGGCGAACCGCTGATCTACGGCGTCTCGCTCCCCCTCGGCCGCCCCTTCGTCACCGCCTGCGTGGGTGGCGCGTTCGGCGGCGGCTTCGTCGGCCTCTTCAACCAGCTCGGTGACTCCATGGGCTCGACCGCCATCGGGCCGTCGGGCTGGGCCCTGTTCCCTCTGCTCAAGGGCGACCACGGCCTGGGCACATCGGTCGCGATCTACGCGGGCGGGCTGGTGGCCGGCTATGTCGCGGGCTTCGTCGCCACGTACTTCTTCGGCTTCAGCAAGTCGCTGCTCGCGGAGTTCAACGCCGACCCGGCGGCGGTCTCCGCCCCTCTCCCGGCCACGGGTCCGGTCACCGGCCCGGCCACGGGTCCGGCCCCCGCGCCGTCCCGGGATGCCGGCCCCACCACGGGTGGCCCGGCCCAGGAACCGGCCGGTGTCTGACGTGTCCGACCCCGCGCGGGTGTCCGCCGGAACCTGAACCGGCTGCGCCACGGATGCGCAGCACGTCCGACCACCGCACGTCGCTCGAGTCCGCCCCGTGGCTGGAGCGACGGGCCGCTGCTCCTCCTTCCAGCGCCCCTTGCCCGAAACGCGTGAGCAATCACCACCGAAGTGTCATCCGTCGGCTCACCTGAGACGCCGGATGGCACTTCACGGCGGAACGTTCACGCTTTCCCGAAGGAGGTGCCCCCGCACACCCACGCCCCTCGAGCACCCGCGCCCGCTCAAGCCACGCCCACCGCATCCACACTCACGCGGCCAGGCCGGGAAGTCCCGCGAAGGCAGCTCTCCGGGTCCGCCGCCGACAGCGGAGCGTGACCAAAACGTCCCGAACCGGCGCAGCACTTCGCATGCGCACAGTCACCGCGGTTCGACCCCTTGTCTTCTTACTTACTAGTAAGTAAGTTCCGGGTGTCCTGCATCACAGGTCTCATCGTGGAGTCCCACATGCATGCCACAAAACGCCTGGTGGCCACCGCCCTGGTCACCGCCGCCTGTCTCGGCGCGTACGCGGTACCGTCGGTCGCCGCCACCGGATCGGACCATGAGGTGTCCCGAGGGGTCACCATCCCGTCCTTCTACAACCCGCCGGCCGAACTCCCGGCCGCCAACGGCGCACTGATCCGCACGGAGCCGCTGCCCCTGGATCTGAGCCTGCCCGGTCTCGACGGCCCGCTCCCGGGCAGGGCGACCCGGCTGATGTACAAGTCCACGGACTCCAACGGCAAACCGGTCGCAGTGACCGGCGCCTACATCGAGCCGTCGGCCGCCTGGTCCGGCGGCGGGGCGCGCCCGCTCGTCGCCTTCGCCTCGGGCACGATGGGCCAGGGCGACCAGTGCGCCCCCTCGATGGCGCTGCAGCACCCGCTGACGATCGGCAGCAACACGGTGTCCATCGGCTACGAGGACCTGGCGCTGTACCGGCTGCTCGCCAAGGGCGTGGCCGTGGTCGTCACCGACTACGCCGGACTCGGCGCGACGGACAGGCTGCACACCTACGTCAACCGCGTCGACTCCGCCCACGCCGTTCTTGACGCCGGCCGCGCCGCGCACACCGTGCCAGGAGCGTCCGTCGGCCCGGACTCGCGCGTCGGTCTCTACGGTTACAGCGAGGGCGGCGGAGCCACCGCCGCAGCCGCCGAACTCCAGCCGTCCTACGCTCCGGACGTCCCACTCTCGGGCACCTACGCAGGTGCGCCGCCCGCCGACCTCTCGGTGGTCATGAAGGGCATCGACGGCAGCGGTCTGGCCGGTGCGCTCGGCTGGTCCATCAACGGATTCATCCAGTCGGACCCGTCGCTCGCCGAATTCGCCGACACCCAGATCAACGCCACCGGCAAGGCCGCCCTCGCCGACCTCTCCACGATGTGCGTGGGGGACGCGGTCCTCGGCTACGGCTTCAGGAAGAGCACGTCCTGGACGACCAGCGGGAAATCCCTATCCGAGGTCATAGCGAACGCCCCGAACGTCCAAGCGGTGCTGGACGCACAGCGCATCGGATCGCTGAGGCCGGCCGGCCCGGTGCGGGTGGTGACCGGGGTCGCGGACGACATCGTGGTGCACTCGCAGGCACGTCAGCTGGCCGTGGACTGGTGCCGCAAGGGTGCGGACGTCACCTACAAGCCGATGAATCTGCCGAACCTCGGCAACGGCACGCTCCTCAACCACCTGGCCCCGGCCATCGCCGACCAGGGCTCCGCCATCTCCTGGCTGGCCGACCGGCTGTCGGGCAAGCCGACCTCGTCCAACTGCCCGACGATGCCGCTCCAGCCCTGAAGGACCGCATCCAGCCGAGCCGCGGAACGCCCGAGGGCGGCACCCCGCAATGGGGTGCCGCCCTCGGTCGTACAGCGAGCCGTGGAGCTACTGAGCCGGGGCTCAGAAGTCCATGTCACCGCCCGGCATGCCGCCCGGAGCGCCGCCGGCAGCGGCCTTCTCCGGCTTGTCGGCGATGACGGCCTCGGTGGTGAGGAACAGCGCGGCGATCGACGCGGCGTTCGCCAGCGCGGAACGCGTGACCTTCGCCGGGTCGATGATGCCCTCGGCGATCATGTCGACGTACTCGCCGGTCGCGGCGTTGAGGCCGTGACCGATGGGAAGGTTGCGCACCTTCTCGACGATGACTCCGCCTTCGAGACCACCGTTGACGGCGATCTGCTTCAGCGGGGCCTCGAGCGCGAGCTTCACGGCGTTGGCGCCGGTCGCCTCGTCACCCTCGAGGTCGAGCTTCTCGAAGACCGAGGAAGCCTGGATGAGCGCCACGCCACCACCGGCGACGATGCCCTCCTCGACGGCCGCCTTCGCGTTGCGAACGGCGTCCTCGATGCGGTGCTTGCGCTCCTTGAGCTCCACCTCGGTCGCGGCGCCGGCCTTGATGACGGCCACGCCGCCGGCCAGCTTCGCGAGACGCTCCTGGAGCTTCTCACGGTCGTAGTCCGAGTCGGAGTTCTCGATCTCGGCACGGATCTGGTTGACACGACCCTGGACCTGGTCGCTCTCTCCGGAACCGTCGACGATCGTGGTCTCGTCCTTGGTGATGACGACCTTGCGGGCGCGGCCGAGCAGGTCCAGACCGGCGCTCTCGAGCTTGAGGCCGACCTCCTCGGAGATGACCGTGCCGCCGGTGAGGATGGCGATGTCACCGAGCATGGCCTTGCGGCGGTCACCGAAGCCCGGAGCCTTGACGGCGACGGACTTGAAGGTGCCCTTGATCTTGTTGACGACCAGGGTGGAGAGCGCCTCGCCCTCGACGTCCTCGGCGATGATCAGCAGCGGCTTGCCGGACTGCATGACCTTCTCCAGCAGCGGGATGAGGTCCTTGACGCTGCCGATCTTGGAGTTGACGATCAGGATGTACGGGTCGTCGAGCGACGCCTCCATACGCTCCATGTCGGTGGCGAAGTACGCCGAGATGTAGCCCTTGTCGAAGCGCATGCCCTCGGTGAGCTCCAGCTCCAGACCGAAGGTCTGGGCCTCCTCGACCGTGATGACGCCTTCCTTGCCGACCTTGTCCATCGCCTCGGCGATGAGCTCACCGATCTGCGTGTCGGCGGCGGAGATGGAGGCGGTCGAAGCGATCTGCTCCTTGGTCTCCACGTCCTTGGCCTGCTCGAGCAGAGCGGCGGAGACGGCCTCGACGGCCTTCTCGATGCCGCGCTTGAGGGCCATCGGGTTGGCACCGGCTGCGACGTTGCGCAGGCCCTCACGGACCAGCGCCTGGGCGAGAACGGTCGCGGTGGTCGTACCGTCACCGGCGACGTCGTCCGTCTTCTTGGCGACTTCCTTGACCAGCTCGGCGCCGATCTTCTCGTACGGGTCCTCGAGCTCGATCTCCTTGGCGATGGAAACACCATCGTTGGTGATCGTGGGGGCGCCCCACTTCTTCTCGAGGACGACGTTACGGCCCTTGGGGCCGAGGGTGACCTTGACGGCGTCGGCGAGCTGGTTCATCCCGCGCTCGAGACCGCGCCGTGCCTCCTCGTCGAACGCGATGATCTTGGCCATGTGAAGTGGTCCTCCCGGACAGGGGTGGATACGTCGGACCGTTCGGCGCCCGCGACGGACGGCCTGCGAGCCTGATGGTTCCTTGCCCCACCTGGCCTGCGGGCCTCGCCAGCCCGGTCCTTCTGTCACTCTCACCAGGAGAGTGCTAAGCCCAATGATTAGCACTCGACCCCCTCGAGTGCAAGCGCCTTCGGCGAAGGCCGGGTGCCGGGCGGGCGGACGGACAGGCAGGTGGACGGGCCCGGCTCCCGCGGATCCGCGGGGCGGCCGCGGACGCACGAGAGGCCCGTACCCCACTGCGGGGTACGGGCCTCTCGGCGTGAGTGCGTCGGTGGCCGATCGCGCCGAGAATCAGACGGCGAGCTTGACCATGTCCGCCTGCGGACCCTTCTGGCCCTGCGAGATTTCGAACTCCACCCGCTGACCTTCTTCAAGGGTGCGGTATCCGTCCATCTGAATCGCGCTGTAGTGGACGAAAACATCCGCACCACCGTCGACCGCGATGAAGCCGTACCCCTTCTCCGCGTTGAACCACTTGACGGTGCCCTGAGCCATGCCTAACTCCCCTATTACTGGCCCTTGCACGGGCCCGCACTTCGCGGGACCCGGGTCAGACCTTGCGCCGGAACGCGTCGACCGCGGCTGAATGTATCTGCCCAACTGCCCTCTGCAACAGGTCAATCGGACGAGAATTCTGGGATTGGCCGAACGCCCCATTGGGCGGATTCCTCAGGATTCTCGGGCAAGTCGGGCCGGGCAAACGGCACTTACGACGCAAAGGGCTTCACTACTTTGTCCGCACCTTGTCGCGATCTCATATGCACGGGGCATGAACAGCGAAGGGGACTACCCCAACTCTACCGCGCTCAACCACACAGAATTACCCCCTCCGCTTCTCTTGCGGAGGGGGTAATCAGGGTGACCGTGCGGCGCCGGAAGAGCACCAGGAGAGGCTGTCAGCCGCCGGCGACGGCCGGAATGATCGAGACGCCCGCACCGTCCGGCGTTGCCGTCTCCAGACCCTGCTCGAAGCGCACGTCGTCGTCGTTGACGTACACGTTCACGAAGCGGCGCAGCTTGCCCTGGTCGTCCAGGACGCGGGCCGCGATGCCGGTGTGGTTCTTCTCCAGGTCGGAGATGACCTCGGCGAGAGTGCCGCCGTCGGCGGCGACCTCGGCCTGGCCGCCCGTGTAGGTGCGGAGGATGGTGGGGATACGGACCTTGACGCTCATACGGATTACCTTCCAGGAGACCGGGGAGTGGGCGGGACGGGGGGATTCAGCTCGCGGCCAGTCCGGCCTCGCGGAACGCGTCCAGGGTCGGGCGGATCGTCGCGGTGGGACCGGACGTCGGCGCGACGGCGTCCAGGGTCTTGAGGCCGTCACCGGTGTTCAGGACCACGGTGGACAGCGCCGGGTCCAGCAGACCCGCCTCGAGCAGCTTCTTGGTCACTCCGACGGTCACACCGCCCGCGGTCTCCGCGAAGATGCCCTCGGTACGGGCCAGCAGCTTGATCGCGTCGACGATCTGCTCGTCGTTGACGTCCTCGACCGCGCCGCCGGTGCGCCGGGCGATGTCCAGGACGTACGGGCCGTCCGCCGGGTTGCCGATGGCGAGGGACTTGGCGATCGTGTTCGGCTTCTGCGGCCTGACGACGTCGTGCCCGGCCTTGTAGGCGGTGGAGACCGGGGAGCAGCCCTCGGCCTGCGCACCGAAGATCCGGTAGGGCTTGTCCTCGACGAGACCGAGCTTGATCAGCTCCTGCAGACCCTTGTCGATCTTCGTCAGCTGGGAGCCCGACGCGATGGGGATGACGATCTGGTCCGGAAGCCGCCAGCCGAGCTGCTCGCAGATCTCGTAGGCCAGCGTCTTGGAACCCTCGCCGTAGTACGGGCGGAGGTTGACGTTGACGAAGCCCCAGCCCTCTCCGATCGGGTCGCCGATGAGCTCGGAGCAGAAGCGGTTCACGTCGTCGTAGTTGCCCTCGATGCCGACCAGCTCACCGCCGTACACCGCGGCCATCACGACCTTGCCCTGCTCCAGGTCGTGCGGGATGAACACGCAGGAGCGGAATCCGGAGCGGGCGGCGGCGGCGCCGACGGCGCCGGCCAGGTTACCGGTGGAGGAGCAGGAGAGGGTGGTGAAGCCGAAGGCGCGGGCGGCCTCGACGGCGATCGCGACGACACGGTCCTTGAAGGAGTGCGTCGGGTTGCCGGAGTCGTCCTTGATGTGCAGACCACCGGTGATACCGAGCTCACGGGCCAGGTTGTCGGCCTTGACCAGCTTGGTGAAGCCCGGGTTCAGATTGGGCTGGGACGCCACGTCGGCGGGGACGGGCAGCAGCGGGGCGTAGCGCCAGATGTTGTCGGGCCCGGCCTCGATGCGCTTCTTCAGCTCGTCGGGAGAGCCGCTCGGCAGGTCGTAGGCGACTTCGAGCGGCCCGAAACAGGAGGCGCAGGCGAAGATCGGTCCGAGGGCGAAACGCTCTCCGCACTCGCGGCAGGAAAGCGCCGCGGCGGGTCCGAGATCGACGGATCCGGCGGTGCTGGTGGTTTCGGCGACAGTCTGAGCAGCCATGGTGGCGAGGTCCCTTTCTCCTCATCTTCCTCGCGACGTACTTCGCCGCGAGACGGAATTGGCACCTTCCCCACCATGACCTCGCGGTCGGCGGAAGGTTGCCGGGACTTCAACGGGCCGTTCCCTCAGTCCCTCTGGATGAGCGCTGTGACACCGGCCAGGAGGCCCGTGTATTTGTTGTCGTACTCAACCGCGTACTGACCCCCGGCATGCGACGGTCATCCGCGTTGTTCAAGACTGTAACCGAAGGCCGGAACGATTGAGAGAGTCGTCCGCACCGCGAGATGACAGTCGGACAAGCCGCTGCCGCGGCGGGCACACCGAGGAGACACCCCGTGCTGGATGAGGTGGAACGCTGGCTGACCAGGCGTTCCTGGTCAGCTGCCGACCGACCGCTGGACCAGCTGGCTGCCGCCAAGCGTGGCACCAAGGTGAGTGTGGTGCTCCCGGCGCTGAACGAGGAGGCGACAGTCGGTGAGATCGTCGCGACCATCAGGCGGGACCTGATGGAGGCCGTACCGCTCGTCGACGAACTGGTCGTGATCGACTCGGGCTCCACCGACCGTACGGCCGAGGTCGCCGCGGCGGCGGGCGCCCGCGTGGTGCACCGGGACACCGTTCTGCCCCGGATAGCGGCGGTGCCGGGCAAGGGCGAGGTGCTGTGGCGCTCCCTCCTGGTGACAAGCGGTGAGATCGTTTGCTTCATCGACGCCGACCTCAAGGACTTCTCGGCGGATTTCGTGTCCGGCATCGTGGGGCCACTGCTGACCGATCCTGATGTGCACTTCGTCAAGGCGATGTACGACCGTCCGCTGGGCGAGACCCCCGGGCAGGGCGGCCGGGTGACCGAGCTGGTGGCCCGTCCGCTGCTCAATCTGCACTGGCCGCAGCTGGCCGGATTCGTTCAGCCGCTGGGCGGCGAGTACGCCGTCCGGCGTGAGCTTCTCGAACAGCTGCCCTTCCCTGTCGGATACGGCGTGGAGCTCGGCCTGCTCGTCGACGCCCTGCACACGGTGGGTCTCGACGCGCTGGCCCAGGTCGACGTCGGCTCACGCCGGCACCGCCACCAGGACGGTCTGGCGCTGGGCCGGATGGCTGCCGCGATCTACCGGACCGCGCAGCTGCGGCTCTCCCGGGGCCATCTGGTGCGTCCCGCGCTCACCCAGTTCGAACGCGGACCAGGCGGGTTCGTGCCGCGCACGCATCCGGTGGACACCGAGGAGCGGCCGCCGATGCGGGAGCTCGCGGAGTACGAGGCCCGCCGCGCCGCCTGAAAATCCGGGCCGTCCGGCGTTTGAGGCCATCTTCGAGCCGCACGTTTATGCGCCGCGGCCACGGGCTAAGTTCGCCCCATGGCCTCTCCGCACCGTGCAAACGTCCTGGTCGCCTCCAACCGGGGCCCCGTTTCGTACAGCCTGGACGAGGACGGCGGTCTCGAAGCAAAACGCGGCGGGGGCGGGCTGGTCTCGGGGCTTTCGGCGATCGGGGCCGACGCGGACTCGCTGTGGGTGTGCGCCGCGCTCGGCGACGGTGACCGCGAGGCGGTGCGGCGCGGGGTCGGTGAGACGGGTGTGCGGATGCTCGACATCGACGCCTCCGTGCACGCCGCCGCGTACAACGGCATCGCCAACTCCGTGCTGTGGTTCGTCCATCACATGCTGTACCAGACACCGCTCGAGCCGGTATTCGACGCGGAGTTCCGGCAGCAGTGGGAGGACTTCCGCACCTACAACAGGGCGTTCGCCGACGCGCTCGCCGCTGAGGCCGCCGACGGCGCTTCGGTGCTGGTGCAGGACTACCACTTGGCGCTGGTGCCCGGAATGCTGCGCGAACTCCGCCCCGACCTGCGGATCGGCCACTTCTCGCACACCCCCTGGGCACCCGTCGACTACTTCCGGCTGCTGCCCGACGACATCGGCGAGGAGTTGCTGCGCGGCATCCTGGGCGCCGACCGGGCCGCGTTCCTGACCCGGCGCTGGGCCGACGCCTTCACCGGCTGCTGCGCGGAGGTGCTCGGAGGTACCGGCAGCACGGCCATCGGGGTGCACGGACTGGGCGCCGACGCGGACTTCCTGCGGGCGCGGTCCCACGAAAAGGACGTGGACGGGCGCATGGCGGAACTGCGCGAGCAGATCGGCGGCAGCGGCGACCGGCGGACCATCGTCCGGGTGGACCGCACGGAACTCTCCAAGAACATCGTGCGCGGTCTGCTCGCCTACCGGGAACTGCTCGACACCCGGCCGGAGTGGCGCGGCCGGGTGGTGCACATCGCCCTCGCCTACCCGTCGCGCCAGGACCTCACGGTCTACCGCGACTACATGGCGGAGGTGCGGCGGGTCGCCGACGAGATCAACTCCCGCTACGGCAGCGCCGACTGGACCCCGGTCGTGATGCACCTCAAGGACGACTTCGCCCGCTCGCTCGCCGCCTACCGGCTGGCGGACGTCGCCCTGGTCAACCCGATCCGGGACGGGATGAACCTGGTCGCCAAGGAGGTCCCCGTGGTGTCGGACCTCGGGTGCGCGCTGGTGCTCTCCCGTGAGGCGGGCGCATACGAAGAGCTCGGCCGGGACGCGGTCACGGTGAACCCGTACGACGTGTCGGGCACCGCTGCCGCTCTGCACGAAGCGCTCACCATGCCGGACGCGGAGCGCGCCGAGCGCACCGAGCGGCTGGCCGCGGCCGCCACCGCGCTGCCCCCGCAGCAGTGGTTCATCGACCAGCTGCACGCACTGGCCGGGGCTACGGACTGACCACGCGCGCCAGCTCCGCCAGGAACGCGGCGACCGCGCCGGGGCCCGGCAGCGGCAGGTCGGCCCTGGCCGCGAGTTCGGGGACCTCATTGTCCCCGCTGCACACCAGCAGCCCCGGTACGCCCTCCGAGCGGAGCTTCCCGACCGCGTCGAACGCGGGCAGGTCGCCGAGGTCGTCCCCGGCGTAGACGACTGATCCGGCGCCCACCTCGCGCACGTACTCGGTCAGCGCGACGCCCTTGTCGACGCCGGGCGGCCGCAGCTCCAGGACCATCCGGCCCGGCTCCACGATCAGCCCGTGCCGTGCGGCGAGTACGGCCAGCGGCTGCCGGAGGGCTTCGAAGGCGGCCCGGGGGTCGGTGGCCCTGCGCGTGTGGACGGCGATCGCCTGGCCCTTGTCCTCGATCCAGGTACCGCGCCAGGCACCGATGCCGTCCAGGTACCCGGGAAGTCCGGCGCGGACCGCCGCGACGCCCGGATGCGGCGCCGGGGCGTTGACGGCGCCGCTGACGGCGTCCCAGCGCTCGGCACCGTAGTGGCCGAGGACCACGAGATGTTCCAGGCCGGACACTCCGGCGAAGCCGCCGTACCGTACGGCGACCCCTGCCGGGCGGCCCGTCACCACAGCGACGGATGCGACCCGCGGGGCGAGCGCGGCGAGGGCGGGGACCACATCCGGGTGGGCACGGGCCTGCTCGGGGTCCGGCACGATATCGGCGAGGGTTCCGTCGAAGTCGAGGGCCACGACGGCTTTTTCCGGCCTGGCCAGAAAAGCGGCGAGGCCTTCGCGGCCCGCTGCGGTGGCGGGGGTCGGCAGGGTGTTCGATGGGCTGCCCATGGTGCGACCTTAGCCGTGCGCGGCGGGCCCGGCACGGGCAACGGGGCAGCCGCCCGCCGGAGCTACCGCCGCTCGCGCCGCGCGTCCCGCACCCGTCGCAACCGGTTGACGGTGACGGGATCGTGCGCCAGCGCCCTCTCGTCGTCGAGGAGGGAGTTCAGGAGCTGGTAGTAGCGGACCGGCGAGATGCCCAGCTGCTCGCGTATCGCGCGTTCCTTGGCGCCGGGCCCGGGCCACGCCCGCCGTTCGACGGCGAGCACCGCTCGGTCCCGCTCGGGGAGCGGCGCGGGGCCCCGGGTCTCGTCGCCAGTCATATCAGTCAACGTACTGGGGAGCCGCCGGAGCGGGCTACTCCGCGCTCTGTGCGGCCGATGCGGTGTTCTGGATCTGGTTGAGGACGCTCTCGGGGTTGCCGTCGGGCTGGACGGCCTTGCCGATCTGCTTCTTGATCGTGTCGCTGACCTGCGCCCAGGACGTCTTGCCGACCGGCGGCAGCTGCGAGGTGGGCAGCTCGTCCAGGAACTTCTTCAGCTCCTTGTGCTTCGGGTCGTCGGAGAGCTTGTCCGACGCCGAGACGGTCGGCGGCAACAGGTCGTATGTGGTGGCGAACTCCAGGACGTTGCGGTCATTGAAGACGTAGTCGAGGAACTTCCCGATCTGCGCACGGTGGCCGTTCTGCCTGAACCCCATGATCCAGTCGGAGACGCCCATGGTGGTCTTGGCCGTGCCGTTGATGCCGGGCATCGGGACCTTGCCGACCTTGATGCCCTTGTCCTCGGCCTGCTGCATCAGCTGCGGGTGACCGTTGAGCATGCCGACCTGGCCCTTGGTGAACGCGGCGAAGGCGTCCTTGCGGTCGAGTTGCCCGGGTGTCACCGGACCGACCAGATCCTTGCCGACGAGGTGCGTCTTCAGCCAGTCGAGGGTCTTGATGTTCTGCGGCGAGTTGATGGTGTACGTGCCGACACCGTCGGTGTAGCCGTCACCGCCGCTGAGCAGCCACATCTGCGTCTCGGCCTGGGCCTCTTCGCTGCCGAGCGGGAGCGCGTACGGGTACTTCACGCCGCGCGCCTTGAGCACCGAGGCGTCCGACGCCAGCTGGTCCCAGGTCTTCGGCGGGGTGAGGCCGGCCGCGTCGAACAGCTTCTCGTTGTAGAAGAGCAGCCGGGTGGACGCGACGAACGGCATGCCGTACTGCTTGCGGTCCTGCTCGCCGGCGTCGGCGAGCGGGCCGAGGAAGTTGGCCTGCACGGGTATGGAGAGCAGGTCGTCGGCGCTGTAGAGCTTGCCCTGGGCCGCGTAGTCGGCGTACGCGCCGATCTGCGCGATGTCGGGGGCGTGGCCCGCCTTCACCATCTTGGCGACCTCGGAGTCCACGACCTTCCAGGACAGCACCTTCACATCGACCTTGATGCCGGGGTTGTTGTTCTCGAAAGTGCTGATCACGCCGTCCCAGTACTTCTGGGTCGAGTCGCCGTCGTTGGGGTCGTAGTTCGCGACCACCATGCTCAGGGTGGCGTCGCCGGCCGAGGATCCGCCGTCGCTGCCACAGCCGGAAAGACCTGCCGTCATCCCGAGCGCGGCGATTCCCGCGGTCAGTCCCATCAAGCGGCGCTGCACAGCCCTTTACCCACCCTTGTGTTCCAGTCGGTCCCCCGTGACGTCCTGTCGCAATAGGCTGCGATTTTTCCTCACGTCCCCCCACAAGGTCTACACCACACGGGTCTCGCTTCTGCAACGCACCCCCACACATCGCGCCGTCCTGGTCAACACCCGTTCATTAATGGGTGGTTGCTGGTTCGGACCAGTCGTAGCCTGTTGCCGCTCCAGCCATCGAGATGAATGAGGCATACAGCTATGCGCAACATCCTTCGGACGGCAGCAGTAGCGGGCGCCGGCGCCCTGCTCACCTTCGCCACCGCGACCAGCGCCTTCGCCGAGAGCACCTGGTTCGTATATTCGGCCAACAAGGCAGGATTCGGTGAATTCACTGACAACGGGGACAAGTTCGTCGCCTGCGACCACGCGGCCGACGGCTACGGCGTCTATCTGAAGATGACCGGTCAGGTCTACAGAGGGCCGGCCACCGGCAATGTGGGTGTCAGCGCCGCGACGTACTTCAGCATCGGCAACGGCAACTGCAGCAGCAACTGGGTCCCCTACGACCTGGCCGAGAAGACCCCGGTGACCCTGCAGGTCTGCCTCGGCAAGTCGATCAACGGCTTCGTCGAGGTGAGCGGCTGCGGCGCTGTGACGAAGATGACCGCCTGACACCTCGCGCGACCGCCCCGGCCCGGGATCGCACCGCCCGGCCGGGGCGACTTTGCCGGGGCTTTGTATGCGAGCGCAACAATCCAACACAGTGGACTAGACCTTTTCTGGTTCTCCGCGCCACACTGTCCGTGTGACTGCATTCTCCCGGGGGACGCCCTCCGGACACCCGGCCGGAAGCCATGTCATCGCCCTGGACGTGGGCGGTACCGGCATGAAGGCCGCCCTGGTCGGGGCCGACGGCGCCCTGCTCCACGAGGCACGGCGGGCCACCGGCAGGAAGCGGGGGCCCGAGGCCGTCGTCGCGTCGATCCTGGACTTCGCCGCCGAGCTGTACGCCTACGGAACCGGGCATTTCGGGGAGCCCGCCGCGGCGGCCGGGGTCGCCGTCCCCGGCATAGTCGACGCCGAGAGCGGTACAGCGGTCTACGCCGCCAACCTCGGCTGGCGTGACGTCCCCCTGCGGAAGCTTCTCAGCGACCGGCTGCACGGCATTCCGGTCGCACTCGGCCACGACGTGCGCACCGGCGGACTCGCCGAGGGGCGGATCGGGGCGGGCCGGGGCAGCGACCGGTTCCTGTTCATGCCGCTCGGCACCGGGATCGCGGGGGCCATCGGCATCGACGGCGCGATCGAGGCGGGCGCCCACGGATACGCGGGCGAGATCGGCCACGTCGTGGTGCGCCACGGCGGCGTCGCCTGCGGCTGCGGGCAGCGCGGCTGCCTCGAGCGGTACGCCTCCGCGTCCGCTGTCTCGCTGGCCTGGGCCGCGGCGTCCGGCGACCCGGAAGCGGACGCGGCCGACTGCGCCAAAGCGGTCGACTCGGGTGACCCGCGGGCCGCCGCCGTATGGCAGGACGCGGTGGACGCGCTCGCCGACGGCCTGGTCACCGCGCTCACCCTGCTCGATCCCCGTACGTTGATCATCGGTGGTGGTCTCGCCGAGGCCGGGGAGACCCTGTTCGCACCACTGCGGGCAGCGGTCGAGGAACGGGTGACGTTCCAGAAACTCCCCCATATCGTCCCGGCGGCCCTCGGGGACACCGCCGGCTGCCTGGGCGCAGGGCTGCTCGCCTGGGATCTTCTCTCCACGGAGGTATCCGCCTGATGGCCGGAAGCGAAGCAAGCACAGTTCTCTCCGGGGCCCGGGTGGTGCTGCCGACCGGGACCGTGGAGGGCGGCCGGGTCATCGTGGAAGGACCGCGCATCGCCGGAAGCTCCCGGGCCGACTCGGCCGTTGTCGACCTTTCGGGCCACTGGGTGGTTCCCGGTTTCGTCGACATGCATGTGCACGGCGGCGGCGGGAACTCCTTCACATCGGGGACGCCCGACGAGGTGCTCAAGGGCATCCACACCCACCGGCTGCACGGCACCACGACGATCGTCGCCTCCACCGTCACCGGCGACATGGACTTCCTCGCCGAGCGGGCCTCGCTCCTGTCCGAACTGGTCGAACAGGGCGACCTGGCGGGCATCCACTTCGAGGGCCCGTTCATCTCACCGTGCCGCAAGGGCGCCCACAGCGAGGCCCTGCTGCGCGACCCGGACCCCGCCGACGTCCGCAAGCTGATGGACGCGGCGCGCGGCACCGCGAAGATGTTCACCCTCGCCACCGAGATGAAGGGCGGCATCGACTCGGTACGGCTGCTCCGCGAACACGGCGTGATCGCGGCCATCGGTCACACCGACGCCACCTACGAGCAGACCGTCGAGGCCATCGAGGCCGGGGCGACCGTCGCCACCCATCTCTTCAACGCGATGCCGCCGCTGGGCCACCGCGATCCCGGCCCGATCGCCGCGCTGCTCGAGGACGAACGGATCACCGTCGAGCTGATCAACGACGGCACCCATCTGCATCCGGCCGCCCTGGAGCTCGCCTTCCGGTGCGCGGGCTCCCCGCGGGTGGCGTTCATCACCGACGCCATGGACGCGGCGGGTTTCGGCGACGGGATCTACCACCTCGGCCCGCTGGAGGTCGAGGTCAAGGAGGGCGTCGCCCGGCTGGTCGAAGGCGGCTCCATCGCCGGCTCCACCCTCACCCTGGACACGGCCTTCCGGCGGTCGGTGACCGTGGACAGGCTTCCGGTGGAGGACGTCGTGCGGTCCATCGCGGCCAACCCGGCCCGGCTGCTCGGTGTCTACGACAGGGTCGGCTCGCTGGAGCCCGGCAAGGACGCCGACCTGGTCGTGCTCGACGCGGACTTCGCGCTGACCGGGGTGATGCGCAAGGGCGAATGGGTGGTTGACCCGCGGTAGCCCGATTTGCCGCAGCAGCGGACGTCGCCGTAGCCGAAGCGGCAGGTCCTTGGGTCTGGGCCTGCCGCTTCCGCTTTGGCATGATCGTTTCTGTGCTGCTGACCGTCACCCTGAACACCGCCCTGGACATCACCTACCGCGTCCCCGCCCTCACCCCGCACGCCAGTCACCGAGTCGAAGCGGTCACCGAACGGGCCGGAGGCAAGGGTCTGAACGTGGCCCGGGTGCTGTCGGCGCTCGGCCACGAGACGGTGGTGACGGGCTTCGCCGGAGGCCCCACCGGCGCGGTGCTGCGCGGGCTCCTCGCGGAGCTGCCGCCCATCGACGCCCTCGTGCCGGTCGCCGGGACCACCCGCCGCACGATCGCCGTCGTCGACACCGCGTCGGGCGACACGACTCAGCTGAACGAGCCGGGCCCGACGATCTCGTCCACCGAGTGGGAGGCCTTCCTCGGCTCCTACGCGCACCTGCTGAGGAAGGCCGAAGCGGTGGCCCTCTGCGGCAGCCTGCCGCCGGGTGTCCCGGTCGGCGCCTACGCCCAGCTGGTGCGCCAGGCCCGCGCGGCCGGTGTGCCCGTCCTGCTGGACACCAGCGGCGAACCACTGCGCCGCGGCATAGCCGCCCGCCCCGGCCTGATCAAGCCGAACGCCGATGAACTGGCCCAGCTGACCGGCTCCCGCGAGCCTCTGCGCGCCACCCGCGACGCCCGCCGCCGGGGCGCGGACACCGTGGTCGCGTCGCTTGGCGCGGACGGAATGCTCGCCGTGACCCCGGACGGCAGCTGGCAGGCCGCGCCCCCGGCCCGCTTCCCCGGCAATCCGACCGGCGCGGGTGACTCGGCGGTGGCCGGACTGCTCTCGGGCCTGGTGGAACAGCTCCCCTGGCCGCAGCGCCTGGCCCGCGCGGTGGCGCTGTCGGCGGCGACCGTACGGGCGCCCGCGGCGGGCGAGTTCGACCGCACAACGTACGAGGACCTGCTTCCGCAGGTCCTCGTCACCGATCTCACCGAGCCCGGCTCCCGGGCCGGGTAGCTCTCCTACCGGGCCTCAGCCCTGCTGACCGGCCTTCAGCTTGAGCTGGTCCAGGTTGACACCGCACTTGTCTCCCTGTTCACAGGAGATCTTGATGGTGTTGGAGCCCTTCTTGAGGTTGATGTAGTTGAAGGTGTTGGTCCACCCCTTCGACGCGTCGCCCTCGGGCGCGTGCGCGAAGTTCTTCATGTTGACCGAAGCAGGCTTGGCCGCGTCGTTGACCGTGAGAGAGGTCTTGGCGTCGGTGCCCGGCACGCCGTAGTCGATGGACAGGGTGTACGCCCCGCTCTCGGGCACATCCACGGTCCAGGTCGCCGAGTCGCCCGGCTGGGCGAGCACCACGTAGGCGCCACCCGCCGCCTTGGCACCCGGCACGTCCTTCCCGGTGGTCGCCGCGCCGCCCAGCGTCAGCGTCGCCGCATCCTGCTTCGGCAGGTCGGCCTCCGCCGGCTTGGACGCGCTCTCGCTTGGCTTGACCGACTGGGCCGCGGTCCGGCCGCCGGAACCACCCGGCTGGGCGCCCTTGTCCTTGTCGCCGCCGCTGGTCATCAGCGCGGCTCCGATCCCGATCACCACGACCGCTACCACCGCGACCGCGCCGATCAGCAGGCCCTTGTGCTGGGGTCCGTTGCCGCGCCCGCCGCTGCCGTTGCCGTACTGGGCCGGGGGCGCCGGCGGCGGTGCTCCCGGGTAGGTCTCCGGTGCCGCGTACTGCGCGGTCGGCTGCCCGTACTGCTGCGGCGGTGCCTGCTGCTGCCCGTACTGCTGCTGGGGCGCCTGCTGCCCGTACTGGCGCTCGCCGACCGTACGCACATGGTTGTACGACGTCCGGGGCACCCCGGGCTGGCCGCCTGCCGACGGTCCCGGGTAGCCGTATCCGCCGCCTCCGGGCGGGGGAACGGCACCTGCTGCCCGGCCGTCCTCGTACAGATAGCCGAACGGGTCGTCGTCCTCGGGCGTGCTCGTGCCGTTGTTGCCGGCCGTCATTCCCTGGTACTCCTCACACATCGCTGACCCGGGCGAGCCTACCCCGTACGGGCGAACGCAAGGGCCGGTCCGCCGGGCAGCGGCGGCCCGGAGTGTGCGGTGTCACAGCGGCTATCCGGCCCGTCGGTGCACCTTCGCCCGGGAGCGCTTTTCGATGTACATCCGCTGGTCGGCGGAGCGCAGGACCTCTTCGACCGACATCCCGCAGACCGCCCAGCCGATACCGAAACTGGCTCCGACGCGCACCGCCCGGCCGTCCACCCTGATAGGCGGAATAATGGCATTTCTCAGCCGTACGGCCAGGTCAGCGGCGTCCGCGGCGCCGAGGCCGTCCGCCAGCACGACGAATTCGTCACCTCCGAGCCTGGCAACGGTGTCACCGTCCCGCACGCCGGTGGTCAGACGCCGCGCGACCTCGATGAGCACCGCGTCACCGGTGTGGTGCCCGAAGCGGTCATTGATCGACTTGAAGCCGTCGAGGTCGCAGAAGAGCACCGCGAGCCCCTTCGTACCGTCGTCGACTTCGCTCGTCGGGGCGACCAGGTGGATGGGGTGGTCATAGGCGGCGGCCGATCCGGCGCCGAAGTCGAAACGGTGCGCACCGGAGTCCGTGGTGGACGCGCCCTGTTCGTAGGCCGCGTCCAGCGCCTCGATGGCCGTCTCGCGGGCCGCGTCGGGGCGGGCGCACAGCCGGGCACTGAGCCGGGCGCGCAGTTCGGCACTGTTGGGCAGTCCGGTCAGCGAGTCGTGCGATGCGCGGTGGGCGAGTTGCAGCTCGTGGCGCTTGCGCTCCTCGACGTCCTCGACGTGGGTGAGGAGGAAGCGGGGGCCGTCGGCGGTGTCGGCCACCACCGAGTTGCGGAGCGAGACCCAAACGTACGAATCGTCACGCCGCCGCAGCCTCAGCTCGGCGCGCCCGCCCTCGGCGGAGGTACGGAGCAGGGTGCCGACGTCCTCGGGGTGGACCAGATCGGCGAAGGAGTAGCGCCGCATCACGGACGCCGGCCTGCCCAGCAGTCTGCAGAGCGCGTCATTGGTTCTGAGCAGCCGGCCGTGCTGGTCGCCCCCCATCTCCGCGATGGCCATCCCGCTGGGGGCGTACTCGAAGGCCTGGCGGAAGGATTCCTCACTGGCACGCAGCGCCTGCTGCTCGCGTTCCAGCCTCACCAGGGCGCGCTGCATATTGGCGCGCAGCCGGGCGTTGGTGATCGCTATGGCGGCCTGGAAGGCGTACATCTGGAGCGCCTCCTGCCCCCAGGCGCCGGGGTGTCTGCCATTGCGCGGGCGGTCGACGGATATGACCCCGACGAGATCGCCGCCGGACGCGTCGGTGGCGTACATCGGGGCGAAGAGCCGGTCCGCCGGGTGCCACTCGTCCTCGAAGCGCGGCTCGGGGCCGTCGTTGTACCAGTGCGGCACGTCGTCGTGGTCGAGGACCCAGCCCTCGGTGTAGGGGATGAAGCGGAGGTCTCCCCAGGACTCGCCCATGGCCAGCCTGCGTTCCCAGGATTCGCGCGAGCCGACCCGGCCCGTCATCAGCGCGGCGGCGGAGTCGTCACCGGCGAGGGCCGCGACGATCAGATCGCCGTCCGGGCGTACGAGATTGACGCAGGCCAGTTCGTAACCGAGCCCGGACACGATGCCGTCGGCCACGGTCTGCAGGGTGTCCGCCAGGCTGCGTGCCTGATTGAGGTTGGCGACCGCTTGATGCAACTGCCGCAGGGTCGCAAGACGGACGTACGGCTCCGACTCGGTCTCCATCGTTCGCTCTCCCCGAGACCTCGACAGCAACTCCAGGGTTCTCCATCAGCGCTCTTGGTGCAGTATCTCCGCCACTGAATCACAGCGAGCTGTGCCCCAGGTACACAGGGTCAACAATTTATGCCGGTCGTGACTCAAGTCACATCAGGGTATGAAGGGTTGAAGGAGTAACAGCGGAGAACCCCTGTTTTTTCTTGAACGCTGAACAAGAGCTGAACAAGAACGGCCGCGCCGGGGCACCCTCCGGGGGTCCTAGGACCGGCCTGGTCCTCAGGCCCGATGCGGACGCGGCGCGTCCGCCGCTAGCGTTCCTGATGTGTTCCAGACGATCCCCACCCCGCGCTCCGAGCCCATCCCCCATCCTGAGGGGGTGAGCAACGACGACTTCCGTGCCGCCATGTCCCGGCTCAGTGCGGGCGTGGTGCTGGTGACGGCCCATGACGCGGACGACGGACCGCGCGGCGAGGACGTCGGGATGACGGCCACCGCGTTCACGTCGGTGTCGCTGGACCCGCCCCTGGTGATGGTGAGCGTGCGGAACGGCTCACGGATGGACGATCTGCTCGCGGAACAGCCGCTCTGGGCCGCGTCGCTGCTCTCCGAGAACCAGCGTCACATCGCGGGCCGCTTCGCGATGAAGGGGCGTATCAGTGACCGTCTGCTCTTCGAGGACATCCCCTTCACCCGTGGCGACGAGTCGGGCGCGCCGTTGATGGAGGGAGCCCTGGCGAACCTGGAGTGCTCGACCGAGCAGCGCGTCGTGGCGGGGGATCACACCCTGGTCATCGGACGGGTGCTGACGGCGGCCGTGCCGACCGGGGATGCGGGACCGCTGACGTACTTCCGGGGGCGTTACCGGCATCTGGGCTGAAGCCCCGGGACCGGGCTGACTGGTGCCAGGCCGCGGCGGGGAGGCTGAGGGTACGGGCCGGGACCGGGCGGGAGACCGGACCAGGCGTCCCAGCCGGGCGGCCGTCAGTCCCAGCCGCGCCCCGCGCGGCCCCGCTTCGTGTCGCTGCGCTGCTTCTTGTTGCGCAGGCGCCGCTCGTTGATCCCGCGGGGAATCTTGGTCGCCCGCCGCGGCTTCGGCGGCGGCGCCGTCGCCTCCGCGAGCAGCGAGGCCAGCCGCACCGCGGCCATCTCCCGGTTGCGCCACTGCGACCGGTGCTCGGAGGCGCGCACCGCGATCACGCCGTCCACCAGCCGGGCTGACAGCCGCTCCAGGGCGCGGTCCTTCCAGACCTGCGGCAGCGCGTCGGTGTTCGCGAGGTCGAAGCGGAGCTCCACCTGTGAGTCGGTGGTGTTCACGTGCTGGCCGCCGGGTCCCGACGACCGCGAGAAACGCCACATCAGTTCGGCCTCCGGCAGGGAGACGGAACCGCGGATGACATAAGGACCGGACATGTGATCCATGGTCGCTGCTGCGGACGCCTCCCGTCACCCACTTTTCGGCTGCCGGGTAAAGATTGCAAAGAGACCTGGAACCAGGCGGTCCCCTGCCGACGTTATGCCGGATGACGGTAGCTTCGTGACCGCACGGAGCCCGCACACCGAAACGGAAAGGGACATCCCCATGGCTGTAAGCCTGTCCAAGGGCGGCAACGTCTCCCTCACCAAGGAGGCCCCGGGCCTGACCGCCGTCACGGTCGGCCTCGGCTGGGACGTCCGCACCACCACCGGCACGGACTTCGACCTCGACGCCTCGGCGATCGCGGTGAACCCGGCCGGCAAGGTCTACTCCGACAAGCACTTCGTCTTCTTCAACAACAAGGCGACCCCGGACCAGAGCATCGAGCACACCGGTGACAACGTCACGGGCCAGGGCGAGGGCGACGACGAGCAGATCAAGGTCAACCTGGCCGCCCTGCCCGCCGATGTCGAGAAGATCGTCTTCCCGGTGTCGATCTACGACGCGGAGAACCGCTCGCAGAACTTCGGCCAGGTCCGGAACGCCTTCATCCGCATCGTCAACCAGGCCGGCGGCACCGAGATCGCCCGCTACGACCTGAGCGAGGACGCCGCCACCGAGACCGCCATGGTCTTCGGCGAGCTCTACCGCAACGGCGCCGAGTGGAAGTTCCGCGCCGTCGGCCAGGGTTACGCCTCGGGCCTCGTCGGCATCGCCCAGGACTTCGGCGTCAGCGTCTGACGTACGCCCTGCCGCACAGCAGCTGAGCCCCCGGCACCCGCCGGGGGCTCAGCTGCTGGAGGGCGTTGCCCCGCGAGTCACGAACCCGGCCTGACTGAGGCCAATGTGGCCTTCCCGCTAGGACCCGGGGCCTTACGTCACCCGGGGAGGGGCCATGGCCGGGGGGCCGAGCAGTGAGCCGAGCAGTCCGCAGGCCATCGAACTGGTGTACCAGCCATCTGTGAAGGACGTCATTCCGCACTACGGGCCCGGAGCCAGGTCAGCGCGCAGGCACACAGACAGCGCAGAACCACCCCCATCCACCTGCCTCTGATCCTGCCCTGCCTGCTCATTTCCCTCATCCTCTCCTCGGAGGATCCAACGGCTTTCCGGTCCCACTGATCGTGATGTTTGTGGCCATGCCCTTCGCAGCGCCCTGGCTGCAGGCCTACCCCAGCTCCACTC
This sequence comes from Streptomyces sp. NBC_00344, assembly GCF_036088315.1. Taxonomy (NCBI): domain Bacteria; kingdom Bacillati; phylum Actinomycetota; class Actinomycetes; order Kitasatosporales; family Streptomycetaceae; genus Streptomyces; species Streptomyces sp. NBC_00344. The sequence goes on along the minus strand of NZ_CP107996.1, from coordinate 3,831,954 downwards.
GCTGGCCAAGAAGCGGGGTGAACCGAGCACGCTCGTCTCGCACGCGGGAGCGCGGACAGCCTCGGAGCACACATCCACCGTCATGACCTGGGAGGCACAGCCCCGCTATGCGGAGGGGCGCGATGTCTTCGTGCTGCTCAGTTCCGACAAGAACGCGACCAGCTTCACCATGCTGCCCAAACGCGCACTGCGGACTCCGGCGGAGGTCGACCAGCTGCGCTCACTGCTCGACCAGCACGCGGCCCGCGGCTGACTACCCATGGGACAGCCGATGTGACAGGCGCCCCCGATGAACTGCCCCTACCGTGCGGACGCACTCTGACTCGACCTCGCCAAGTAGTTGCGCCAGCAACGAATTTGGCCCCATCGAGGTGAGCAGCCTCACTTACCCGCCCTCGTGCAAATCGCAGATGGGACGCATGTTCGATGAGTATGCTTTCGACTCCAATGAGTGGTGGGCCGTGTGCACTTGTTCACGGCTCGTGCAAGTCGTAACGGGGGGGTGAGCTCATTGAAGTTCGACATGGGATCCACGACTCTGTCGGATCTGGGAAAGAGCACGTCTGGGTCGAGCAGTGATCTCGGCGTACTGATCCAGCAGTTGATCGCTGCGGCGGCACCGCTGGAGGGGAAGTTCAACGGGGCGGGGAAGACCGCATTCGACACGTTCAAGCATCACTCGGACGAGATCACCGCTGCGTTGAACGGTTCGCTGCACTCGATCCTGGGCGGCCAGTCCGGAATGAACACCTCGTTCGTGACGGGCGATCAGGAGAGCGCGGACAACGCGCAGCAGCACATGAGTGCCGCGAACTTCGATGCTGCCCGGTTTTCCGGGCGATAAGGGGAGCCGTCGTGACGAGCCAGGACCGCACGAGTTATGACACCGGAGCCTCGGTCGAGGTACAGGGCGGACTACAGGGAATCATCGGCCGGCTGGAACTCGTACTCAGCGACCGGGACCGAGCGGTGAAGGCCGCGATGGCCGACTTCGCCGCGGATGGCGTCTCCGACGAGTACCACGGCAAGGAAATCCGCTGGAACCGTGCCGCCGACGAGGTGCGCAACATTATCCGTCTGCTGCGCAGCACGCTGGAGAAGAACGACGGGACAGCCCATTCGACCCTGTCGAGGGCGAAGGCCGCAGTCGACAACATCGGCTGATCACAGGGCCGGTGCGGGAACCGGGGCGGCTGGGGAGCGGCCCCGACTACGGGGAACAGGGGCCAGGGGTTTCATGACGGCTTGGGACATCAGCGTGTCGGGGGTGCAGGGCGTCCTGGACAGGACGGCCACTGCGGCCGAGGGGCTGTCCGACGCGGGCAAAGCGCTGGACAAGACGCTGCCGAGTGCCGCGACTTCGGCAGGCACGATCTCCGGCACCTACTGCGGCGCGGGACCGCCCAGTGGGCCGGTCGCGGGTGCCCTGGCCGAATTCTTCAACGCGAAACAGCGGGACCTCCTCTATATAGCGAAACGCACCACCAAGTCGTTGAACGGTGCGGCCGAAGCCACCCGCGAATACGTCAAGGGCGACCTCACCATGGCCGCGGACACCCAGCGCAAGACGATCCAGGAACCCACAATCGATCTGCCGGGAGACACGAAGAAGGGGGCGAAGTGAGCGACCACTCGCTGATCATCCCCTCGGGCATCCCTCAGTTCACTGGTGATCTGGATCAACTGGAAACCGACACACTGGCGTTGACCGCCGAGGCTGTACTGTTCCGGACCTCAGGCGCGTCCGTGCACTCCACGTTCCAGGGCCTGTCCGCGTTCTACAAGGCTCCCGAGGCGGAGCAACTGTTCGCGACCACCGCCCCGGTGGCCACCAAGGCGGATTCCTTCGCGGATGACCTGGAGACCGCAGCGTCGGCGCTCAGTGCCTACAGCACCGAGGTACGCCCCCTGGTGGCACGGCTCAAGAGTCTCAAGGGCGACGCTCTCTCGTTCGTGGACAGCGTGCAGGGCGACGATCACTGGCACAGGGACCAGGACAAGGTCGATCACAACAACGATCTGTGGCACGACGTCAACGCCGCCGTGGCTGCCTTCCAGGCCGCCGAGGTCACCTGCCACGACAAGATCACCGCACTCGTCGCCGGTGGTACGCATCTCATAGCCGACGACGGCACCCACAAGCCGAACATGTACGGCTACTCGGCCGACACCCTCAACCACGCCGAAGAAACGCCGTGGGGCGCGCCGGCTGAACGTGAGTACACCGGTCTGGCCTGGCTCGGCCACCAGGCGAAGAGCTTTCTGTGGGACGGCTTCGTCGTCGACGGAGTCTGGGGCACGGTCAAAGGCCTGGGCACTCTCTTCGACGTGACCGACCTGGACAAAGCGGGACAGGCGTGGGAGGGACTGGCCAAGCTGGGCACCGGCCTCGCCCTCTCCACCCCCGGCATCGCCCAGATCTACTGGACCACCCCCGCCAAAGAACTGCCCTCCTGGCTGCGCGACAGCCGCAAGGCCGTGAAAGACACCGGCAAAGCGCTCGTCGCCTGGGACGAATGGGGCAAGAACCCCGCCCGGGCCGCCGGTGCGGTCACCTTCAACATCGTGACCACCGTCTTCACCGAGGGGGCAGGCACCGCCTCGAAAACCGGTGCGCTCGCCAAGACCGCCTCGGTGGTCGGCAAGGCGGGGCGCCTCGTCGACCCCATGACGTACATCGCCAAAGCCGGCAAGGTCGCCACCATCAAGGTCGGCGACCTCTTCGCCGGCCTCAAGAACATCCACACCGGCGGCTACAACGACATCCTGTCCGGCGCCGGCCGCCTCCAGCCCGACGGCACCGTACTCAAACTCGGCAACGACGCCCCCGTCGTCACCGGCAGCCACATCGAATGGCCCGACGGAACCCGCCTCAACCTCGACGATGGTTCCGTCATCCGCCCCGACGGCACCACCGCCCCGGCCCACGTCGAACTCTCCGCCGCCGACCGTGCGGCGCTGGAGAACTCGCTCCCGCACCGGCAGCCCGAATCGGTGCAAGTCGGTTCTCATGTTGCTCACACCGCTTCAGATACGTTCGGCCGGGCCAAAGGTGACCTGCCAACCACCGAGACGATCACAGTGCCCAACGATCTACCCGGTCACATACCGAGTGGCGGTGCCAATCATGTCGCGCATGGCCCGGTGGGGAGCCATGACCCCAGCAACCAGCACGCGCCGCAGAGGAACTCAGGCACCGGTGCTCACCCGACGGGTGGAAGCTCTTCAAGTCACAGCAGCAACGGAAACCATGTCCCCGGACATCAGGCCGCCGCCACACCCCCGGGTGCATCATCTGGGGGCAGCGGTAACGCATCGCTTGGAACGCACGGTAGCTCGGGAGCAAGTTCATCTTTGGATCCGAAATTCGTCGATGAGCGAATCAAGGAACTCGATGACCGTCAAGGAGGTCAGGGGCATGCACCTGGGCGCCACCTCTACCCCGACGATGAAGCTCTGCGCAACCGACTCGGCACGGTGCAGACCGACACAGGTGGAACACCCAAGGTCTACGGACCGAACTCAAGCAATCCCGGGCTGCTAAAATCCGAGAACAATATTGATCCACTCACTGGAACGACTGTAGATGGCGTTCACGGGGGATCTCACAGGGTGGGGCCGTACGCAACTCGCTTTGACAACGCAGAAGATATGGTACGTGCGGATGCTTACTTCCGTGACGAACTCGCACGCACGGGCGCACCTCCGGCGGAGACATCAATCGATGATGTTCTCGGGATAGATGGATACAGACGCCTGACTGGCTACTATCGGGATCCCATCAATCCAGACAATTTTCTTCCCGTTGATTTTGAGGGTGGAACGATCCAGCCGGTATACAGGATGCATGACGGGAAGTGGAAATTGCACACAATGTTCACCAACCCTGCCCCCGGCCGCCACCCTTAAAGGAACACAACGTGAATAGCGAACTGGAAACATTCATCAAAACCTACCTACACCTAGAGCAAGCATATGACACGAGCGGGTATCTTCGACCGACACTGACGGCTTTTAGCGATTCGTATACACGAAGTGTACGTAATGGTCTCTCAGAAATCCTGCGCAGTGGAAGCTTGACAGTAGCCGACTACGAACGACTGACAAATATTGAATTTCCCGACGAAAACTCTCTCTACGACTATCTTCAGCAGGTGTATTCATATCTATTCGAAGGAGCTCCAAAGCAGCCTTCACCCCCGGAGTAACTGTTAACATCGGAGAGCTGAGGTAAAAGCAGCAGCATTCATCGAGGAAGTCACCAGGAAATCACCATCAGCCGACGCAAGTGAAAGGGGAACCGGCCTGGTGGCCAGCGACAGGACGGGGAGAAACGCCACCAAACAGTCGGGTGAGAACTTGGATCACTACGCCGGACGGATCATCGGCGTGCCCGGAGCGTTGTTGATCAAAGAGGCTGACATTACTCACAACGCCGCCCCACAACGCCTGGCCAGCTGGACTCAGCGACCAGATACCGCCTCACCGCGAAGTTCACCCGTATACGGCACCTGTTGGGACTGGCTGCAGACTGATGGCACATGACTACGACAGCCAGCTGCTGGAATCCGTCGCGGTCCGGCGGCGGCGGATGCGCGATGCGTTGCTGTTCGGGACCGAGCGGCGGCGCCGTTCGGCGGATGAACGGCTGGGGAAGGTCTTCGCCGGGATCGTGATCGCTGCGGTGCTCTGCGCGGGCTGTGTCGGCTGGTCGTTCGTTTCTCATCGGGTGATGGGAAAGTCACCCCTGAGTCCGTCCATACAGCAGAGTTCGCCGCCCGTGTCGCCTTCGGCTCGATGATAGGTTCGAACGCGTGGTAGCTACGGGGTCATTGAGCGTTACGGCGTTGAGTCGGGTCACGCTGGTCGGTGAGCGGCGGCGGGTTGACCTGGTTCTGCCGTCGCAGGAGCCCATTGGCCTTCTTCTGCCAGAAATTCTGAAGCTGCTGGGCGACAAGCCCACATCCCGGCCCCTGTTGCGGCATCTGGTCACAACCGACGGTTCCGCGCTGGCGCATGACAGCACCCTTGAATCGGCGCGCATACCGGACGGTGCGGTGCTGCGGCTGGTGAAGGTGGATGACGCGCCGTCCGCTCCGGTGGTGCATGACGTCACTGATGAGACCGCCGATGATCTGGACGTCCGCGCGTGGCGATGGCAGCCCCGGGTACGACGGATCGTGGCTGGACTGGCGACGGTCGGCTGGTCGGTAGCGGCCGGTGTGCTGGCCCGTGGTGAGTTCGCGTTGTCCGCTGTCGGCGGCGTACTGGTTGCTGTCGCCGTCGTGGCCGCAGCCGTTGGCGTTCTCTGCGGCAGGGCCGGATCGCGCGGGTTGGCCGCCGCCTTCGTCGTCACGGCCGGAGCGGTGGGCGTACTCGGGGCATGGACGCTGTCCGATGCGTACAGCTGGTCCGGTGGGGTCCGTCTGGCCTGTGTGGTGACGCCCGTGGTTGTGGTGTTGCTGCTTCTGGGCAGCGGATCCTCCACTGTGGGCCGTGGGGCTCTGACCGGTGGGGCTGCCGTTGCCGGGAGTGCGGTCTGCTGGGAGGCCGCACTGTGGCTGCAGTCCGGAGGCGGCCGGATCGAAGGGCAGGTTCACGCGGGCGCACTGCTGACCGTCGTTTCGGTCCTTGTGCTTGGGGTGTTGCCACGGCTGGCGCTGACCTCTTCCGGTCTTTCGGGTCTTGATGACCGGCGTTCCGGTGGAGCGTCGGTGAGCCGGTACCAGGTGTCGACTGCGCTGGCGGCCACTCACCGCGGTCTGGCGCTCGCCACTGTGGTGATGGCCGTATCAGCGGCGGTGGCCGCCCTGTTGGTGCTCCGGTCTCCGTCTGTGTGGACGGTTCCGCTCGCCGTGGGCGTCGCCGGGGTGCTCGCGTTGCGGGCGCGGGCCTTCCCCCTCATTACCGAGGTGGTGGCGCTGCTGGTCGCCGCAGCTGTGGTGACCGTGCGGCTGGCATGGGTGTGGGCGGAGCGTTCCGGTGCTGCGGGGCCGCTGGCACTCCTGGTCGTCCTGGCGCTGCTTCCACTGTTGGTGCTGTCGGTCCAGCCCGCGGAGCACGTCCGGGTGCGGCTGCGCAGGTTCGGGGACGCCCTGGAATCGGCAGGCGTGATCTCCCTGTTTCCGCTGGTCATCGGGGTTTTCGGGGTGTACGGGCGGTTGCTCGGCACATTCGCGTGAAGGTGCGGGGACGGGATATGACGCAGGGCGACTGGCAGCACGATGTGCTGCGGGAGCTGGGGGAGCGAACTCCGTCTCCGCCGCCGATACCGATACCGACGCCGGCATCGAAGCCGGTACCGACCACAGTGGAGTCCGAAGCACCTTCATCGGAACCCACGCCCCCACGCCCGGCCCCTCCAGCAGCGAGGGACCCGCGCCTGACGATGGCCACCCCGGAGTCCGTGCCAACCGTCGATCCTCGGCTGACCCACGCGATGAGCCCCCCGCGACACGGGGATTCGCTCCCCCGCCGTACCGCACGCTCGCTGCGCAACCTCACCGCATCCGCCTCCCAGGAGGTGACCGAGGAGTCGCGCATCGCCCGGGAGCTGCAACAGCCGGTCACCACGGGGCGGGTGATCGCCGTGACCTCCATCCGCGGCGGAGTGGGCAAGACCACCACATCCGCGCTGCTGGCCCGGACGTTCAACCACTACCGGCACGACCCGGTGCTGGCGCTGGACACTGATGCCGCCCTGGGCACCCTGCCCGTTCGCCTCGGTGCGGAGACAGTGCGCTGGTCCTGCCGTGAGCTGGCCGAACTACTCACTCCTTCCATGCAGTTGACCGACGTCACCGGCTACCTGGTGCCGGTCGCGGACGGCGGGTGGCTGCTTCCCGCGAGCCAAGGAAGGGTGGGCGCGCCACTGGACATGCGAACGTACCGGACGGTGACCCTCGCACTGCGCCGGTATTTCGCGGTCACCGTCGTGGACTGCGAGTCCCTGCCGGGCGAAGTGGCGCGTACCGCGATGGACACCGCCCACGCGCGGGTCGTGGTCGCCCCACTGACGGCCGAGGGTGTCAACGGCACCCGTGCCGTCCTGGACTGGCTGGCCCAGCTGCCGCACCGGGCCCTGGAAACCACAGTCGTCGCGCTGATGTCCAATTCACCCGACCTGGTGCTCGATCCGAAGGTCGCAGCCACCCATCTGCGGGAAACCGGAGTCACTGTCGTGCCCGTCCCCTACGACCGTCACCTGGCCGGCGGAGGGCCTATCGACTCCGCCCTGCTCGGCCGGGCCACCCGAACGGCAGCCACCCGCCTGGCCGCTGAAGCCATGGGACGGGCGGTCAGCACGCGATGACCCAGCAGTTGATCCACCGGCCTGCCCGCTCCACCAGGCCGTCGGCCCCGACACCGCCCCGCACGATCGAGCCGCCGCCCAATCTGCCGGAGGGCAAGTCAGGCGGTGGAGCAAGGGCGCTGCTGCCGATGGCCGGTGTCATGAGCTCGGTCGTCATGATGACCGTGATCCGCAACAGTCAGTTCGCCGGTCTGGGCGCCGTCGTTCTGGTCGTTGCGCTCCTCGGTGCCGTTGCCCTCTTCCTCTCCCAACGGGGCAAGGCCCAGCGCACGAGGCGTACCCAGCGGGAGAGGTACCTGGAGCACCTGGAAGAGCTGCGCGAGGAACTCGGGACAGTCGAACGCACCCGGCGTCTGGCGGCCCGCCTGCTCAATCCCCCACCCCAGGCTCTGTACGACCTCGTACGCGACCCGGCACGGCTGTGGGAACGCCGCCGTGCCGACACGGACTTCCTCCGGATACGCGTCGGCACGGGCGAAGTACCGGATCAGGACCTCGTGATCGGCCAGAACAGTGCCGGAGGGGTGCTGACACCGCCGGACCCGTTCATGCTCAACGAGGCCCGCGCGCTGCTGTCCCGCTTCGCCACGACGACGGAATTTCCTCTGACGGTGCCGCTCGACGGCGCAGGCAACGTCAGCATCATCGGAGACCGCGAAGGGGTGCTGCGCATCGCACGCGCCCTGCTGACGCATACCGCGGTCACGCATGCCCCGGGCGACGTGTCCATCGCGCTGGCGGTGCCCGGCGAACAGCTCGGCCAGTGGCAGTGGGCCAAATGGCTGCCGCATGTTCTGGACAGCGAGGAGCAGGATGGCCCTGTGGCCGCACGCAGGATCGCGCCCAGCCTGCCGCAGCTGGCCGACCTGCTCCACGCGGACCTGCGGCGGCGGGCCTCCTATGCCGCGGAAGTACGACGCGGGCTGGCCGGCAGGGATGCTCTGAAGCTTGCCGGCCGGATGCTCGTCGTCCACGACGCGTACGGAGACACAGCCGCCGAACTGCCCCGCCCGGACGAGGCGGTCGACCAGGCGGACATGGGCATCACTGTGCTCCATCTGCTCGAACAGCAAGTGCATGAACCTGATCAGGTGTCCGTACGCATCAGCATCGACGGCGATCTCGTCACCGTCGTGGACCTGCGCACCCCCGACACATGCCCGGCAATCGGCATCCCCGACGAGGTGGGTCTCGCCAACGCCGAAGGGATCGCACGCATGCTGGCTCCCCTGCGCCTGTCGGCCGAGTCCCTGGCCGAGGGAACCCCGGTGTCCGGCCCGGTCGGCTTTCCGGCTCTCCTGGGCATCGACGACCCGTCCGCGCTGGACCTCGGCCGGTTGTGGGCACCCCGCAGCGAACGATCTTTTCTCCGGGTACCGATCGGCGTCAACGACCGCCACGAGGCGGTCCTGCTCGACCTCAAGGAGTCCTCCGAACTCGGCATGGGTCCGCACGGTCTCTGCGTCGGTGCCACCGGGTCCGGCAAGAGCGAACTTCTGCGCACGCTCGTCCTCGCGCTGGTCTCCTCGCATCCGCCTGAGGACCTCGCGATGGTGCTGGTCGACTACAAGGGGGGCGCGACCTTCGCCCCCTTCGACGGCCTCCCGCATGTCGCCGGTGTCATCACCAACCTGGAGAATCAGGCCGGGCTCGTGGAGCGTGTCCACACCAGCCTCGCCGGCGAGGTCAAACGCCGCCAGCAGGTACTGAAGGACGCGGGCAATGTCGCCGACATCGGACACTACGCCGCGCTGCGGGAACGCGACCCCGGCCTTGATCCGCTGCCCCATCTGTTCGTCGTCATCGATGAATTCGGTGAACTGCTCACCGCTAAGCCGGACTTCATCGATCTGTTCCTGTCCATCGGGCGTATCGGCCGGTCGATCGGCGTTCACCTGCTGCTCTCCAGCCAGCGCATCGAGGGAGGCAAACTCAAGGGCCTCGACACCTACCTGTCGTACCGACTGGGGTTGCGCACCTTTTCCGCCGACGAGTCGCGCACCGTCCTGGACACCACGGACGCCTTTCACCTGCCACCGCTGCCAGGCTTCGGGTACCTCAAGGTGGACACGTCCACCTACGAACGTTTCAAAGCGGGCTTCATCTCCGGGCAGCAGCGCGGACCGGCCTTGCTCGAAACAGCGGACACCGGACCCTTCGTGCTTCCCTACTCCACGTTCCACGCCCCTCAGGTGCCGGTGGGTATCACTGAGCCGGAGGCCGAAATGCGGGAGCGGGAGACCGGGCCGACCGTGATGTCGGTGATGGTCGACCAGATGCGAACCGCTGCAGCACCGGTGCGCCGTGTGTGGCTGCCCCCACTGCCCGACAAGCTCACCCTCGACGCAGCTGCCGGCCCTGTTCAGGTATCCGAGCGAGGCCTTGGCCTCGCCGGCCGTCCCGGCTCTCTGCGGGTGCCGCTCGGGCGTCTCGACGATCCCGCCCGGCAGTGGCAGGGCCAATGGAACCTCGACCTCACCGTGGCCGGCGGCCATGTCGCTGTCATCGGCGGCCCGCAGTCCGGCAAGACGACCCTGCTGCGCACCCTTGGGCTCTCGCTGGCCATGACACATACCCCGCAGGAAGTGGCCATGTACGGCCTCGACCTGGTCGGCGGCGGTCTCTCCGCGCTGTCCGGACTGCCCCATGTGGGCGGTATCGCCGGACGGGCCGACCGTGAGCGCGCCGCACGGACCGTCGCCGAGGTACGCACGATGCTGGCGGACCGCGAGCGGCTGTTCCGCGAGCACGGCATCGACTCCGTCGACCAGCTCCGACGGCTCAGGTCCCAGAACGAGCTGCCCGAGTACGGATCCACCGACATCGTTCTGCTCATCGACGGCTTCGGGGCGCTGCGCGAGGAGTTCGCCGACCTCGACGACGATGTGGCCGATCTGCTCAAGCGCGGCGGCGGCTACGGCATTCACGTGGTCGCGGGCATGCTCCGCTGGAACGAGGTCCGCATCGCCACTCAGTCGATGTTCGGGACCCAGCTGGAACTGCGGCTGAACGACGCCGGCGACTCCGCCATCGACCGCAGACTCGCCGGAACGATGAGCGCGGAGACCCCCGGCCGCGTCCTCACCCAGAACAAGCTGTTCGCCCAGGCCGCCTTGCCCCGTATTGACGCGGTACCCGGCACCGACGATCTCGGCACTGCCCTGGAGGAAGCGGCCCGCACACTCGGCGCCACCTGGCACGGGGAGCTCGCCCGGCCGGTCCGGGTACTGCCCTCCCGCCTGTCCGCAACCAGCCTGCCGTCCTTGGCGGCCGAGCCCGGACGGGTCCCCATCGGGATCGATCAGGATGCTCTTGATCCCGTACTGCTGGATCTGTTCGAGCGCGACCAGCACCTGCTGATCCTCGGCGACAACGAGTGCGGAAAGACCAATCTGCTGCATCTCGTCGCCCAGCAGCTGATCGAGCGCTTCGACGACGACGAGCTGGTCTTCGCGGTCTTCGACCCGCGCCGCGGGCTGCGCCGAACAATTCCGGAGCCCTACCGCGGCGGATACGCGTACAACGCGAAGGTCAGCGCCGGGCTCGCCGGGGGCATAGCGGCCGAACTCGAGAAGCGCCTGCCCGACACGAACGCCGACCTCGACGCCCTCGCCGACGGGCCCGCCTTCGCCGGACCACGCATCGTCGTGCTCGTCGACGACTACGACATCCTCACCACCGCCGGGCAGCAGCCTCTGGCGCCGTTCCTGCCGTATGTCTCCTCAGCCCAGGACATCGGCCTGCACTTCGTCATCGCCCGCCGGGTCGCCGGCTCGTCGCGGGCCCTGTACGAGCCCTTCCTGACAACTCTCCGCGAATCCGGAACCGCCGCCCTGCTCATGACGGGCGATCGCACGGAGGGCCAGCTCTTTCCGGGGCTCTACGCCTCCGCGCAGCCGCCCGGCCGAGGCACCTTCGTCCGCAGGGGGCAGCGCCACCGGCTCGTCCAGACGGCCCTGGCACCGGAAAGCTCAGGAGACGGCTCATGACCAAGGACGTCATCGCTCTCACCCGTAAGATGCCGGACATCTGGACCATCCTTGCCGGTCTTTACGCGGGCGGCCCTGATCTGAACGTCAGTTCCGCCCATGACGGCGCGGTCATCCAGCTCCGTGCCCGGGGCGGCCGTCCCCTTGTCTCCATCGAGGCTCCGTTCCTGGTGCAGGTACCCGGCGAAACCGAGCGACTCCTCGGCGCAGGTGTCCAGCCTCCCGGTCAACCGTTCTGGTGGACGGACATACGCGCATCCACCGCCATCCCCGAGGCCGAAGCTCTCGCCGGCTCGGTGGCCGCACGCCTCAACGCACTGCTGGGCGGCACCGTCTGGCCGCCTTCGGCCGCCGGTACCGGCGTGGTCGGTACCCCGGCGGACGACGACGTTGCCGCGCATCCCGCCCCGGACAACGCCGAACCGGCCGTGGACCTCCTCACGGACAGCACCGCCGTCGTACTGTCCGACCGGCCGGTCATCGCCCTGACGACCTGGTTCTCCGATGTCCTGCGTACGTCCATCGCGACCGGCCGCGCCCTGCAGATCGTGACGCCACCACACGTGCGCCTCAGCCTTCCGCTACGCACCGCGCTGACCGGCGTTCCCAACCGGTGGGTCGTGCAGGACCCCGTCTGCGGCTACTACGACGGGCTCTCCGGGGCCGTGCTGAGCTGGCAGAACGGCACTTTCGCGCCGACTCGCACCGAAACCGGCGGGACGACCGTCGCCGAGGCCTTCACCCACACCGCCGGCACCCGCGAACGCCAGCTGATCGTCTCCTTCCGTACCCTGCACCAAGCTGACAGCTGTCTCGTGCTCGGCCGTTCGCTGGAGGCTGCCTGGCAGGCGCTCACCGGCAGCCCGCCTGCCGGCTGGGGTACCGCGGAGCCCGTCAGCCTTCCGTGGTCCACGCGGCAGTTGACCGACCTGGCCCGGCAGCGCGCCCCGGAGCCCACTCAGCTGACGGCCGTCGGCCACCCTGACCGGCCGGCACTCGCCACCCACCGGACCAGCCGCGCCAAGGACGGCGTCGCACAGGACATCACCCTCACGTTCGGCTACCGCGATGGCGAAACCCCGCCGTTGGAAGCAATCAAACCCCTGGCCGCGGACCTGGTCACCGGACATGGCCTCACCACGATGCTGGTGTCGCTGCGCCCCGCACGCCGTGACCTGACCGTTCCCCCGAGCTTCGAAGAGCCGCCGATCCCGCTGTCCTTCACTCTCGGCGCCACCGACGTACGTGCCATAGGCCTCACCCATGCCCGCCGGCCACCGCTGCAACTCCGGCCCGAACTACTGGGGCCGCCCGGCGGACCGGCGCTGCATTACCCGCTCGGTGAGGGTACCGATTCCGGCGCCTGGTCTGTCCTGCAGCAGCTCGCCGCACACCTCGGGGCCGTCCAGCGCGTCTGACTGACCGGTGCCGGCGCCCCCACCGATTGCCTGTCACGGCCTGACCGGCCGGTCCTTGCCGTAGAGCCACGCGTCCCAGAGGGCGCTCAGGTCGGCGCCGGTCTTCTTCTGCGCGTAGCGGGTGAAGTCCTGTGTCGACGCGGTGCCGTACCGGTGGTCCTTCGTCCAGCCGCGGACCATCGCGAAGAAGGCGCGGTCGCCGACCGTCCGGCGGATGCGGTGGAGGACCATGGCGCCGTGGCCGTAGACCGGCGAGGCCGAGATGTACTTCGGGGACGGCGGTTTCGCGGGCGGGAACGCCCAGTTGGAAGCCTGGTCGTACGCCTCGTCGAAGTGCGCCTGGACCGACCGGCCGCCGTGGTCCGCGTCCCAGAGCCACTCCGCGTAGGTCGCGAACCCCTCGTTCAGCCACATGTCCTGCCAGGACGCAGGGGTGACCGAGTCGCCGAACCACTGGTGCGACAGCTCGTGCACCAGCGTCGGCAGATCACACTGGTTGGCGGGGAGCACCGGTTTGGTCTGGGTCTCCAGCGCATAACCCGCGGACTCTGCGGGGGCGATGACCGCTCCGGCGGACGCGAAGGGGTAGGGGCCGAACTCCTTGCTCTCCCAGGCGATGATCTCCGGGATACGGGCCAGCACGGCGGCGCTGCGCTTTTCGGCGGCGGGGTCGACCGCGGTGAAGACCTGCAACCCGGCGGGGGTCGTGGAGGAGTGAGTCCGGTAGGGACCGATCGCCACGGTCGCCAGATAGCTGGCCATCGGCTGCGCGGTGTGCCAGTGGAAGGCGGTACGTCCCGCGGTGGTGGTGCGCGACGCCAGCACGCCGTTGGACACGGCCTGGAGGCCGGCGGGCACGGTGACCGTGATGTCGTAGGCCGCCTTGTCGGAGGGATGGTTGTTGCCGGGGAACCACGCCATCGAGCCGGTCGGTTCACCGAGGGCGAGCGCCCCGTGGGCGTTCGGCAGCCAGCCCTCCTCGGAGGAGTCCGGGTCGGTGATGGTCTTCGGGACGCCGGAGTAGCGGACGACCGCGTGGAAGGTGTCACCGCGGCGCAGGTCGTGGTGCGGCCGGAGGGTGAGCTCGTCGCCGGCTCGGTTGGCCGGGGCATAGGCGCCGTCGACGGTGGCGCCGGCCACGGTCAGCCCCGCGAAGTCCAGATTGAACGCCGAGAGGTCCTGGGTGGCCCGGGCGGTGATGTCGGCGGTGCCCTTGAGACGGCCGGAATCCGGGTCGTAGTCGAGCTTCAGGCCGTAGTGGGCGACGTCGTAGCCGCCGTTGCCGAGGCGGGGGAAGTACGGGTCGTGCAGCCCGGCGGCGCCCGGCTTGCCCTGCACACCGGCGCTGCACGCACTCAGGACGAGCAGCAGGACGGCGGCTGCCACTGCGGGAACGCCCGTGCGGCGTATGCGCTGATCCACACCGATGATCCTATGAGCGCATGGCCGGTCCCGCCTCCCCCTGACCCGTGACACCATCGGACCGTGCTCGACATCGGCTACTCCCTCTCCCGGCGCTTCCCGGACCCCCCGCAGACCGACTACCGGCGCGCGGACGTCCGCGCGCTGCGGCACGACCTCTTCTGCGGTGACGTCTACCTCGCCGACACCAAGGCCGACCGGGAGGTGTCCACAGCCTGGGGATGGGTCCCGGTTCTCGACTTCGCGTGGGCGCTCTGCGACATCGTCGAGCAGCTCGACCGGGATCCCCGCGGCAACCGCGCCTCCCGGCCGCAGCACGCGGAGCTGGACTTCACCGAGTCCTCGGACCGGATGTTCTTCGAACGGCGGTTCGGGTGGGTGGACGTGGCCGCGGACTGGATGCCCGCGGAGGAGGACCCGCTGACCTTCGGGCACACGGTGCTCCGGCGCGAGGCACGGGATTTTCTGCACGATCTGATCGCGGACCTCGCGGACATGCACGAGGGGCTGGCCGACAGCCCGGTGATCTGGGACCTGCAGGCCCGCTTCCCGCGGGTGTAGCCCACACCGCCGGGGCGACGGGCCCGGCCCGCCGCCGGGCCCGCGCGGGGCCCGGCGGCACAGGACCGGAGCCGGGCGGTCACCCCCCGGCCGCCTCCACCCGCACACCCACCTGTGCGGCGAAGGCCGGCGCCAGCTCCAGCAGCTGCGCCGGGCTGATCACCGCCCCGGCCAGCCGCTCGACGCCACGCGCGATGTCGAGCTCGGCGACCGTCCGCAGATCCACGTCCTTCATCCGGACGCCGGTGAAGTCGACCCCCCGCAGCGAACAGCCCACGAACTCAACCCGCTCCAGCCGGGCCGCTCCGAAGTCCGGCTCCGAGAGCACACAGCCCTCGAAGACGACATCCTTGAGCCGCGCCTCCCGCAGATTCAGATAGTCGATCTTCCCGCCGCGCACCACCACCCGCTCCAGCACCGCGCCGTGCATCTGGACGCCGCCGAGCCTGGCGTCCACCACCTCCACATCGCGCAGGGAGGCACCGGCGAAATCCGTGCCGACCCCTCTGGCGCCGGTCAGCAGGGAATCGATGAAACGGGACCGCACAAGCTCCGTGCCGTCCAGTACGCAGTCCTTGAGCGCACAGTCCATGAAACGCGCTCCGGCACCCGACTGCCCGGTGAAATTCTCCGCGGTGAATTCAAGTCCGTCATAGTCCCCATCCGGTTCAAGTCCGTGTCCCTGAAAGGGGCTCAGTGGCGGAAGACGCACTTCCGGCCGCCTCACCAGTGGTGTCCTCTGCGCACCGCTCCTCGCTGCCATACCTCCCATGGTGACCTACACCGCTGACATCGCGACCATCCGGATGTCACATCCATGCCAACGAATTCCGTCTTGTCACCCGGAGGAATTTCATTGAAAAGGGGACGGACATGCAACGCATCACTGTCATAGGCGGCGGATTCGCCGGACTCACCGCGGCCATCACCGCAGCCGAGTCGGGCGCCCGGGTGACCTTGTGCGAGGCGCACGACACCCTGGGCGGCCGGGCCAGGACGGCCCAAGGCCGCTATCTGACCAACGAAGGCCCGCACGCCCTCTACCGGAGCGGCGCGCACTGGACCTGGCTGAAGCAGCGCGGTCTGCTGAAGCCGGTCGCCCCCGTCCCGTTGCCCGCCATCCACCGGATACGACTGCACGTGGGCGGCACACTGCGCAGGACACCGCCGCTCGCCCTGGTCAGGCTGCTGCGCAGGACGGCCGAACAGGCCCCGGTCGAAAGGGACTTCCTGGGCTGGGCCACCGACGAGGTCGGCTCGGAGGGGGCCCGCGCCGCCGCGCACTACGCGGCCGTCGCGCTCTATCACCACGACCCGGGCTCGCTGTCCGCGGCGTTCGTGCACGCCCGGCTGCGCCGCGCGACATCCATGCCGCCCGGCGCGCACTTCCCCCGCGGCGGCTGGGGCGCGCTCATCGAGCGGATGGCCGCCAGGGCCTGGAATCTCGGCGTACGGATCGAGACGTCCGCCCGGGCGCACGATCTCCCCACCACGCACGGGCCGGTGGTCGTGGCGACCTCGCTGGACGCGGCCCGGCGGCTGCTCGGTGACGACAGCCTGCGCTGGGAGAGCGGCCGCACCACCCTGGTGGACGTGGCACTCAGGGCCCGGCGCGGCGACGCCTGGGTGATATCCGATCTGGACGCCCCCGGCTGGATCGAACGCTTCTCCGCCCAGGACGGCACTCTCGCCCCGGCGGGCGAGCAGCTGGTCCAGTGCCAGCTGCCCATCGCTCCCGACAGGTCGAGGGCGGACGGCGTCGCGCACGCCGAACGGCTCCTCGACGCCGGCTTCACCGGCTGGCGCGAGCGGCTGACCTGGCGCCAGTCGTCCGTCGCGGCCGGGCGCACCGGCGCCGTCGACCTCCCCGGCCTCACCTGGCGTGACCGACCCGCCATCCGCAGAGGCGACGGCGTCTTCCTCGCGGGCGACCAGGTCGCCGCGCCCGGCATGCTCGCCGAGGTCTCCTTCAACAGCGCGATCGAAGCCGCCACGCTGGCGCTGGCCTCGACCGGCCCCCGGTTCCACTCGTAGGCGGAGCGCACCGCAGAACCGGCGCGCACCGGATGCCCGAGGAAGGGCGAACGGGGGCGTTCTGTGCTCTGCTGGAACGATGAGCGACCCGGCGACAACCCCTCCGGGAACCCCGGAAGCAAGCGCCCCCGACCCCCACCGCTGGTGGGGGCTGGCGGTCATCGCGGCCGCCCAGCTGATGGTCGTTCTCGATGCCACCATCGTCAACATCGCTCTGCCGTCCGCACAGCGCGACCTGGGCATCACGGACGCCAACCGCCAGTGGGTGATCACCGCGTACACCCTGGCGTTCGGCGGTCTGCTACTGCTCGGCGGCAGGGTCGCCGACTTCGTCGGCCGCAAACGCACGTTCGTCATCGGCCTCATCGGGTTCGCGGCGGCCTCCGCTCTGGGCGGCGGGGCGGTCAACGGCGGGATGCTCTTCTTCGCCCGCGCCCTCCAGGGGGTCTTCGCCGCCCTCCTGGCACCGTCCGCGCTGTCGCTGCTCACCACCACCTTCTCCATCGGCAGGGAACGTGCCAAGGCCTTCGGGATCTACGGTGCGCTCGCCGGCTCGGGCGCGGCCATCGGGCTGCTGCTCGGCGGCATCCTCACCGAATACCTGGACTGGCGATGGTGCCTGTACGTCAATGTGCCCATTGCCATGCTGGCGGTCACGGGCGCCACGCTGCTGCTGCACGACCGGGCCGGCCACAAGGAGGCCCGTCTCGACATCCCCGGGGTCGTCCTCGGCTGCGGCGGCCTCATCGCCATCGTCTACGGACTGAACGAGGCGCAGACCCACGGCTGGACCTCGAAGCTGGTGCTCTCACTGCTCATCGGAGGCGTCGCGCTGCTCGCCGTGTTCACCTGGTGGCAGACCAGGGCCAAGCGGCCGCTGCTGCCGCTGCACATCGTCCGGAACCGCAACCGCGGCGGCTCGATCCTCACCATGTGCCTGGCCACCATCGGCCTCTTCGGGCTCTTCCTTTTCATGACGTACTACCTGCAGACCATCCTCGGCTACAGCCCGATCAGGGCGGGCTGCGCCTTCCTGCCGATGTCCGCGATGATCATCATCGTCTCCACCCAGGTCTCGGCCCGGTTGCTGCATTTCGTGCCGCCCCGGCTGCTGATGGGGCCGGGGATGCTGATCGCCGCGGGCGGACTGTTCACGCTCACCTTCATCGGCACCCACTCCGGCTATCTCACGCACATCCTTCCCGGCACCCTGATGCTCGGCCTCGGGATGGGCCTCACCTTCATGCCGGTGATGGCGACAGCCACGTCGGGGGTGGCCGAACGGGACTCGGGCGTCACATCGGCGACCGTCAACACCGCTCAGCAGGTGGGCGGTTCCATCGGGACGGCGCTGCTCAACACCCTCGCCACCACCACCACGGCCGACTGGCTGGCGAGCCGGCTGCCGTCCGTCACCAGCAAGGCCGAGAAGACCCAGACCGTGAAGAGCGGCGTGGTGCACGGCTTCACCGTCGCGACCGGCTGGGCCTCGCTGATCATGCTGGTGGGCGCGGTGATCGCCACGGTGCTGGTGACGGCGCCCTCCCCGAGGAGCACCGAGGCGGAGGCGGAGGCGGCCGGGGCGGGGACGCACTAGGGGCCGGGGCGCACTGGCCCGTCGGCCACCGGGCACCGGCGGGCACCGCGGCCAGTGCGCCCCGGCCCGGCGCACTGGCCCGTCGGCCACCGGGCACCGGCGGGCACCGCGGCCAGGAACGGTGCCTGCGGTTCAGCTCTCAGGAGCCCAGCGCCGCCAGTGCCTCGTCCGTGAGCCGGTACACCGTCCACTCGTCCTGCGGCAGCGCACCCATCGCCCGGTAGAAGTCGACCGACGGCTGGTTCCAGTTGAGCACGGACCATTCCAGGCGCTCGTAACCGTGCTCCACGCAGGTCCGCGCCAGCTCTCTCAGCAGCGCCTTGCCGTAACCGCCGCCGCGCAGCCGGGGGCGGACGTACAGATCCTCCAGGTAGATCCCGTGCACCCCGCGCCAGGTGGAGAAGTTGAGGAACCACAGCGCGAAACCGGCGGTCGCCCCGTCCGGGGTCTCCGCGATGAAGGCGAACGCGGCAGGACGCTCCCCGAACAGCGCCTCGCGCAGCTGCGCCTCGGTCGCCCGGGCCTCATCCAGCGCCTTCTCGTACTCGGCGAGCTCACGGATCATCGTATGGATCACAGGGACATCGGAAGGGGTGGCTTGGCGAATCATGACCGCAGACTAAACGGGCCCGCGGCCACCGGCCGAGTCGCCTCCAGCGGGTGGACACCGTCACCGGATCCGGTCCTACTGCGGTCAACAGACGGACATCCAGTCCACTCTTCCGCCCCGCATACTCACCCGACTGCCGGTCATCCGGCTGACGGCACTGCTCGTTCTTCTCGTGTGACACCACTCGAATCCTCGCGCCGGCAGACGGGCCCATGGCCCGCATCCGCCTCATTCCGCCCGCCTGCCCGCGTCCGGCGGGCGCCGGCAGCAGGGCGGTCCGTACATGTATGACCGCCGGGAGATGTTCGAGCCGTACCAAGGACCGTTCTACGGGCAGCTGGACCCGGACGACGTCATCCTGCCCCTCGCCCCTTATGACGAGGTGGTGCACTCTCAGGAGACCTTCACGCCGCAGGATGTGCACGACTTCGGGCAGGTTCTCGACCTGGACGAGGAACTGGCCCAGTTCATGCGCGCATCCGCGGCCGAGGCGATTCCCACCCCCGCCGTCCCGCCCGATCCGCCATTTCCCCGCGCCGGCTCCCATCACCACCGCAAGCAGCGCGCACCACGCTTCCGCCGGCCCGCCGGGTGGTCGTGGGTGCGGATGGTCAGCTTCGCCCTGGCAGCCCTCACCGCGGTCATCGTCGCCATGGTCAGCGC
The DNA here is from genome assembly GCF_036088315.1 of Streptomyces sp. NBC_00344. Taxonomy (NCBI): domain Bacteria; kingdom Bacillati; phylum Actinomycetota; class Actinomycetes; order Kitasatosporales; family Streptomycetaceae; genus Streptomyces; species Streptomyces sp. NBC_00344. The sequence goes on along the minus strand of NZ_CP107996.1, from coordinate 3,812,348 downwards.
TTTCGGCGCCGTGGTCTCCTACGACCCGCTGCGGGTCATCGCCGCATCCGCGGTTCCGGAGGATCTGGCCCGCTGCTGGCCGCTGCTGATCTTCGGCCCCTGGCTGGTGGCCTCACTGTGCGTGCTCCGCGCCACGCTGCACCACCGTCCCGCACCGCAGTCCTGGGCTCTGGTGGTGCTGTTCTCCGCCCTCGCCGCGGTCCTGTGCGTCAGCCACGCCGACCGGACACTCGCCGGCATCTCCGTGGCCTGCCTGCCGCCGATCACCGCCCTGACCTGCTTCCACCAGCTGGTCAGACAACTGACCCTCACCCGTACCCGCCGGCCGGCCGGTACGCGCTCCCACCGCGCGGCCTCCTGAACCCGGTCCACGGCCCCCGGGCTTCCCAGCGCGGACCCGGCCCCACCCCGGACCGGGCCCCCGGCAGCACCTCGTACCGCACCGGGAACCCGCGCCGCCTCGACGCTCCGCGCAGGGCACGCACCCGAAGCCCCCTCACCGCGGGCCCTTCACCCCCAGCGCGCCTGCGATCTCCCGCATCTCGGCAGGCAGCGAACGCTCGCCCTGCCCGACCGCCCACAGACAGTTCTGCAGCACCCGGCCCAGCGTCCAGGCGCGTGCCCGCTCCCGGTCGAGGCCGAGGGACCCGGTCAACACATCGAAGCGGCGCGGCAGCAGCCCTTCACCGAGGCGGTTCCACAAGGCGGGCATCAGCTCGAAGCCCGGATCACCGGCCAGTGGCTTCGGATCGATGACCAGCCAGGGCTCCCGCCCGGCCGCCAGCACATTGTCGAAGTGCAGGTCCCAGTGCAGCAGCCGGTCCCCCGGCTCACCCGCCACTTCCCGCACCGCCGACGCACAGCTCCTCAGCAGCCGCCGGTCCCCCTCATCGGCCAGGAGATCCACCGCCTCAGGTACCTCGTCGAGCATCCGGGCCGCGATCTCCCCGAGCCGGCGCATTCCCCCGGGAGCCGGGCGGCAGGTGAGCCGCGCGAGCAGTCCCGCGATGATCCCGGTGGCCTCCAGCACATCCGGAACGCACGCCAGCGGGCGGCCCTCGTCGAGGCGCTCGAGGAGCAGCGTCCCGGTCGCCGCATCGGCATCGATGAGCCGCACGGCCCCGTCCCCCGCCCAGATCCGCAACGCGACCGGCTCCCCCACCGTCTCCTCGTCGACATGCTGCATCTTCAGCGCGGCCCGCGTCCCGTCGGACGTACGCACCACCGGCAGCACGACCGCGACCCGCCCGCGCATCGGCGGCCCCTCCTGGCGCAACCCCCAACGCCGGAGAAAATCCGTCCCGCCGGCCGACATTCCGGTCATCGTCCGTTCCCTTCCGTCATCCGTCCGGCGCGTGCGCGCCGCGCCCCGAAGCCGCGGCCAGCACAATCGGCATCATGACCCGCGCCGCCACCGCCGTCCGCTCGTTTCTGCGCAGCGCCCCCGGCACCTGTGTCTGGCTGCTGGTCCTGCTCTGCACCACCATCGCCCTGCACCAGATGTCGCCGGGGTCCGCGAGGGACTTCCTCGGCAGGCGCTCCACCAATATCCATGAGCTGTCCGTCCATCCGGTCCGGGTGCTGATCCAGAGCGCGATGTGGATCGACAGCGGCCACTGGCTCCCCTATGCCGTGCTCTACGCCGTGTTCCACGCCGAAGCCGAACGCTGGCTCGGCACCGCTCGCTGGCTGGCGGTGGCCGCCGGCGCCCACATCGTCGCCTCCTTCATCAGCGAAGGCGCGCTCCTGTGGGCCATCCGCATCGGCCAGGCCCCCCAGTCCGCCGTCAACACCCTTGACGTGGGGGTGAGTTATGCCCTGGCCGGCATCGTCGGTGTACTGACCTACCGCATCGCACCGCCCTGGCGCTACGGATATCTCGCCGTCGTCCTGACCCTCTGCACCACACCGCTGATCATCGGCCGCACCTTCACCGACCTCGGGCACTTCATCTCCGTCCTGACCGGCCTCGCCTGGTACCCGGTCACCCGCGGGCGCCCGGTACGCAACCCCCGAGGCGCGCTGCGGGCAGCCTGGCGCTACGCTCCCGGCAACCGCCGGCGGGACACCGAGCGGTCCGGATCCAGCAATCAGAGGCTTCTATGAGCACCGTCAACGGCGGCATATCGTTCTGGTACGCGGACCAGGGCACACCCCTCGCACGCGAACCGCTGCCCGGCGACGCCACAGCGGACGTGGTCATCGTCGGCGGCGGCTACACCGGACTGTGGACCGCCTACTACCTCAAGAAGGCCGTGCCCTTCCTGAGCATCACCGTCCTGGAAGCCAAATTCTGCGGATACGGCGCATCGGGCCGCAACGGCGGCTGGCTGTACAACGGCATCGCCGGGCGCGACCGCTACGCGAAACTGCACGGCCACGACGCCGCGGTCCGCCTCCAGCAGGCCATGAACGACACCGTGACCGAGGTCATCACCACCGCCGCCGACGAGTCCATCGACGCCGACATCCACCGGGGCGGTGTCCTCGAAGTCGCCCGCACACCCGCCCAGCTGCAGCGCCTCAAGGACTTCTACTCGGTCGAAGTGGCCTTCGGCGAGAAGGACCGCACCCTGCACGGCGCCCGCGAGACCGCCGAGCGGATCAGGGTCACCGGCGCGGTCGGCTCCACCTGGACACCGCACGGCGCCCGTCTGCACCCCGTGAAACTGGCCAAGGGGCTCGCCGAGACCGTCGAGGCCCTGGGCGTCACCATCCATGAGTCCACCCCGGTCACCGAGATCCGGCCGAAGCACGCCATCACCCCGTACGGCACGGTCCGCGCCCCCTATGTGCTGCGCTGCACCGAGGGCTTCACCGCCGGCCTCAAGGGCGCCCGCCGCACCTGGCTCCCGATGAACTCATCCATGATCGCCACCGAGCCCCTGCCCGAGTCCCTCTGGGACACCATCGGCTGGGAGGGCCGCGAAACACTCGGCGACATGGCCCATGCGTACATGTACGCCCAGCGCACCGCCGACAACCGGATCGCGATCGGCGGGCGGGGAGTGCCGTACCGCTTCGGATCGAAGACCGACAACGACGGCCGCACCAGCCCCGCCACCATCGAGGCGCTGCGCGAGATCCTGGTCCGCTTCTTCCCCACCGCGGCGGGCGTACGGATCGACCACGCCTGGTCCGGCGTCCTCGGCGTCCCCCGCGACTGGTGTGCCACCGTCACCCTGGACCGCTCGACCGGTCTCGGGTGGGCCGGCGGCTACGTGGGCTCCGGCGTCGCCACCGCCAACCTCGCGGCCCGCACCCTGCGCGACCTGATCCAGCAGGACTCCGGCCAGTCGGGGCCCACCGACCTCACCACCCTCCCCTGGGTCAACCACAAGGTCCGCAAGTGGGAACCCGAGCCACTGCGCTGGCTGGGAGTCCACGGGATGTACCGGGCCTACCGGGCCGCCGACCACCGCGAACTCACCCGGCACGGCACGACCACCGACCGCATCGCCACCATCGCCGACCGCATCGCCGGACGCTGAACGGCCAACTCCGCTTGTCCGGTGGGTCCGACGGTCACCGTCGTCCCGATATCGGGAGTTCGGCGCACCCCCATTCGTGGTAAACACACAGGAACGGGGCGTCGCCGCAGGCACCGGCCCGCGATCAATGGGGGAGGGCGCGCCGAGGCGCGCCCGACGACTGGGGGGAGTCGCCATGTCCGGGGACCAGCAGGACAGCGCAGAAAACGAATCCGACCGGCGGGCCGGATTCGGCCCGCCGCCCGGGCCCGGCGGATACGGCGGCGCCGGGTTCCCCTTCGGTGCGCCGCCGCCCCCGCCCGTACCGCCGCGGATACCGCCCGGGCCCGCCGATCCGCTCCGGGCCGCCGCCGTGGCGTTGCTCAACCTCAGCGGCCTCGGACTCGGTTACGCCCTCATCCGCAACTGGCTCGCGCTGGCCGCGTGCTGGATCGCGACCGGCATCCTGCTGCTGGTCGCCCTGCCGGCGGACCCGGACGGCGTCCCGGGGGCCGCCCTGCTCGGCTACCTCGCCGTCCTCGTACTTGCCGCCGTGCACGGCGCGGTCCGCGGCCTGCGCACCCCGCTGTCCTGGCCGCCCAGGGCCCCGCTCGCCGTACTGCTCGGCGTGGTCCTCCTGGCCGTCCCCGCCGGCGGCGTCGCGTCCTACGACGGCGCACGCGACGAGGCCACCGAGCAGATGCTGCTCGACCGCCTCGACACCGCCGACGAACTGGTCACCACCGCCGCCGCCAAACCGTTCACGACCGCGCGGCCCGACTACCGGACAGCGCTCGTCACCTACCACGACCTGGATGCCAACCACCCGGACTCCCGCGCGGCCGGACGGGTCCCGGCCAGCATGAAGGCGTACTACGCAGCGGTCGGCACCCCGTACAGCCGGCAGAAATACTGCGACGCGATAGAACCGCTGACCTATCTGCGCACCGTCCCCGGCACGTTCGGCAGCAAGCGTCTGGGCTCGCTGGCCGACTGGCCGGACGATCGCCTGGCCACCTCGCTCTACACCTGCGGACTCGCCGGCCTCGGCACCGAAGGTGACGTCGCGTCACCGACCGGGAACCTCGGCGAACTGCTGGCCACCTTCCCCGGGTCCCCGCAGGCCGCCAAGGTGGAACCGGCCGTCAGCTCCGCGATCGGCAAGGCCGCCAAGGATGTCGCAGGCGACCAGCCCTGCGCGGCCACCGACCGGCTGCGCACCCTCGGCAGTCAGGCGCGCCAGCTGCAGAGCGGAAAGACCGGCAGTGCGGAAGCGCTGACCAGGGACGCCGCCGACGCCGACCGGAAGGTCCAGTCGGGTACGTACGCATGCGGCGTCGACCAGTACAAGGACGGCGACTTCGACGCGGCGCTCACCACGATGAACGACTTCACCGGCACCTACCGGCACGACAGGAACCGGGCGCGCGCCCAGAAGATCGCCATCGCCGCCGAGATCGCCAAGAAGGAGCCGGCCGCGGGCACCCACCTGCCCTCCCTGGCCTCCGGCGGCGGCATCCCCGTCACCATAAGCAACGACAGCCCCGACAAGGTCGAGATCCTCTACACCGGACCCGTCACCGGCAGCTTCGAACTCAAGGCGTGCGGCAGTTGCTCGACCTACTCCAGCGACGTCTCCGCGCAGCTCAGCGCCTGCAAGGGCAGCAAGAGCTACCCGAAGAGGACCATCACCCTTCCCCCCGGCACCACGTACTTCCTGCACAAGTCCGCGGACAGCTCGGTGACCACCGCCGGAAGCAACAGCGCCAGGATCCGGTCCGGTTACACCTACACGGAATGCGCCTACGTGGTACGAGGCCTGGGATCGGGCTACTCCTCGTAGCGCCCCTCCCCGGCCGGACCGGCCGCGCGTTTCAGGACGCGACCGGTTCGGCCCGGACGTCGACGGCGTCATGGGCCGGATCACCGACGCGCCAGATCCTGAGAATCTTGATCGTGACGCCGTAGTCGGTGATCGTGTCCCCCTGCCTCACCGTATGGAAGTGCGCCTTGCCGGTGTCACCGCCCACCAGCACATCGATCCGGGCGGTGTGCGGCGCCGTGCCGTCGTAGCGCTTGAGCAGTCCCAGTCCCACCTTGGTGCCGTCGGCGAGAGTGACCCCACCGGTCGGATCGGAGGGGTTGCCCACCGGTATCACCGTGAGGCGCTGCACACCGGCAGCAGGCGAACCCAGGGGCGGTGGCCGGTCGGCGGTGCCGTTGTGCGCACCGGAGGACCTGGAAACGACGACACCCACGACGGCGGCGGCCACGGCCAGCAGCACCACCACCGGGATGATCCACCGGGCACGACGGGAAGGGCTGACTCTCACTGCTGGGGCTCCCGGTCGAGGGTGAAGGCGATATGGCCGTCCCTGGTACCGGGGACCACCTCGGTGAAGACGAGGACATGAACGCCGATACGAATTTCGTCGCCGACACGGACATCCCGGATCTCGCCGTAGTCCGAACCGCGGTCGACGATGTTCAACCGGGCGTACGGATCCTCCGGGTCGGTGCCGGTCCGCACGATGCCCAGCGTGAGGTCACCGTGGCTGAACTGGCCACGCCGACCGAGGCGGAAGGTCTCGGGCATGGGGGTCAGACTCCCGTCCTGGTGAGGCCGATTTCGTCGAAGTTCCTGCGGTACTCGTCCTGGGTCAGAGTGATCTCCTGCGGCATGACCTTGCCGTTCTCCACGCCCCCACTGCCCCAGGGATTGAGCAGAGTGATGGTGGGGGGATCAGCGTTCATGTCGACCCGCTCCACGGAGTACTCATGTCCGCTGACGATACGGTCGTCATGCACGTCCCCGTCGCCCCGGGTGCCGGAGGTGACGGCCTGGCCGTCCTTGATCTTTTCGCTGATGTCGGACAACGACAGGTCGCCGGTGTCCGTGCGTTGCGTGGGCTGCCCGGTGAGGTCACGCAGACCGACGTCGCCCCAGCCGCCGTCGATCTTCCCGTAGCCGCCGCGGTACTGCGCGTACGCCTTCTCGTAGATCGCCACCCACATCACCTGATCGGGCGCTTTGGCGTACGCCGGGCCGCCGTCGGAACCCGTGGGCAGTCTGTTGTCGACGGTGATCTCGACGGGCCGCGCGGGCATCCCGGGGAGCGGGCCCTGCTGGTAGAAGGTGACGGTGTACGTCCCGTTCGGGTTCTGCGTGATGTGCTGCTGGAAGAACGACGGGTCCCGCTCGGAGATGGCGGCGAGCGAGGAGAGGAACCAGCAGTCACCGTCCTGGCCCTGGTGCAGGTCGTGCTTGATGTCCACACCGTTCGGGCCGAAGAGTGTGCCGTCCACGGGCTGGTACTTCAGCCCGTCGGTGTACTGGGTGTCCGAGTCGGGCTCGAACCGCAGGTTGGACAGCTCGGGTGTGATCCTGGCCAGCGTGGCCGGACCGAGGCCCTTCGTCAGCATGTTGACCCACTGGGCCTTGACGCTGCCGTCCGCGCCGCCCGCACCCCACCACGAAGAGCCCTCGCCCAGCTGGCTGTTGAGCTGCTGAACCTGCTTTGGGGTCATACGGCTCATCACTGCGTCGAGTTCGGCGGGCGACAGGGCCTTGAAGTTGTCCAGCACCTCCTGCGCACCCTGAGCCGAGTTGGACCACAGGAAGCCACCGGAGTCGTCGATGTGGTCATCGAAGTACGAGAGGGCGTCATCGATCTTCTTCTGGTCCGGCGCGGACTCGTCGTCGAAATACAGGCTGGGGTCGACGTGATAGCCCTTGAGCTCCAGCTGCTGAATACCGTCTATCTGGGCGCAGCGCCGGGACAGCGAGGCCGACGTGTCGTCGAGTTCCGGGTGGAGCGATGCCGGCAGCCCCGAATAGAACAGCGGCAGGATCTGTCCGACCAGGGGTTCAAGCCGCGGACTGGTCGTCGCCGGTTTCCCGTCCAACAGGCCCTGCGCCTCCCGCAGAACACCCGCCACGTCGCCGTGCAGCCTGCGGGCGCCCGGCCCGATCTTCTTCATATGGCCGGCCATGGCACGTATCTGCCCACTGTCGAAACCGCGGAAGGTCATCAGTGCTGCCCTCCGGGCTTCTTGGCGGCCTGTTTCGTCGCCTCGTTCTCGATCCGGCCGGCCTCGGACTCCCAGCGGGCCACGTCCTTCAGGAGGTCATCGGCCATGTCGCGCAGATACCTCTGGCGCTGAGCCAGCGTCACTGTGGTGCTCTCCGCATAGGGACCGGCCCATATGGGGGGCGCGGCGGTCGCCTGGTTCACCGTCTGGTCCAGATACGGTCCGAGCGCCCCCGCCAGTCCACGCGCGCGGCGCGCGCAGTCCCGCAGTTTTGTTGCCCGTTGCTTCATCTGCTGAGGCGTCTCGGCCTGCGCGTCCTGGTGTGCCACCCGTTCCCCCGTATCCCGTCCGGTCTCGGACTGCCCAAGGATCGTACGGGGCAACGTCATTGGCGGCGACGACGGCGGGCACCCTGCGGGTGTTCAGAGCCCGGTGCCGTCCATGAGCACATCGCGGACGGCGGCTGCGGGCGCATCCGGGCCGTCCGCGGCCTCGGTCAGCGCCCGCAGGCCGACGACAAGGCCGGACCGCACATCGACGGGCAGCCGGTCCACCAGTGCTGCGATCTCCCGGTGCCGGTGCTCCAGAACGGTGGCCACCAGACCCGCGCCCTCGTCCGTGGTGCGGAGCACGACCTCCCGCCGGTTCTGCGGGTTGACCTTGCGGTTCACCAGGCCGCCCGCCTCCAGCCGGTCGACCATCCGCATCGCCGTCGACGCGTTGACCCCCAGCGTGGCCGCCAGCGCCGCGAGCTTCACCGGTCCACTGCTGTCGAGCACCACCAGCGTCCGCAACTGCGGAAGGGTCAGCGCGCTGCCCACCTCGGCGAGCGCCCGCGCCGAGAGCCCGACCAGCAGCCGCGCGGCCGCCATCACCGCCGCTGTCACCTCGTCGGCGGTGTCCTGCGTATGACCGGTCACCCCGGCCCGGCCGCCCGGCCCCTGCGGCTCGCCTGTCATCGGTCCGTCCACCGTTCTGCTCACCCGGCTGCCCATGGCACGGTCCACAACTCGGCCAAGGCGCGCGGCTCATTGAACTGCCGGTCGCACTGCTCATCGGCCGCGACCATCATTGCAGTCTGCAATGGTAGCGTTGGCCCCGTCGTTCCATCACCCCAGTATCCGGGCATCCACGTACGGCGCCGCAGCGCGCCGCGGACCGCCCACACCGTTCTGCCGCCCTCCGCACGGGGCATCGGCAGCTCCCAGGGCAATGACGCCCGCCCCGCCATCGCGTGAGCCACCCGCAGGCGCCGGCACCGCACATCCGCGGACGCCGACCGCCTCGTCCGTGCGCGCCCGTGACGGCACTGCCCCTGCCTGCACCGTCCCACGGAGGTACCCCGTGACCACACCCGACCACGCCCGGAAACCGAACCACGGCCCCGGCGAACGGGCCTCACCGAAGCTGTCGGCCAAGCCGCATCCCGCCGCGCGGAAGATCGCCGGGCTGGGCGACTTCCACGTCCCGCCCCGGGTCGCACTGATCGCCGTACTCGCCGTGCCGGTGGGCGTGGCGGCCGCCCTGGTCGCGGTGGGCCTGCTCAAGCTGATCGCCCTGTTCACCAACCTCTGCTTCCACGGGCAGTTCTCCTTCGGCGCCACCACACCCGGCTCCACCTCGCACTGGTGGCTGATCCTCCTCATGCCCGTCGCCGGCGGCCTGGTCATCGGGGTGATGGCCCGCTACGGATCGGAGAAGATCCGAGGTCACGGCATGCCGGAAGCCATCGAGTCGATCCTGGTCGGCGGCAGCAAGGTGCAGCCGCGGCTGGCCGTCCTCAAACCGGTGTCGTCGGCCATCGGCATCGGCACCGGCGGACCGTTCGGCGCCGAGGGACCGATCATCATGACCGGCGGCGCTGTCGGTTCGATCCTCGCCCAGTTCCTCCACGTCACCACCGACGAACGCAAGACGCTGCTGGTCGCCGGGTCCGCCGCCGGTATGGCCGCCACCTTCAACTCCCCGCTGGCCGCGATCCTGCTCGCCGTCGAACTGCTGCTCTTCGAGTGGCGTCCCCGGTCGTACATCCCCGTCGCCGTCGCCGCCGTCGTCGCGACCCTGGTCCGGGGCCCGATCCTGGGTACCGCACCGCTGTTCGGCGGCGCCCACGTCCCGGCTCACCTGCCGATGTCCGCGTACGGCCTGTGCGTGGTCTCCGGACTCGCCGCGGGCCTGCTCGCGCTCGGCGCGACCGCCATCGTCTACTTCTCCGAGGACATGTTCGCCAAGCTCCCGCTGCACTGGATGTGGTGGCCCGCCATCGGCGGCCTGATCATCGGCACCGGCGGACTGGTCGAACCCCGCGCCCTCGGCGTCGGATACGACGTCATCGACCAACTCCTCACCGGCCGGGCCACCGTGGGTCTGATCGTCGGGATCCTGGTGGTCAAGACCCTCATCTGGGGCCTCTCCCTCGGTTCCGGTACCTCCGGCGGCGTTCTCGCCCCGATGTTCATGATCGGCGGCGCGCTGGGAGCCGCCGAAGGCCTCGTCTTCACCACGGTGAGCCCCGGCTTCTGGGCTCTGGTCTCACTGGCCGGCGTGCTGGGCGGAGTGATGCGCTCCCCGCTGACCGGCATCGTCTTCTGTCTCGAACTGACCCATGAGATGAACGCGATGCTCCCCATGGTGATCACCGCGTCCTCCGCCTACCTGCTCTCGGTGATCGCCCTCAAGCGGTCGGTCCTCACCGAGAAGATCGCCCGCCGCGGACTGCACCTCACCCGGGAGTACTCGGTGGATCCCCTGGAGGTCCATCTCGTACGCCAGCTGGAATCCCCGATCACCGCCACGTTCCGTACGGACGAGACCGTGGCCGACATCAAGCGGGAACTGGCCGCGCCCCGGGGCAGCCACGATGTCGCCGGATTCCTCGCCCAGCGGCTCTACCCGGTCATGGACCCGGCCGGACACCTGGCCGGTGTCGTCACCCGCTCCGACTTCCTGGACAGCGCCCCGGACGACCGCACCCCGCTGGGCGCACTCGCCAGGCCCGCGGTGACCGCGTACGACGACGAAACGCTCCGGACCATCGCCAACCGGATGGCCACCCACCACGTCACCAGGGTCGTGATCATCAACCGTGACAACCCCGACCGGCTCGAAGGCCTGCTGAGCCTGCGCCAGCTGCTGGAGGCCCGCCGGATCGACCAGCACGAGGAGCATCACGCGGAACGCTTCCTCACTCTGGTCCCGCGGCGCTTCCGACCGGCCACCGCACCCGCCCCCAGCCTGGTGGTGGCCCACTCGGACACGGTGGTGCCGGAGCAGCGGGACGCGGTGACACAGGAGGCATGAGGCCGGGCAAGGGGATGAGCGGGCCCGGGCCACGGGCCGCGACCGGCATGTCCCGATGACCACCGCCCGGACAGCCGCGCGGCCCGCTCCCGACGATCCCGCCGCATCCTGTGACGACGAAAGCCCAGGTCAGATGACATCTGACCTGGGCTTTCACAGAGCCTCCTGTCGGATTCGAACCGACGACCTACGCATTACAAGCTGTCCGGGCTTGTTCCAAGAAGGTCCACAGTAGTCCGCTCATGGCCTCGCATCGCAGGTCAGGCAAGGTACTGGACCACCATGGACGAGTACGGCCGGTGCCGGATAGGGCATCAACCGAGACTAGAACTGAGACTGAACTTGGCGGTCCCCGCCGACCAGTCGAGTGGAAGGCCGCTGCTGCGCGAGGACTTCACTCACCACCCCCATTGCGGATGCAGTCTGAGTTCGAACAAGTCGACAGACCTGGCAGGTACAACGGCTCGCCAGAGCTGCCGGTGTTGGACCGAACCCAGTCCAACGTCTGCTTGCCACCACAGCTCTGGCACGGCGCTGGCTCGTAGTTGGGGATCTCCGTCTTGACGTACTCACGGTCTTCGTCGGGCATACCTCGACGGTAAGCCTGTGCGCCTCTTGACGCCCTTCGAGTCCGTGGTTCCCCCGGCCTGGAGGGACCGAGTGCCGAGGTTCGTCAAGCCCACCTCGGAAGCGTCCTGCACTCGCTACTTCTGCTGCCCCGGGAGTGATCTAGTAAGGGCACTTTCGATTGTCCCCCTTGCGGTACTCGTCCCGGGAATCAGCGTTAGCGCCGCAGTAGCAATTAGAAATACGCGAACAGAACTCGCCGCTTCATTCGCGCCCGGCAGCAGAGGTATAACTACCGCGAACAACATCATCGCAACAGCGGGAGCCACATGGCGAGCCACGCGGGACAAGCGAGAGGACCGTGAAACGTCTGGCGCACTCTCCACGAGTCCAGGAAGGTTTCCGTCGATAGCCAAGAACAGCCCCGCAAGCATGGCGTCGCGAATTTCCTTGTGCTCTTCCGCACTATTGGCTACAGCGAGTTTCCGAGCAAGACTACGCATAACTGCGGCGACTTTCGCGCGATCGGATCTTATTTCGGAACGCAGCTTCTTCTCATGCTTCCATGTGAACAGTAGTGGAGTCGAGTCGGCTTCTACACTACCTGCTGCATTATACATGCTAGCCCGAACACGCATCCTGAAACGACGGTCGTCACACCCCTCGAACCGGGACATAAAGAATAGCGCAGTTGTGGCATCAAAAAGGCAGCAGACCAACCTATCAAGCACGCGCACAGTCCCGGGCGTGGAGCGAATGAATAGGCAGCCCAGAAAGACCAAAGAGAGCTTTCCAGCGGCATACCCAATCAGGATGTTGGAAACAAGCATAGTCAGCCAGCCGGCGGGCCATTCCCCCCAATATTCCCAAACAGTTAGCGCGGAAAGACCCGCAAACCCTGACCATGCCAATGGCAAGTAATGATGAAATTCCTCAATTGGTGGTCGCCTATTTTTCACCCGCTCTAAGCGGCTAGCACGCGTCCGTCCGGTATAAACCCGAACTATCGCGTACCTTCGCTGAAACATCAGACCGAGAAGTGAAAACCCAATAGCTACAAATCCCAAGACGAGCTCGGGGGCACCGAATGAGCCCGCGCCACCCTTCCCGTGTGGTGCCAATTTTCGTAGCGAATCATAATTCGCAAACACGACCAGGGCGCCATCTCCCAGTATGATTAGCGCACAACACAGAGCGCACGCCCATCTCTCTTGATCACGCAATCGTCTGGGATGAACCAAACACCGGACGAGCGCCTCATTAACAGCCGCACCGACTTCACGAAAGCGAGCGCCGTGCACTTCCTCTGCTAAGAAAGACATGCGCTGCCAGACCGTATTTCTTAGCTCATAGAGACGTTCTGTAAGCTCTTCGTCCGCAGAGTCGCTTGTGGCCTGATTGTCGATCACTATCCCCCGGGTCGCTGGCGCATTCATGGACTAAACACACTTGCAGGACACGTCACAGTGAATCCGTACTCAAGCTACGGACCACAGCCTCTTTGGCAGGGGGGTTGGTCCGCGAAGCCATGGTCGGCCGGTCGCGCCGCCCGCTGCGCCAGCCATCCGGAGACCCTAGGTCCTCCATTCACCGCTGCCCCCTCATGGACCGTACGTACATGCTCGAAGCCATGCGCAAGGTAGTACCGCTGGAGTGCCCCATTTTCGGTCCAGGCGTCCAGCCGAAGCCACTGCGCGCCTGAGCGATGCGCGCGATCGCCAGCCCAGTCGAGCAGTCGGCCGCCCAGATCCTGACCGGCGTACTCTCGGGCAACTGTCAGCTTATTGACGAACATTGACGGCTCGGTGAGCTCGTTGTCCGTCCACAGCCCTGCTTCAGCATCCGGGGTGAGCGTGATCGTGCCCGCAGTCGTATGGCCGTCCCGGAGCATGAACACCGTCCCCGCCTCGATGGTGGCCAACAGCTTGTCAGCGGGGTACGGACGGCTCCACTGATCGGACCCAAGACCCCGCAACCAAGCCGCCGCCTCCTCGCGAAAGGCAAGCAGCTTGGTCACGTCGTGCGGTTCAGCAACAGCGATGATCACGCGTTCTCGCTTCGGGCGGCCAGTTCGCCAATCTCGTAGTTCATGCGATTCAGGTCCCCTCGGAACGTCGTGATCGTGCATCGGATCGGGCGGTCTGTCGAGTAGCCCGTTCGCGTCCAGATCATCACCGGCACTCCAGCTCCGATCTCCAGGAGGCGGGCCTCCTCCGGCGTGGGCATCCGAGCTGCGATCTCGTCGAAGTACCCGACCTGCTCGATCCCCCGCGATGACAGGTAGCGAGTCGTGCCCTCCTCGATGTCTCCTGGCTCAGCCAAGCGCGGTGAGACGTCGACCAGCCACGACGGATAGTAGGTCGCCTGCGTGGACCAAGGGACGTCGTCAACGTAGCGATGACAAAACCGCAACACGGCCTTCGTGCCCGCAGGGACCTTGAGCCTTTCAGAGACATGGTTCGAAGCTGGCAGCATCTCCACCCGGAAGGTCTGATGGGGCCGGCGGCCGGCGTTCGTGACGTCTGTGCTGTAGGCATCCCCGTTCTGAGGGAAGGTCAGATTCTCGAATCGGGACGCGTTCAGCTCGAACACCTCGTGCGACTTGACCTCGTACCCCAGCCCTTGGCTGGACGTGATCAGACCTTCACTGACCAGCAGGCTTAGCCCGTTGCGAACCGTGTTCCTGGACGCGTCAAACCGCTGCTGCAAGTCGTTCTCCGAGGGCAGCCGCGCCCCCGGCGCGTAGGTGCCGTTGTCGATCTCGCGGCGCAGGATGTCAGCGACTTGCCGGTACTTCGGCTGCTTGGTCATAGCCCCATCATGACGCACTCGCGCAACTTGTTGGTACATGTAGGCGCAACCCCCTTGACGTCTCACTGTCCGTGGGTGCAGCATCACTGCATCAGCTTGTACCAACAAGTTGAGCAGGTGGTGCAACACCATTAAGCATGTCTGCCTGCACTGACAGTGCTCGGTGAGTACCCGTGAAGACGGGAGCCCCTGATCAGAGGGCTACCAGGCTCATCGGAGCGGCCGTTCTTTGACAACTGAATGGGGATCACGCCGCCTCTCCTCGGCCAAGTAGGCGGCCTCGCGGGTTCTCCCGCGTGACGTACAGCGCAACCCCAACCCTCCGCAGCTCACCTGCTGCGGGCCGGTTGCCTCCGCTGCTCGTCTCGTACGAGCAGCGCTGAGGGGAGCCGGATCTACCGACTTCAAACGGCGCGCGGCCCCGGTGCTCTAACACCGGGGCCGCTGTTCGGGCCGAACCTGTCTGAGAGGAACACGACCCAATGAAGTACATCGTTACTGTTCAGGACGCTGTTACCGCATTCGAGCCCTGGATGGAGCCGACGGATGCGGAGCTGGACGCGATCGAGACCGAGATGCCGGTCATCCTCGCGGACATCGAGTTGATCGACGCTTACATCATCACCATGGACCGGGTGCCGTCCGAGCTGGACGCGCGCCGAATGCGCAGGGCCCGTCGTCGGGCGCTGGCCGCGCGAGTGGAGCTGACCCGCCAGTCAGCCAAGCGCAAGGGCATCGGCGCATGAGTGCGCTCGGCTCCCTGTCTCCGGAGCAGATCCGCTCCGCTGAGAAGACGCTCTCGTACGGGACGTGGGCCATCACCGCCGGTGCGGTGTTGTTCTCCGTCCTCACCGTCACGCCCCTGGTCGAACGGGTCACCCCGGACGGATGGGAGCCGACAGCGCCGATCCTGCCGCTCGTGGTCGACACGGCCGTGGTCATCGTGGTCCGTCTCGACGCGACCGTGGCCCGGCTCGGGGGAAGTTCCGGTGCGTGGCCGGCCGTGCTGCGGTGGATGACCGGCCTCATGACGCTGCTCCTGAACATCGGGGACAGCGCGTTGGACGGTGACGCGGTCGGTGTCGCGGTCCACTCCGTGGCGCCGCTCCTGCTGATCGTCACCGCTGAGGCGGGCCTGGCCTACCGGCGGGCGATCAACCAGGCCGTGGAGAAGATCGAGCGTTCACGGACCGCTGAGACCAAAGAACGTGAACAGCAGCAGCAGGCCTACCGTGAACGCGAACGGGCGGACCGTGAACAGCGTGAACAGTCCGCCCGGGATCACGCCGAAAACCTGGAACGAGAACGTGCCGAGCGGGAGGCTTCCGAGCGGACCGCAGAGCGCGACCACAACGCCCGCATGGAGCGTGAACGCCTCGACCGCGAGGCTGAGACCCGTCGTGAGCAGCGCGAATACGACGAGCGCGTCCGGCAGAACGCGCGACAGCACGAGGACGCGGTGCGGCGTGAACAGCGTGAACAGGCGGACCGTTCACGGAGCGAGCAGCAGGCCCGCGAGGTCGTCTCACTGACCACCCGCGAGGCAGTCGAGCGGCAGAGCATGAACACCGTGAACGGCGGCGTGAACACCGCCGTGAACAGTCGCCCGACCCCGTTCACGAAGATGCCCGAGGACGAAGCTCGCGCCCACCTCCGGTCGTTCAGGGAGGGCGAGAAGTCGGTGCGGCAGCTCGCGGAAGACACCGGCTGGTCCGTCGGCTGGGTCAACAACCGTCTGCGCGAGAGCGCGGAGGACAGCGAACCCGCTGAGGCTGCCGTCTGATGGCCGCGCTACCGGTCTACCCCTGGCGCCTCGCCCCGGACGGTATGGCCACCCGCCGCCAGCTCCGTGCAATGGGGCTACGTCCGGGTGGTCAGGACGTGGCTGCCGAAGTCCAGCGCCCCCGTCGACGGCGGGGCCCGCTGGTCGCCTACCTCTATCGCATCGACAAAGCCAAGTCGGTCCGGCCGATGACGCCGGGCCGCGCCGCTGCGCTGGCTAAGGCGATGCGGGCGCGCCGGACCTGTCCGAACTGCTGCCGGGATGCCGGGTACTGCATCCCGCGCTCACTCGGCATGTGCGTGCCCTGCGCGGACTCCCCCAACCAACACCCGGCTTGACCAGCGAGAGGACCACTTCGTGACTGCCGCCGAATACCGCGAGACCGCCATGGCACCCCTCACCGGGTGGCCAACCATCCCGGATACGCCCCTCACCGGCGCGGTGCGACTGCACGGCGAACAGGGCACCGTCGTCTACGTCCCCGGACCCGACGGGTCCATGGTCGCCGTACTGCGCGAGCACCTGCCGAGTGCCCCCGCCGCCTACCAGCCCCGGGACCTCACCCCGCAACCCCTGCTCGACCCCCGGGCACAACGCCTCGCGGCCGGCGGACTGCTCGCCGGGGGCGCCGGATTCGGGGCCGGTCAGCTGCTCGTCGGTGCAGGCCAAATCGTCAGCGCGTTGGCCGGTCTCGGGTCGGTGGTGATGTGGGTGGCGATCGCGGTCGTCGCCTCCCGGCTCGCACCGGCTCTGCTCGGCGCCAGCCGCCCCGCCACGGTTCATCACACCACGGTCAACAACCGGTGGTTCGGCCGCTCCACACACTGAACCGCTCTACGCCCCGCAGAAGCCCTGACCCCCCTCGCATGTGGGTCGAGATCCCCCGGGTCGTGAACGGCCTTACAGGGCCCCTTGAGGGGGTTGCACGGCCCCATTTTCCGCCGCTCTCGCGCGCGGGCGCGTAGGGCCCCACCCCTCCCCACCGCTCAACTCTGCAACTTCGCAGGTCACAGGTGGTTGCAGCGGTTCAACCGGGGCTGTCGACGCAACCGACAGCCCCGCCCCCCTGCAACTCGGGCGGGCCGGTGACGCCACGCAACGGCGCACCGGCCCTCATCCACGGTCTTGGAGGACCCTTTCGTGGACTGGAAGCAAGCATGGTCGACCACCGCCAACACCACCAACAACGCGCTGGATTCACTCGCGCCCGTCTGTGTTCCGTTCGCGGTCCGCTGGGACCTTGAGGCGGACCGGCGGGACAAGCTGCGCACCCCGGAGCACCTCAAGGCGCTCATGGCGGCGCAGAAGGAGCACAACGCCGCACGCTCCACACAGGCCACCGCCAAGTCGCAGCAACTCACCGCGCGTGCCGCGTCGAACAATCCGTTCGCGGCCGGCCGCCGCGCCGCGCGGGTGGCGAGCAAGGCAGCCGCGCGGCACGAGCGCGACACCCGGGCCAAGCTCAAGGCGGCGCGGGTGAACTACCCGAGCACGCTCAAGGCTCGGGCGATTCAGGCGCACGCGCTGCACGCCGTGCCCACGGTCGTCACGTCCGTGGTCATGTCCGGCTCGCACCTGACGCTGTGGCCGGCCGCCACGTCGGCCGTGCTGGTCGGCGCGAACGTGGCCGGTCTCGCGCTCGGTCGCCGCACGCTGCGAGTGCCGGTGGACGAGTCCGTCTCGCTGGAAGAGCGTCAGCTCATGGAACGGCTTGACCCGTCGTACTGGGTGGAGCACGCCCCGGACCGTGGCCTGTCGGGCACGGTGACAACGCCCCCGGCCATGGAGCCGGGCGGCATCCGGTGTGAGATCCGTCTGGATGGCACGTGGACGGTCAAGTCGCTTGCGGACAAGGCCGACTCGGTTCGTGCGCTGCTCGGGGCGCGCACCGCGTTGCGGATACGGATCACGTCCGCCTCGCGCGGCGGCTGGGCCGTGCTGAGTCTGGCGACTCGGTCGGCAGCCGCGGGCGTTTCCTCGCTGTGGACTCCGGACCGGATCCCGTCCGATCCGATGGCGATGAGCCTCGGTCTGGACACCGAGACAGGGGATGAGGTCCTGATCCCGTTCGATGAGCGGCTGTTGGTGTCCGGCGCGTCCGGCACCGGCAAGTCCTGGTCGTTCCGCCCGCTCATGGCCACCGCGCACCTGCGCGGTGACCTGCTCCTCATCGACGGCAAGGGCGAAGAGGCCAACATTTGGGAGCACTCGTGCCGCGTCGCCGTGGAACGGGAGGAGATCACGGACGCGGTGGACGACGCGCACGCGGAGATGACCCGCCGCAAGGTGGACATGAAGAAGCGCGGGATCAGCGTGTGGGACGGCCGTCAGCTCACCGTCGTCGTGGATGAGGGACAGGTGATCCTGGCCCTGATCATGAAGGACAAGGACCGGCTGCAGCGGCTGATTGAGCTGTCCTCGCTGGGTCGCTCGCGCGGCGTCGTTCTGTGGTGGGCGACGCAGTACCCGCTGACCGATGGCGGGGCGCCGGGCGTGCACAAGCTGATCGCGCCGAATCTCCTCACCAGGTTCTCGCTGCGGGTGGCTGGCACGACACAGGCTCAGGTCGCGCTCGACGACTGCGCGCACTACGCGCCGCACCAGATCCCCGACGGCCGCGAGTACCGGGGCCACGGCTACCTCAAGGGCTACGGTCCGCGCATGCTCCGCACCTGGACCCTCGACGACGCGGGCGTCCGCGCACTGCCCAAGTCGATCTGGACCCCGGAGCAGTCGACCGGCGGGCAGTCACCGCGACCGCTGCACCTGGTCAAGGAGACGGCCGCACCGTCCGGGGCGAGCAACCGGGACAAGGTACTGGCCGCTGTGCAGGCCGATGCCCGGACGGCCAGGGACGTGGCCGACCGGACCGGCCTCAACAAGGGCACCGTCTCCCGCGAGATCAAGGCCCTCACCGCGAACGGAGCCCTGCGCAGGACCGCAGACGGCCTGCTCCTGCCCGGCAGCCAGGCGGCCTGACCACCCCCGACGAACGACAACGGCGACCCCCTTCCGGCAAGAACCGGGGCCGCCGTCAATCCAGCACGCCTATAACGAACTGGAGACCTCCAGCATGACCCAACCGACCGACATTCGGCGAGACCACCCGCCCACCGCGCTCTCCCTCGCAGCCTCCGGGGTGCCGGTGCTGCCGTTACGAGCGGGGAAGGTGCCGTTCGGGAACTGCCCGGCCTGCACCAAGAACGCCTGCGGTGGCCGCCCGAACATGAAGACCCCCGGACCCTGCACCTGCCCGAGCCCGTGCCACGGCTGGGCCGCCGCCACCACCGACCCGAACGTCCTCAACTCGACGCCGTGGGTGCGAGCGTGGCGGGAAGCGGCGGGCGTGGCCTACCACCCTGGCGGCGCTGGCCTCACTGTCGTGGACCTGGACAACGCGGAAGCCATCGCGTGGGCTTGTGCGACCCTGCCCGCCACGCGGACCGTCCGGACGACCCGTGGCGAGCACTGGCTCTACCGGGGCGCCATGCAGGGCGCCAACGGCGTACGCCCCGGCGTCGACATCAAGTCGACCATGGCCTATGCCCGGTGGCTCGGCCCCGGCACCGGACCCATGACGGCCTTGCCGGACGTCGTGCGCGCCTTGACCGTGAGGGAGCCAGCCCCGGCCCGCACGGTATCCGTCACGGTGCCCGCCATGGGCAGGGGTGCGTGCCCTCACCGCACGCCCACCTATCTGGATCGTGGGATCGCTATGGCGGAGCAGCGCATCACCGAGGCACGTGAGGCGGTGCACGCCACCGTCTACCGGACGTTCCTCGCGGTGCTGTCCACGCACGGCCGGTGCGGCTGCCTCACTGAGACGCACACCGCGCGGCTGTTCACCGCCGCGCAGGCCAAGGGCGAATCGCCCCGGCACTGCGCCGATGCGTGGACCAACGCCCTGACCACGTTGGGACTGAGCCATGTCTGAGGACGACAAGACGCCCGCCCGCGAGGTCATCGCGGACTACGCGCAGGAGCACTTCCGGTACTTCCGTACCGCTGACGGGACCGTGTACGCGCAGAAGAACGGCCACCCCGTCGCCCGACCGATCCGCTCCCAGGGCACCACCGGCAGCCACCGCCAGGAACTCATGGTCGGCCTGTACAGGGACGGTCGCGGCGCATTCAACGGGTCCGCCATCAAGGAGGCACTGGACTTGATCGAAGCACTCGCACTGACCGAGACCGTCCAGCCGGTCCATATCCGCGTGGCCCCCGGCTTCGACGGGGCGACGTGGCTGGACCTGGGACGCGACGACGGGCAGTCCGTCCGCATCCACCCCACCGGCTGGGACATCCTCACCCCCGACCCCCACGAGGTTTGCTGGCGGCGCACGCAGCTCACCGGCGAACTGCCCCTTCCCATCAAGGACACCGACGGCAAGGGCATCGACCTGCTGATGCGGCTGTGCAACTTCGCCAACGCGGAAACCGAGTGCCTGGCCATCGTGTGGCTGATCGGCTGCCTCGGGCCCTCGGTGCCGGTCCCCGCGCCGTTCCTCACCGGACCGCAGGGAGCGGGCAAGTCCACCGGAGGCCGGATGCTCACCAGAATCATCGAGGGCATGAGCGGTGACCTGCGCCGGGCACCGAAGGATGAGGAAAGCCTGATCGCGGCCGTAGCGGCGGGATGGGTCACCGCCCTGGACAACCTCTCCCACGTCACACCGGACCTGTCCGACGCGATGTGCTGCATCGTCACCGGCGCCGAGAGCGTCAAGCGGGCCCTGTTCACCGACGGGGACGTGTTCCGCGTCGGCTACCGCCGGCCCCTGCTTCTCACCGGCATCGACGTCGGTGTCATCCGCCCCGACCTGGCGGACCGGCTCCTACCGCTGCGATTGGAGCGGCCCCGCGTCCGACGCACCGAGGCCGAACTCTGGGCTGACTACGCAGAAGTGCTACCCGTGGTCCTCGGCTCGCTCCTGGACCTCACGGTCAAGGTCCGCGCCGTGGAGGCCGAGACCCCTACCGACCTGAGGATGGCGGACTTCGCCCACCTGTGCGCGCAGTTCGACGCAGCAACCGGGCTCGGGGCGCTTCCCGCGTACCGGGCGAGTCTGGACGACCTGAACGACGACGTGATCGAAGGTGACCTCCTCGCGCAGACCGTCCTTCTGCACGCCGAGACCATCGAACCGGGCACGGCGCAGCGGATGACGTCGACCGAGTGGCTTGCCTGCCTCAGCAGCCTCTACAGCAACGAGGGTTGCCGTCCCCTGCCCAAGGGATGGCCGACCACCGGCAAAGTCCTCTCGGACCGCCTCAAGCGCCTCCAGCCCACCCTTGCGGCTCGCCGTGTCGTCGTCGACGCGGGGCGTACCAAGGCGGGCCGCTACCTCGAAATGACCCGCACTCTCCCCCCGGCCCCGCACGAACAGTCGCGGGCGTTCTGACCCGCGATCCGCAGGCTCAAGCGAACGGCAAGAGGAGCACGTGCTCCTCTTGCTGTTCGGCGGAACGCCGCCCCCAGGTCGCGCCGCGCAGCGGCTCGTTCTTCGCTCTGTAAGGCGCACCCAACTACAACAGGCAGCCCCCTTCTTTGTCCTAAGAAGGAAGACGCTGCGTCACCCGCGTCATCCGCTCCGGAAAACGGCTGCTGACCTGCGACAACAGCGGTGACGCAGACGGCTTTCTCTGCGTCATCCTGCGTCACCTGCGTCACCCGGTGACGCAACCGATGACGCGGCGGTGACGCAGGGCCAATCCGCCCTGTCACCCAAAACCGCAGGTCAGAGCACCAAATGACGCTGATGGCGCGGGTGACGCAGAAATCCGAGCCTCGGACAGACTCCGGCCTCGGACCTGCTCGTACATCCCCTTGAGGCAACGCCAACTGCCCTGGAGGCACCCCGGATGAGCACCGCGATTGCCGCCCCGATCGACCGACTCCTGTACAAGCCCGAGGAAGCGGCCGAAGCCCTCGCCATCGGCCGCTCCACCGTTTACGAGCTGATGGCCGAAGGCTCCCTGAAGTACATCAAGTTGGGCCGCACGCGCCGGATTCGACGTGCGGACATCGAGGCGTACGTGGAGAGCCTCGCCACGCTGCCCAACTGACCACAGCCCGCACCAAAGGCGCCCTGAGCACTGCGCTCGGGGCGCCTTTCGCATGGAGGAACAGATGAGCCCCCGCAAGTCGAACCTGGAATCCACCATCTACTTCGGCGATGACGGCTGGTGGCACGGCCGTGTCACCATGGGCGTACTGCCCGACGGGAGCCCCGACCGCCGGCACCGCATGGCCCGTACGGAGCCTGCGGTGCGCCGAAAGGTCCGTGAGCTGGAGAAGCTCCGTGACGAGGGGCGCGCGACCAAAGCGGGCCGCAAGCCCACGGTTGGCCAGTGGATGGAGACCTACCTGACCGATATCGCGAGCCTGAAGCTCAAGCCCAGGTCGCTGGATGACTACTGGTCCAAGACTCGCAATGACATCGTTCCCGGCGTGGGGAAGCACCGCATCGACAAGCTCGCCCCGGAGCACCTTGAGCAGATGTACCGGGCCATGCTCGATGCTGGGCGCGCCCCGTCCCACGTGGTCAAGGTGCACCGCATCCTGTCGCGGGCCCTGAAGATTGCCCACCGCCGCCGGATGATCGGCGAGAACGTCGCCACCCTGGTCGACCCGCCCAGCATCGACGAGACCGAGGCAAACCCCTTCACCCAGGAAGAGGCGAAAGCCTTCCTGAAAGCGGCGGCCAAGCGGCCCACGTTTATGCGGTGGATCGTCGGCGTCGGCATGGGGTTCCGGCAGGGTGAGACCCTGGGACTCCGGTGGCCCTACGTCGACCTACAGGCGGAGCTGTTCCACCCCCGGTGGCAGCTTCAGCGGCTCACCTGGCGGCACGGCTGCGGTGACGCGCACGCCTGTGGGGCGCGCCTGCACCGCTTCGAGCCCTGCCCGCCGGACTGCGCCACCCACAAGGGGTACAAGCGCGGTTGCCCGAAGCCGTGCAGTGCTACGTGCGTCAAGCACGCGAGCATCTGCCCGGGCCGCAAGGGCGGGGGCCTGGCCTTCACCCGCCCCAAGACGAAGAAGAGCACGAACCCCGTGCCGATCCCGCCCGCGTTCATCCCCTATCTGATCGCACACAAGGCACAGCAGGACGAACTGCGGGAGGCGGCCGGCGAACTCTGGCAGGAGCACCAGGCCGTGTTCACGCGGCCCGATGGACGCCCCATCGACCCCCGCGATGACTGGGGAGAGTTCAAGGAGCTGCTGGCGGAGGCGGGCATCGGTGACCGTCGCCTCTACGACGGGAGCCGCCACACTGCGGGCACGATCCTGAATGAGCTGGGGGTGGACATGCCTACGATCATGGAGATCCTTCGGCACACCCAGATCAGTCAGACGCGCCGCTACGTAAAGGGCCGCTCTCATCTCTCGAAGGACGCCATGCGCCGCATGGGAGACGCCTTCCTGCCATCCCCGGAACCGGTGTCTGAGCCCGCGACTGAGACTAAAACTGAGACTAGGGACCACCGCGCGGCCCGCGCCCGGCGGCGCCGCCGCATCCTGTGACGACGAAAGCCCAGGTCAGAGACATCTGACCTGGGCTTTCACAGAGCCTCCTGTCGGATTCGAACCGACGACCTACGCATTACAAGTGCGTTGCTCTGGCCGGACTGAGCTAAGGAGGCGTGCTGGAGCAGTCTAACCGGACCGGAAGCGTGCTTCGCTCGGAAATTTTCCCCACCCTGAACTACTGACATACCGCAAACGGCCAGGTAGCGTCTCGTCGCAGTTCACTCGTGTGGACTACACCACTCCCTTACTCGGATCGTCCGGCACGTTCCTGCCGGTGAAGGAGCACGCGATCATGGCAACTGTTTCGTTCGACAAGGCGACCCGGATATACCCGGGCTCCACCAAGCCCGCCGTAGACGCGCTGGAGATCGAGGTCGAGGACGGCGAGTTCCTCGTTCTCGTCGGCCCGTCCGGCTGCGGCAAGTCGACCTCCCTGCGCATGCTCGCGGGTCTTGAGGACGTCAACGGCGGCGCGATCCGCATCGGTGACCGTGACGTCACGCACCTGCCGCCGAAGGACCGGGACATCGCGATGGTGTTCCAGAACTACGCGCTGTACCCGCACATGACCGTCGCGGACAACATGGGCTTCGCCCTCAAGATCGCCGGTGTCAACAAGTCCGAGATCCGCGCCAAGGTCGAAGAGGCCGCGAAGATCCTCGACCTCAGCGAGTACCTGGACCGCAAGCCGAAGGCGCTCTCCGGTGGTCAGCGCCAGCGTGTCGCGATGGGCCGTGCGATCGTCCGCGAGCCGCAGGTCTTCCTCATGGACGAGCCGCTGTCGAACCTCGACGCCAAGCTCCGCGTCTCCACCCGTACGCAGATCGCCTCGCTGCAGCGCCGCCTCGGCATCACCACCGTGTACGTCACCCACGACCAGGTCGAGGCCATGACCATGGGTGACCGGGTGGTCGTGCTGAAGGACGGTCTGCTCCAGCAGATCGACTCGCCGCGCAACATGTACGACCGCCCCGCCAACCTCTTCGTCGCCGGCTTCATCGGCTCGCCGGCCATGAACCTGGTCGAGGTCCCGATCACCGACGGCGGTGTGAAGTTCGGCAACAGCGTCGTCCCGGTCTCCCGTGAGGCGCTGTCGGCCGCGTCCGACCGCGGCGACACGACCGTCACGGTCGGCGTCCGCCCGGAGCACTTCGACGTCGTCGAGCACGACGACACCACCGCCAAGACGCTGACCAAGGACGCCCCGGCCGGCATGGCCGTCTCCGTCAACGTCGTCGAGGAGCTCGGCGCCGACGCGTTCGTCTATGGCTCCGCCGAGGTCAGCGGCGCACACAAGGACCTCGTCGTCCGCGTCAACGGCCGCCGGGTGCCCGACAAGGGCAGCAAGCTGCACGTCGTTCCGCGTGCGGGCGAGATCCACGTCTTCGCCACCTCGACCGGCGAGCGGCTCAGCGACTGACGTCACGAGCACTGATCACAACCCCTGACGTTTGGACCACCGGCTTCAGGACCACTGCCGGCAGGGTCACCGCCGTCAGGAATGGAGCCCCGTAGCGTCCGCAGCGGCCCCGTATCTCCCTTCCCCGGAGAGACGGGGCCGCTGTACGTGTTCCGCAAATACCCCGGCAGAACCGGCATTTGACTGCGGCCGCGTCAACACGTGATTCGAAAAGAGAACTCGAACCATCCCCCGCAAGGGTGACTGAGTGTCGCCATGTCCTGACCGACCGCTACGCTCGCCTCCGTGACCCACACAGCCCGCCGTATCGGCCGAACCCTCGCCTTTGTCCTGCCCGTCGTCCTGGTTCTCTCCGGGACGCTCGCGGTCACCCGCGTCCCGTGGGCAGGCACATCCTCCACCGGCTCGCAGATCCTCACCGCGTCGTCCAAGGAGGTGTCGGTGCGCGCCAAGCCCCGTACCCCGCAGGACATTCTGCGCGACAAGCTCCTCGACGAGCTGTCGGAGAAGGACCCGGGAGTCGCCCTCACCGACCTCCAGCGTGAGATCGAGGGCCGCCCCTCACTCGCGGGCCACTGCATGGCGATCGCCCGTGCGCTGGGCCGCGCCGCCGTCGAGCGTTACGGACCCACCCGCGCCCAGTCGTACTCGCGCCCGGTCTGTGACACCTCCTTCGCCTACGGGGTCGCCCACACGCACTGAGACATACACCGGCGGGTGCACCGGGCCAGGCACCCGCCGACGGGCCTGGCCACGTACGCCGGAGGCGCGCCGCATAGGGTGCGCCTCATGACGACCGCTGATCCTCAAGCGCACGTACTGCCCACGCAGGCCGTGGTCCTGGCGGGCGGCCAGGGTTCCCGGCTGCGCCCGTACACCGACGACCGCCCCAAGCCGATGGTCGAGATCCCGGGCACCGGGACGCCGATCATCGGCCATCAGCTTGCCTGGCTCGCCGCCGAGGGCGTGACCGACGCGGTGATCTCCTGCGGCCACCTCGCCGAAGTGCTCCAGGAGTGGCTGGACTCCGCCGAACTCCCCCTGCGGGTCACCACCGTCGTCGAGCCCGAGCCACTGGGACGCGGCGGCGGCCTCAAGTACGCGGCCGCGCACCTGCCGAACGCCGACCGCCCCTGGTACGCCACCAACGGCGACATCTGGACGCGCTTCTCACTGCGCGACATGGCTGCCTTCCACGCCGAGCGCGATGCGACCGCCACCCTGGCGCTGGCCCGTCCCAGGATTCCCTGGGGCGCCGTGGAGACCGACGAGTTCGGGCATGTCCTCGACTTCATCGAGTCGCCGCCGTCGCCGTATCTCATCAACGCGGGCGTCTACGTCTTCTCCGCCGCCTTCACGGCGCTGCTGCCGGACCGCGGTGACCATGAGCGGTCCACCTTCCCCCGGCTGGCCAGGGAGCGCAGGCTGGCCGGCTTCCCGCTGCCGAACGGGGCGTACTGGCGGGCCATCGACACCGCGAAGGATCTCACCGAGGCGGCGAGGGAGCTCGGCGGGGCCGTCTGAAACCCTGCGGACCACCCGGGGCGGTACTACCCGCGGACGGGCCGGGGACCGGGACCGCACGGAGGGGCGGCCGCTGAGTGCGGCCGCCCCTCCGTCGTTCCGTGTGCTGGCCCAGGTGTCAGCCGAGCAGGCCGCCGATCGGGTTTCTGTTGGCGCCGCCGCCGGTCGAACCGCCGCCGTTGCCGCCACCGGACGAGGCGCCGCCGCCGGAGCTGCCGCCGGTCGTGCCGCCCGACGAGGACGGACCCGAGCTGCTGGCGGCGGGCGGCGGCGGGGCCTGCCGCTGCTGCTGGGAGGGCGGCTGCTGTGCGGTGCCCTGGGTCTGGCTGGGCTGTCCGCCCCCGGTGCCGACGGTGGCGGTCTCCCGCACGGTGCCCGGCGCCGACGGGGTGGTCGACGGCGGGGCCGATGTGCTCGCCGAGGGTGCGGGGGTCTTGTGCGCACGCCGGGAGGGGCTGCCCGAAGAGCCGGGCTCATGGTGCAGCGACCTGCCGGGCAGCCGGTTGGTGGGATCGGCGTCCGGCCCCGGTACGGTCACGACCTCGGCGGAGCGCACGGCGCCGCCGAGCAGCGAGCCGACCAGGAGCGTGAGACCGACCACGAGGGAGGCGACGACCGCGCCCCGGCGCAGCACCCTGCGCCGCAGGTCCCACAGTTCGGAGCGCGGGCCGAGCCTGCGCCAGGCCTCGCCCGCGAGGCGTCCGTCGATCGAGTAGACGGGAGCTCCGGCGATGATCAGCGGGGACCAGGCGGCCAGGAAGATGATGTCCGGCGTGTCGTACACCGGCACGGCCCGCCAGCTCACCGTCACGAGGAGGGCGACGGAGAGCAGCGCGCCGAAGGCCGCGGCGACCCGCTGCCAGAGGCCGAGCACGGTGAGCACTCCGACGACGACCTGGAGGAACGCGATGGTGAGCCCGGCGCCGACCGGGTGCGAGAGCGCGAAGTCCCGGAGCGGGCCGGCGAGTGCCCACGGGTGCAGCGAATGCAGCCACTTGACCATGGAGCCGCGTTCGCCGCCGTCGAAGTAGACGGGATCGCAGAGTTTGCCCATGCCGGCGTAGACGGAGATGAATCCGAGGAACACCCGGAGCGGAAGCAGCACCACGCCGAGGTTCATCCGGCGGCCGGGGTAGTAGGCGTGGCGGACGGCATCGGCGGCGTTCTGACGCGGCAGGCTGTCGCCGTCGTACGGCTCGTCGGCCGCGAACTCCTCGTCCGCGAAGGGTTCGCGCTCGTCGTACGCGCCCACGGCCTCGCGCATCCGCGGCACCAGCGGTGCGTTGGGCCGTGTGCCGTAGGGAGGCGCGCCCTGCTCCTCGATGCGCGGGATGACCTGGGTGGCCCCGGTCCGGTGGTCCGCGTCGTAACCGGCCTCCTGCACACCGGAGTTGCGCACGGCTTGCAGCAGTCGGATCGCCCCGGTGTCGTCCGGGGCGGACCTGCCGCTCCATACGACGGGCGCCCTGCGGCGCGCTCCCGAGGCGCCCGCGCCGACCCTGGCGCGGTCCGCCCTGGCCGAACCGGTCAGCCGTGGTGTCGAGTTCGGTGCGAGCTGCACCCGGAAGCTGGCGTGGTTGACGATGACCTGCGCGGGATCGCACGGTACCTTGACCATGCTCAGCGCCGGCAGATCGTCGAACCCGGGTGTTCTGGTGTCCACGCTCATCTAACCGAGTGACGGTGGCTTAGGACACTGCCTTGACGTGTCGGATCTGTCCGCGACCCGTCAACAGCCGGGCGTGGAAGGGGCGCGACGGCGCCGCAGCCGCGCCCCTTCCGATCAGCCACGGGGCTCCCACCAGTCACAACAGCCGAGCCGCCGCCGGCATCACCAGCGGGGACGGTGCGGGAAAACGCCGCGCCCGGCGGCCGGGTTAGGTACGGAAAACGGCTTGGGCAGCACCGGTTGAGCGCCGGTCCAGCACCCCTCCGGCGCCGGTTTCCCCATGGGTT
The DNA here is from genome assembly GCF_036088315.1 of Streptomyces sp. NBC_00344. Classification (NCBI taxonomy): domain Bacteria; kingdom Bacillati; phylum Actinomycetota; class Actinomycetes; order Kitasatosporales; family Streptomycetaceae; genus Streptomyces; species Streptomyces sp. NBC_00344. Next base: position 3,783,951 of record NZ_CP107996.1, on the reverse strand, counting down.
CCGCAGAGGCTTTCGCACCGTAGTGGCGCGCGGACCGCTCCGAGGAATCCGCTCAACTCGGTCCGTGTGAGCGGCACATGGGCCCGGCCGGCATCATCCGCCGGATGGCACGGGGCCGGTGCGGACCGGCGCGAAAAAAAGTCCGGAGGGCCCGAGCGAACAGGCCCTCCGGACAGGACGCGGATCAGGCGCGCCGGCGGGCCGCCTCGTACAGCACGATGCCCGCGGCGACACCGGCGTTGAGGGATTCGGCGCCGCCCGGCATCGGAATCCGCACCCGGTAGTCACAGGTCTCGCCGACCAGGCGGCCCAGGCCCTTGCCCTCGCTGCCGATCACGATGACGACGGGGCCGCCCAGCGCCTCCAGGTCCTGGACCTCGTGTTCGCCGTCCGCAGCCAGGCCGACGACCGTGATCCCGGCCTTCTGGTAGCTCTCCAGCGCCCGGGTGAGGTTGGTGACCCGGGAGACGGGGGTACGGGCGGCGGTGCCCGCGGACGACTTCCAGGCACCGGCCGTCATCCCGGCCGCGCGGCGTTCCGGCACGACCACACCGTGGCCGCCGAAAGCGGAGACCGAACGGACGATGGCCCCCAGGTTGCGCGGGTCGGTCACACCGTCGAGCGCGACGATCAGCGGTTCCTCGTTGGCGTCGTACGCGGCGGAGGTGAGGTCCTCGGGGTGCGCGTACTCGTACGGCGGGACCTGGAGGACGAGGCCCTGGTGGTTCAGGCCGTTCGTCATCCGGTCGAGCTCCGGGCGCGGGGCCTCCATCAGGTTGATGTTGCCGCGCTGCCCGGCCAGCTGGAGCGCTTCACGCACCCGCTCGTCGTTGTCGATGTACTGCTGGACGTACAGGGTGACCGCGGGGACGCCGTCGCGCAGCGCCTCGTAGACCGGATTGCGGCCGACGACCATCTCGGACGTGCCCTTGGCCCCGCCGCGGCGGGGCGCCGGGCGGCGGGCCGCGGCCTGCCTGGCCTGGGCCCCGGCGATCCGGTTCTTCTTGTGTCCCTTGCGTTCGGAAGCGGGCGGCGTGGGGCCCTTTCCTTCGAGGCCGCGGCGTCGCTGGCCCCCGCTGCCGACCTGCGCGCCCTTCTTGTTGGACGTGCGGCGGTTCCTGCGCTGGCTGTTCCCGGCCATGACCTACCTGTTTCGTTGCTGCTCAGTACATTCGAAGTACGTTCGTATGGAAAAGTGTGCCGCCAAAAGCGGCCCGACGCTCACCGCGGTCCGAGTGTCCAGCGCGGACCGCTCGGGCCGTCCTCGATGACCAGGCCGGACTGCTGGAGCTGGTCGCGGATGCCGTCGGCGGTGGCCCAGTCCTTGCGGGCCCTGGCAGCCTCGCGCTGTTCGAGGACCAGGCGTACGAGTGTGTCGACCGCGCCGTGGAGGTCCTCGCCGTGCTCCCCGCCGCCCGCCCATTGTGCGTCGAGCGGGTCGAGGCCGAGAACGCCGAGCATCGCGCGTACCTCGGCGAGCCGGGCGACGGCCTCTTCCTTGTCGTCGGCCGCGAGCGCGGAATTGCCCTGCCGGACCGTCGTATGGACGATCGCGAGGGCCTGCGGCACTCCCATGTCGTCGTCCATCGCCTCGGCGAACGCGAGGGGCACCTCGTCCGCGGGCGCGACCGCGCCCCCGGCCTTCTCGACCACCCGCTGCATGAAGCCCTCGATCCGCGCGAAGGCGGACTCGGCCTCGCGCAGCGCCTCCTCGCTGTACTCGATCATCGACCGGTAGTGCGGGGTGCCGAGGTAGTAGCGCAGGACGATGGGCCGCCACTCCTTGACCATCTCGGAGATGAGCACCGAGTTGCCCAGGGACTTCGACATCTTCTCGCCGCTCAGGGTGACCCAGGCGTTGTGCATCCAGTACATCGCGAAGTCGTCGCCGTACGCCTTGGACTGCGCGATCTCGTTCTCGTGGTGCGGGAAGATCAGATCGATCCCGCCACCGTGGATGTCGAAGGCGCCGCCCAGGTACTTGTGGGCCATCGCCGAGCACTCCAGGTGCCAGCCGGGACGGCCGCGGCCCCACGGGGTCTCCCAGGAGGGCTCACCGGGCTTCACGGACTTCCACAGGGCGAAGTCGCGGGGGTCGCGCTTGCCGCTCGCGCCTTCCTCGGCGGGCTGGCGCAGGTCGTCGAGATCCTGGTTGGAGAGCTGCAGATAGCCGTCGTACGAACGCACGTCGAAGTAGACGTTGCCGTCTGCCTCGTAGGCGTGGCCGCGCTCGATGAGGCCGCGCATCATCTCGATCATCTCGGTGATGTGGCCGGTGGCACGCGGCTCGTAGCTGGGCGGCAGGCAGCCGAGGACGTCGTAACCGCTGTTGAAGGCCCGCTCGTTCTCGTAGCCGATCGACCACCAGGGGCGGTTCTGCTCCGCCGACTTCCAGATGATCTTGTCGTCGATGTCCGTGACGTTCCGGATGAAGGTGACGTCGTAGCCGCGGTAGGTGAACCAGCGGCGCATGATGTCGAAATTCAGCCCCGACCTGATGTGTCCGATGTGCGGGGCCGCCTGCACCGTGGCACCGCACAGGTAGATCGAGACACAGCCCGCTGTGAGCGGCACGAAGTCACGGATCTTCCGGGCGCTGGTGTCGTACAGACGAATAGTCACGACACCAGGGTAGTGGTCCCATACCAGTGCCCCGTGACCCTTTCGGCCACGGGGCCTCCAAGTGTGACGCAACAGTGCCCTCGCCGGGCCCCGCCCGGGCGCCGAGGGGCCCGGGCGGGGCCAGGACCGGCTTCAGAGGCGGCCGACGACCTTGCGCGGAGTGATACGGACGACCACTCGCTCGGCGTCCTGGCCGGAATCCGGGTTGAACTCCGCGTAGTGCTTGCCGGTGTACTTCAGCGACAGCTCGTCGATGAGCTCCTGGCCGCCTTCGGTGGTGAGCGTGGCGGTGCCGCGGATCTCGGCGTAGGCGTAGGGCTGTTCGAAAGGCTGCAGCAGCACGGTGACCCGGGGGTCGCGGCTCAGGTTCCTCTCCTTGCGACGGCCCCGGGTCGTCGAGATCAGCACGTCGTCGCCGTCGTGTTTCACCCAGACCGGTGAGACCTGCGGGCTGCCGTCGGGCTGGATGGTGGCGATGTTGACGAAGACGGGACCGTCGAGCAGTTCTTTGACTTTGTCGCTGAGCGCCGCAGACACGGGTTGTCCTCCGGGGTAGTGGGGTGTGGCGGTTGCTCTCCATCCCTACCCGTTATTCACTGCTCCGCCCGCACGACCAGCGCAGTTGCCATCGCCGCGAGTCCTTCGCCCCTGCCGGTGAAGCCGAGCCCGTCGGTGGTGGCCGCGGAGACCGACACCGGGGCGCCCGCAGCCGCGGAGAGGACCTGCTGTGCCTCTTCCCTGCGCCTGCCGATCTTCGGCCGCTGCCCGATCACCTGGACGGCGACGTTGCCGATGACGAAGCCCTCGGAGCGGACGATCCGGGCCGCCTCGGTGAGCAGGGTCAGCCCGGAGGCTCCGGACCACTCGGGGCGGCCGGTGCCGAAGTGGGCTCCGAGGTCGCCCAGTCCGGCTGCCGAGAACAGCGCGTTGCAGGCGGCGTGGGCGACCACGTCCGCGTCGGAGTGCCCGGCGAGTCCAGGGCCCTCCCCCTCCCAGCGCAGCCCGGCACACCACAGCTCCCGGCCTTCCTCGAAGGCGTGGATGTCGGTGCCGATCCCGACCTGGGGAAGCGGCGGGGTCCGTACGGCCGCCGGGGTCTGCGGCTCAGAAGCCATGGTTGGCCCTCCTGCGGGCGAGAACTGCCTCGGCCAGTACCAGGTCGAGCGGCCTGGTCACCTTGAACGCCTCTTCGTGTCCGGGGACCACGACTACCTGCACTCCGAGCTGTTCGACCATGCTCGCGTCGTCGGTGACATCGCCGGTCACCGTGGCGTGCGCCCGGGCGAGCAGTTCCCGGTCGAAGCCCTGCGGGGTCTGCACGGCGCGCAGCCTGGCGCGTTCCGGGGTGGCGACGACCGGTTCGGGTCCGCCGTCCGGCCTGGGATCGACCTGCTTGACGGTGTCGGCGAGCGGTACCGCGGGGACGACGGCGGCAGCTCCGTTGCGTACCGTCTCGATCACCGCGTCCACTGTCTCCACCGGGACCAGCGGCCGTGCGGCGTCATGCACCAGCACGGTGGTGACGCTCGCGGGGAGCACCGCGATGCCCAGTGCCACGGACTGCTGGCGCGTCTCACCGCCGGGGACGACGAGGACCTCGGTACCGGTGGGCAGCTGGAACTCGTCGACGAGCGACGCGACCTCGGCAGCTCCGTCCGGCGGAGCCACCACGACCACCAGCGACACGGACCGGGAGGCAGCCATGGCGCGTACGGCGTGGATCAGCATGGGCGTCCCGTTCAGGGTGCGGAGCGCCTTGGGTGCTCCGGGGCCCAGCCGTACGCCGCGTCCGGCGGCGGGAATCACCGCTGCGGTGGTGCTGGTGTCCCGCTGCACGGGGGTATCTGAGATCGGTTGCGCGTTCAGGGTTTGTGTCCTCAGCCGACGTGGGTATGGCCTGGGGGTGCCCCCGACCGCAGGTTGGGGGAGTGCCGGGCGCGACGCCTTGACCGGCCCCTTCCGTGACGACTGGTCGAGTCAGCATCCCGGGCCCGGCACACCAAGTACCGCTCCGGGAGAATTACCTCCGGAAGACCGGGGAATTCAGGAGCGCAACATGCCGCAGCGCCCGGCGGCACATGGAAGTGATCCATGTGGTCATCGGGCACCACGGCATCAATACGTCAGGACGCGAGGACCTCGTCGAGCAGAGCCTCGGCCTTGTCCTCGTTGGTGTTCTCCGCAAGAGCGAGCTCGCTCACCAGGATCTGGCGGGCCTTGGCGAGCATGCGCTTCTCACCTGCGGACAGTCCACGCTCACGCTCACGGCGCCACAGGTCGCGAACCACCTCGGCGACCTTGATGACATCGCCGGATGCGAGCTTCTCGAGATTTGCCTTGTAGCGGCGGGACCAGTTGGTGGGTTCTTCTGCATACGGTGCACGAAGCACCTCGAAGACCCGGTCCAGCCCTTCCTGACCAACCACGTCGCGTACGCCTACGAACTCCGCATTGTCCGCCGGCACACGAACAGTCAGGTCGCCCTGGGCGACCTTGAGCACCAAGTAGGTCTTGTCCACGCCTTTGATCTGGCGAGTTTCGATAGCCTCGATCAGCGCGGCCCCGTGATGGGGATAGACCACGGTGTCGCCAACCTTGAACGTCATGTGACAGGTACCCCTTCCGTGGCTATCCAGGGTAACACGGATACAGCTTCTACTGAATGGTGTTTTCGCAGGTCAGGGCATATCTCGGGGCTTGACAACAGCAACACGAACGTGCTGCGGAAGGCTTCCGGAACGCGGTATTCGCAGGTGGGAGCAGCTCTACGGGCGGGAAGAAACGCGTACGTTACAACGATCCCGACCCCTCCCCGAGGGGTTGAACGTCCCGATTTGCCGCATTCGAAACGGTGAACTTCGCCACCGCCGTTCGATCTTCGATCACTCATACGGACGCAATCCGGAATTGATCACTGTGCGCCGGAAGAGTGTTTTCCGTAAGGAATGCGTGGCGGCCCGGAGAATTGATCACCGGTGATATGCGAACGGTTCATGAAGCACCGGGCCGGCCGGCAGGCAGGACCGGAACCCCCGCATGGGGCGGGTCGGGTGCGGGGCCATCGGGACGGCTCGGTAACCTGAGCGCGCTGACACACCCTCGGGGCAGCTGCACGCGGCCCTGTTCCAGCCCTCCTGTCCGTAACGTCCTAGGAGTTGCCGCAGCCGTGAGCCTCCCCCAAACGCCGTCCGGGGGTGCCCCCCGCCTTCGGCGTGGCGCCATCGCCGCTTCTGCCATCGTGGTCTCGGTCGCCGCCCTGTCCGCCTGTGGCGCCGGCAACAACGCCCAGTCGCTCGAGGTCAAGCCGGACAACGCCGCCGCGACCGTGGGTGACATCAAGGTCCAGAACGCAACGGTGATCACCCAGCCGAAGAGCGGCGCTCCTGGCCCGGCCGTCATCACCGCCACGGTCTTCAACAACGGCTCGAAGAGCCAGACGCTGGACAGCGTCCACGTGACGGGCTCCGGCTCGCCGGTGAAGCTCTCCCCCGCCAAGGGCGCCGGACCGCTCGTGGTCCCCGCACACGGATCGATCCTCATCGGGGGCAGGAACCACCCCTCAGCGGTGATCGCCCAGGGCCGCGCTGCGGCGACGGACGGCAACGCCCAGCGGCTGGTCTTCAACTTCAGCGACACCGGCCAGGTCGCGCTGCTCGCCTACGTCGTCCCGGCGACCAGCTACTTCAGCGGCTACGGCCCGAGCGCCCTGCCCGCGACGCCCAAGCCCAGGCCTTCGGTGAGCCGGTCGCAGCCGGGTTCGGCCACGCCGTCCGGCACCGCCACCCCTTCGGGCACCGCCACCCCTTCCGGCGCGGCGACCCCTTCCGGTTCGCCGTCCCCGTCCGGCTCGCCGAGCGCCTAGGCCGGAGCAGCTGACACCCGTACAGCGAGGTGCCCCCGCCGGACATCCGGCGGGGGCACCTCCGTATGCACAGCCTGTCTACGGCTCGAACTTGTAGCCCAGACCGCGCACCGTGACCAGGTACCGGGGCGCCCCCGGGTCCGGCTCCACCTTGGCGCGCAGCCGCTTCACGTGGACGTCGAGGGTCTTGGTGTCACCGACGTAGTCCGCGCCCCAGACCCGGTCGATCAGCTGCATCCGGGTCAGCACCCGGCCCGCGTTGCGCAGCAGCATCTCCAGCAGGTCGAACTCCTTGAGCGGCAGATCGACCTTGGCGCCGGAGACCGTGACCACATGACGGTCCACGTCCATCCGGACCGGGCCGGCCTCGAGGGCGGCCGGTGAGACCTCCTCCGGCTCACCCCTGCGCCGCAGCACGGCGCGGATACGGGCGACGAGTTCGCGTGAGGAGAAGGGCTTGGTCACGTAGTCGTCGGCTCCTATTTCCAGGCCGACCACCTTGTCGATCTCGCTGTCCTTGGCGGTCACCATGATCACCGGGACATTGGAGCGCCCACGCAGCTGGCGGCAGACCTCGGTGCCGGGCAGCCCGGGCAGCATCAGGTCGAGCAGCACGAGATCGGCGCCGTTGCGCTCGAACTCGTCGAGCCCATCGGGGCCCGTGGCCGCGATCGCGACCTCGAAGCCTTCCTTGCGGAGCATGTAGGACAGGGCGTCGCTGAAGGATTCCTCATCCTCGACGACGAGCACTCGGGTCACGGAAGGACCTCCGGGGCAGGAATGGGATCAGGAGTAAGGAAGGTCTCGTACGGCTGGTCGTCGTCGGGGTCGACGGCGTCCGGTTCTTGATCCTGGCGGTCGGGGCGTTCTTGATCCGGGCGGCCGGCGCGGTGGGTCGCGGCACCGGCTTCCGGCAGGCGCAGGGTGAAAGTGGAGCCCTGTCCCTCCGAGCTCCACACCGTGACCTCCCCGCCGTGCGAGGCGGCCACGTGTTTGACGATGGCGAGGCCGAGTCCGGTGCCGCCGGTGGCCCGGGAGCGGGCCGGGTCGACACGGTAGAAGCGCTCGAAGACCCGCTCGCGGTCCTTCTCCGAGATCCCGAGTCCCTGGTCGGTCACGGCGATCTCGATGAGGTCCCCGCCGGGTGCGGCGACCCGCCGTGCGGCGATACCGACCCGGGTGCGGTCCTGTGAGTAGTTGACGGCATTCTCGACGAGATTGCCCAGCGCTGCGGCGAGCTGGCTCCGGTTTCCCCATACGTAGAGGCCTGCGGTGCCGCCCGCGGTCATGCTGATCTGCTTGGTTCCTGCCTGGTGGCGGCAGCGGTCGATGGCCTCGGCGGCCAGGACGTCCACCCTGACCGGCTCGGCGTCCTCCAGCGGGTCGTCGTTCTGGACCCGTGAGAGATCTATCAGCTCTTGGACCAGATTGGTGAGCCGGGTGGCCTCGATCTGCATCCGGCCGGCGAAACGGGTCACCGCCTCGGGGTCCTCGTTGGCCCCCATGACCGCCTCGGAAAGCAGTGAGAGGGCTCCGACCGGGGTCTTGAGCTCATGGCTGACATTGGCGACGAAGTCGCGCCGCACCGCCTCGATACGGCGCGCCTCCGTGAGGTCCTCGACGAGCAGCAGCACCAGCCTGGATCCCAGCGGCGCGACCCGGGCGGAGACCGCCAGGGCCTCGCCGCGCCCGGTGCCCCTGCGCGGAAGGTCCAGCTCGACCTGGCGGATCTCACCGTCCCTGCGGGTGTCGCGGGCCATGTTCAGCATGGGCTCGACGGCCAGTTTCCCGCCCCTGACCAGGCCCAGCGCATACGCGGCCGAGCTCGCCTTGACCACCGAGTCGCTCTCGTCGAGCACCACGGCCGATGAGCTCAGCACGGAGAGAACGGTGTCGACTCCGGGCGGCAGCACATCATCGGTGTGCAGTGAGGTGCGGGTGGGGCGAGCCTGGTCGCGTTCGCTCCAGCGGAACGCCAGCATGGCGATCACACCGGTGCACAGCCCGGCGATCGCGCTTGCTGCGGCGACCGCCGCGTTCACGTCCATGCCTCAAGGTTATGCGGGCCGGCCGGCACTTCCCCAGCCATAAGAGTGTCTGCTCGAACGTTCGTCGCCCAGAGTTCACCGAGGGGATAGGACCGGTTCACCTGGCATGACGGAAACGGACGCGTGACGGCCGCACCGTGGGAGCGTGGGGGTCAGAGACCTCAGGCTGTGTCGGCCGCCGCTGTGCCGGCTGTACGAAGAGAGGGACATCGATGAGGGACGCGTACCACGAGGAACTGGACTCGATCGGCGAGGGCCTGGTCGAGATGGCCCGGCTCGTCGGATCGGCGATCGGCCGGGCCACGACCGCGATCCTCGACTCCGATCTGAAACTCGCCGAGAGCGTGATCGCCGCCGACCAGAGGGTCGACGACCTCCAGCACGAGCTGGAGGCGCGGGCCATCGCGCTGCTGGCCCGCCAGCAGCCGGTCGCCACCGATCTGCGGATCGTGGTCACCTCACTGCGGATGAGCGCCGACCTTGAGCGCTCGGGGGACCTGGCCCAGCATGTCGCCAAACTGACCAGGCTCCGTTACCCCGAGCGGGCGGTGCCGCACGATCTGCACGCGACCATCCTGGAGATGGGGCAGCTGGCGCAGCGGCTGATGGTGAAGGCGGCAGAGGTCATCATCACCAAGGACGTCGACCTCGCGCTCCAGCTGGAGAACGACGACGACGCGATGGACCTGCTGCACCGCTCCCTCTTCCAGCATCTGATGGACGACCGCTGGAAGCACGGCATCGAGACGGCGGTCGACGTGACCCTGCTCGGCCGCTACTACGAGCGGTTCGCCGACCACGCGGTCTCGGTGGCCAAGCGCGTGGTGTACCTGGTCACCGGCGAGCACGCCGACGAACTCCAGGCGGCTCCGGCGTCGGTCGAGGGGGCGTGAACGGCGCGTCTGCGCGTGTGCGCCGTTGATGCGCCCCGCCGGGCTGGGTATGGGATGGGCGCAGGCAGCACGCCCTCGTATGCCGATCAGGAGGAACCCATGGCAGATTCCCCCGTCACCGAACCCCAGCCGAAGGCCCCTGTCCAGGTGCACCATCTGCGCGTCCTCGCCGCCTGCGGCTGCGGCTCGGGCTGCGGATGCGGATGCCAGTCGGGAGCGCCGTGTCAGTGCGGCGGCTGTCACTGAGGGATCCGTACAGCGATCCGTACGGCCGGGAGGGGTCCCGTGCACCGGTGGAAACCGGCGGACGGGGCCCTCACCAGGTCATGAGGGTTACTTCTTCTCGGCCGGACCGGTCGACGGGCGGCATACCGGTCGCCACAAGGCCGTAGGAGGGCGGCGTCCAGAGCCTCGCCGCTGGTATGGGCGCGGCGGGGATAGCCTCTGGCCATGCCGAGCTTCGAGATCACACCGATAGGTACGGTCCGGAACGAGCGGACGGATGTCCAGCACACGGACAACTGGGGTGCCGTCCGCAGCACGATCACCATCGACGAGCGCTTCGGCGAGGCATGCCTCCAGGGGCTGGAGGGCTTCTCCCACGTGGAGGTCCTCTTCATCTTCGACCAGTTCCCGGAACACGACGACTACCGCGAACCCCGCCCTTACCGCGGCCGCTCCGACCTCCCGTCCGTTGGCGTGTTCGCCGGCCGCGGCCCCCGCAGACCGAACCGCATCGGGGTGACGTGCTGCGCCATCGAATCCGTCCACGGCCGCGCATTGACGGTGGTGGGCCTCGACGCGGTCTCGGGCACCCCGGTCATCGACCTGAAGCCGGCCATGGCGGAGTTCTGTCCCGTGAACATCACGCAGCCGGAATGGGTGAGCGGCCTGATGTCGGAGTACTTCCAGCCGTAGGCAGGGGCCCGGGGGCGAAGTTCAACGCTTCGCCCGGCAGGGGCGTTTCAAGGGTCAGCAGCAGACGGCTGCGCGAGCCGGGCGGGTGCCGACTGGATTCTCTTGCCAGCGGCGGGGCGGCCCGCACGGCATTGTCTCCCACGTGTGCGGCCTCGCGGCCGGATCACACCTGCCGGTTCGGCAGCACGATCACTTGGCGCAGGTTGACGTGCGCGGGTCGGCTGACGACATACCCGATGAGGTCGGCGACATCCTCCGGCGCCAGGGTGCCGATCGCCTCGTACATGTCCCCGAGTTGTGATGACAGCTCCGGGTTGTCGAGGTGTTGATCGAGCTCGGTCCTGGTCAGCCCTGGCTCGATGTTGGTGACGCGGACGTCGCGCGTGCCGAGTTCGGTGCGCAGTGTTGCCGACAGGTGGGTGAGCGCGGCCTTGGTCGCCCCGTACACGGCGTACTGGGGGAATGTCACGTGCGCGCCGTTCGATGAGATGTTGACCAGATCGGCCGGCCGCCGCTCGGCCGCCGCGGCGACGAGGTCGGCTGTGAAGGCGCGGATGATCCGCAGCGCACCCGTCAGATTGGTGTCGATCATGCGGGACCACTCGTCGATCCGGCCGTCGTCGACCGGGTTGGGCAGCATGACGCCGGCCGAGTTCACCACCAGGTCGACAGGACCGTACGCATGGTGGATCCGGTCGGCGGCCGCGTCTACGGAGGCGCCGTCGGTGACGTCGACCGGTACGGCCAGCGCCTGTCCGCCGGCTGCGGCGATGCTTTCAGCCAGCTCGTCCAGCCGGTCCGCGCGGCGGGCCAGCAGCGCCACCCGGGCGCCGTTCGCCGCGAGTAGCCGGGCGGTGGCCTCCCCCATGCCGCTGGCGGCTCCGGTGACGACTGCGGTACGGCCTAGGTTGTCGTAGCTCATGCGACATGCTCCCTGAGGTGGTGGTGCTGGGTATGTCCTGCTGACGCCCTTCACCGTGCTGCCGATCGCGACGGCCACCCAGGGCCGTGCTGTTCCTGGGTCTGCTGCCCGTACCAGGCTCGGGTGCCCCCCCACCATCTGGACTGCTGCCATAGATACAGGTCCGAGCGGGTACCCGCAGTCGCGCCGCGCCCGGATCCAGCCGGACGACGTGAGCCTGCCCTCAAGCGGGCGACAGCGGTGCGGGGCTGCGCCGCGAGGAGGTCGCCCAGCTCGCCGGGCTGAGCGTGGACCAGCACCCGGTCCGCTGCATCGCGCCTTTCAAGGCTGAACGTGCAACTGAGTGCCGGGGATCCGTAACGCGTGGTCCGGGACTCACGCTGAAGGTGTACGCCCACCTCATGCCCAGCAGTCGTGACCGTGCTCGGAAGGCTCTTGGTGCGGCTCTGCGGCCGGACGAACCTCTGCACTGAGGGCCCAGCCGGGGCCCGGAACAGGAATCAGCCCCTGACCTGCAACGTAAATGCAGGTCAGGGGCTGATCGCTATTTCTGTTACTTCTTGCCCTGGTTCTTGACCGCCTCGATGGCCGCGGCGGCCGCGTCCGGGTCGAGGTAGGTGCCGCCGGCCTTGACCGGGCGGAATGCGGCGTCCAGTTCGTACGCGAGCGGGATGCCGGTCGGGATGTTGAGCCCGGCGATGTCCTCGTCCGAGACGCCGTCGAGGTGCTTGACCAGCGCGCGCAGCGAGTTTCCGTGCGCCGCGACCAGTACCGTGCGGCCGGTCAGCAGGTCCGGGACGATGCCGTCGTACCAGTAGGGCATCATGCGGACGACGACGTCCTTGAGGCACTCGGTCCTCGGGCGGAGCTCCGGCGGGATGGTCGCGTAGCGCGGGTCGTCGCTCTGCGAGAACTCCGTGCCGTCCTCGAGGACGGGCGGCGGGGTGTCGTAGGAGCGGCGCCACAGCATGAACTGCTCCTCGCCGAACTCCGCGAGCGTCTGCGCCTTGTCCTTGCCCTGGAGTGCGCCGTAGTGGCGCTCGTTCAGGCGCCAGGAGCGGTGCACCGGGATCCAGTGGCGGTCCGCGGCCTCCAGCGACAGCTGGGCCGTGCGGATGGCGCGCTTCTGGAGCGAGGTGTGCACGACATCGGGGAGCAGGCCGGCGTCCTTGAGCAGCTCACCGCCGCGGACCGCCTCCTTCTCGCCCTTCTCGGTCAGGTTGACGTCCACCCAGCCGGTGAACAGGTTCTTTGCGTTCCATTCGCTCTCGCCGTGGCGGAGGAGGATCAGCTTGTACGGTGCGTCGGCCATGGCCCCCAATCTAATCCACCCGATCCATGGCCATGGATTGACGCCCTGCGTCAATTGACTGGCGGCCGGGACCCCCGGCTATGTAATCTCCCAGAGTCCTGAGTGACGCTTACACATCCGCTGCTGTTCCTGTCGCACTCCTGGGGGATTCCGATGGCCGTCGCCCGTCTCCGGCGCGCCGTACACGAGAGCGTTTCGGGCTTGCCCCGGGAGTTCTGGTGGCTGTGGACCAGCACGCTGATCAACCGGCTCGGTGCGTTCGTCGCCACCTTCATGGCGCTCTATCTCACCCTGGACCGGGGGTACTCGGCCTCCTACGCGGGCCTGGTCGCCTCCCTGCACGGCCTGGGTGGCGTGATCTCCTCGCTGGTCGCCGGAGTCATGACCGACCGGCTCGGCCGGCGGCCCACCCTGCTGGTGGCCCAGGTCTCGACAGCGTTCTGTGTCGCGCTGCTCGGCTTCATGCGGGACCCGGTGTCGATCGCCGCGGTGGCCTTCCTGGTCGGCATGACATCCAACGCCTCGCGCCCCGCCGTGCAGGCGATGATGGCGGACATCGTGAAGCCCGAGGACCGGGTCCGGGCCTTCTCCCTCAACTACTGGGCCATCAACCTGGGGTTCGCTGTCTCGTCCGCCGGGGCGGGCTTCATCGCCCAGTACAGCTACCTCGCGGGCTTCATCGGAGAGGCGGCACTGACGCTGGCCTGCGCGGTCGTGGTGTTCCTCAAGCTGCCCGAGTCCCGCCCGGTGCGCACCGCGGTGGAGAAGACGACCGACGCGGCGGTCCGGATGAGCACGGTGCTGCGCGACGGCCGTTTCATGAGCGTGGTCGGGCTGTCCTTCGTGGTCGCCCTGCTCTTCCAGCAGGCATCGGTCGGTCTGCCGGTGGCGATGGGCGAGGACGGCTTCAACAGTGCCGACTACGGCTCGGCGCTGGCCGTCAACGGCGTACTGATCGTCGCCCTGCAGATCCCGGTCACCCGCTTCATCGAACACCGGGACCCGCGCCGGCTGCTGATCATCTCCTCGGTGCTCGCGGGGTACGGCTTCGGCCTGACCGCTTTCGCCGGCTCCATCGCGGTGTACGCCCTGACGGTCTGTGTATGGACCCTCGCCGAGATCGTCAACGCCCCCACCCAGACGGGCCTGGTGGTCAGGCTCTCCCCGCTTCACGGCCGGGGCCGCTATCAGGGGATGTACACGATGTCATGGGCGGTCGCCGCGCTGGTCGCCCCGCTGATGTCCGGCCTGGTGATCGACCACTTCGGCGCGGAGTGGCTGTGGGGGACGTGCGCGGCGCTGGGCACGGTGGCGGGTTTCGGCTACTGGCTGCTGCTGCGGGGGCTGCCCGCCGTACAGGCCGCTCCCGGGACGGTGCTCTCTCCAGCGGAGATCGCGGACGTCGTCGAGGCCGTGGAGATCGCGGAGACCGTGGTGCCGACGGAGCCCCCGGCCCGGGCCGGCATGGCGGACCCGGCGGGCGCACCCACCGGCTAGCCCGGCACGTCCGGCGCAGATCAGGCCGGGCGGATCAGGCGGCGCCGGATCAGCCCGGCCCCGGACCAAAGGACCGGGCGAGGGGCGATCAGGCCGGGGCGGTGTCCTGGCCCGTCGGGTGCGGCGCCGTCTCCGGCCTGGACGTCACCCGGGTGCCCGGGTGGAAGTACGAGCAGATGAACGCGACGACCAGGGCGCCCGCCATGCCGTAGAAGACCGCCCTGTTGGCTTCGGCGAAGTCCATCCGGACCGAGCTCATGGCATCCCGGGTCGCGGTCGCGACCGGCCCCGACCCCGTGGGCCGGCGGGCGTCCGCATTCCCGGTGACGGCCTCGGCGACCTGGCGGGCGGCGCTCCTCGCCGGCCCGGACGGGATCCCCCTGGCCTGGAGGGTGTCGGCGACCCGGTTGGTGGTGACATGGGTGAGGACCGTGCCGAACACGGCGAGCCCGACGCTCGCCGCATAGTTGCGCACCGTCTGCGTGATGCCGGTGACCTCGCCGTACGACGCTCCGATCGCCCGGTTGACCGCGTCCGTTGAGGCCGGGGCCAGCAGCAGTCCGATGCCCGCACCGGCCAGCGCCGCGTACGGCCACTGGTCGTGCATCGAAAGCGTCGTCAGCTTGCCGGCCCACAGGGCGAACCCGACCGCGCCGAGCGCCGATCCGAGCTTCAGCGCCGGGCGGGCTCCGCGCTTGTCCAGGATGCGGCCGCCCCACTGGGAGGCGAGGCCGAAACCGATGAAGAAGTACAGCAGGTAGAGCCCCGCCTGGTTCGGTGATGCGCTGAGAGACACCTGCGCGTACACGGAGGCGAAGAAGAACACCGGGACGAACGCGAGCATGGAGAAGAAGAGCACCAGCACATCGACGGTGAAGGCCCTTTCCCTGAACACCTCGAGCCTGATCAGCGGAACCCTGGCCCGTCGTTCGTAGACGCAGAACAGCACCAGGACGAGCAGTCCGCCCACGATGCAGAGCCAGGTGGTGACGCTGCTCCAGCCCCACGCCGACGCCTGCTGCAGACCGAGCACGCTCAGCCCCATCCCGGCGGCCACCAGCACCGCACCCGGGACGTCGAGCGGATCGCGGCGGGACACCTGCGGAATACGGGCCATGAGCGTCAGTACGAGCGCGATGACAGCGATGGGCACGTTCACCCAGAAGATCGCGCGCCAGGTCCAGTCGGTGAGCCAGCCGCCGAGGATCGGGCCCACGGCGGTGAGCGCGCCCGAGAGACCGAAGAACAGGGCCAGCGCGCGCCCGCGGCGGTCCACCGGGAAGACGGCGACGACCACGGCGAGGGCCGCCGGGAACATCAGCGCCGCTCCGACACCCTGGGTGGCCCGGAAGATGATGAGCCAGGTCTGGGCGAAGTCCCCCGTGGGGACCGCTCCGCACAGCACCGACGAGACCACGAAGACCACGGTGCCGATCAGCATGACGCGGCGGTGCCCGAAGATGTCGGACAACCGCCCGCCGAGCGCGAAGAAGGCGGCCAGGGTCAGCAGATAGGCGTTGATCACCCACTGCATCCCGGAAGAGGACAGACCGAGTTCGTCGATGATGTCCGGCGCGGCGATGGCCACGATGGTCTGGTCGATGAACGTCATGGAGACGGCGAACAGCATGGCCGCCAGCGTCAGGGTCTGGTTCGGTGCGGGCCCTGAGCCGGCCGTTCCGGCACCGGGGGACGAGGAGTCCGGTACGTGCCCTTCAGCGCTCATACCGGCATGTTCTCCCGGGTCCGATCAGCCCGCACCCCCGGCGGCCCGCGCCGGGACCGTGGCGGCTACGGCCGCAGGCCCCGCTGCGCCTCGTGCAGGTTGCCCGGCCGCACGGCCTCCGGCGTGCCGTACGCCTCCAGTCGCGCGTGCAGATCTCCGGTGAAGTCCGGCACGTCGATCTGGCCGAACGGGCTGACCGTGCTGATGCCGACGCTCGCGCTGTACGGCGCGAGGCCGTCGATCTTCATCAGCCCCTCGCGGCCGTTGGTGACCCTGATGTTCCAGTGGGTGAACCGGGCGCCGAAGAGGGGTCCTGCCGAAGCGTCGCCGCCGTGCTGGCCGGTGTTGTCGACCGTGATGTCGGTACGGACATTGGCGAACGGCAGACCGCGGTGCGAGTCGAAGGTGCCCATCTCCATCTCGCCCCGCGACCAGACGTTGTGACTGGAAAGCCCCTCCACATTGATGCCGTGGAGCTGGGTGCCGGCCGGCGCCGGGACGGTGCGCCGGGCAATGGCGAAGTCCTCGACGAGGTTGTCGTGCGAGCCCTCGCGGCAGAAGTACGGGTGGTGGGAGCCCCGGCCCTCGACGCGGGTGCGGCGCAGGGTGGTGGCGGACGCGGCGACCAGACCGAAGCCGTTGTCGACGTTGCGGACGACGACGTCGTCCGCCCAGCAGTCGTAGGCGCACTGGAAGGTGACGCCGTTGTAGCCCTTGTCGAGCAGATGCTGCGACTGGGGCGTGAGCACCGCCTCCAGGGTGAGCCCCTCGACAGCGGACCCGGTCAGCGGCGCGACATGGGTGGTGAGCCGGGGATCCCACTCCGGGCGGATGTCCAGCGGGAGCGGCCGCTCCAGAGTGAGCCGGTGTCCGTGCACGGCCGTGACGCGCACCGGCCATTCGTACGGCACATACGAGGTCAGCTTGGTCTTGTCGTCCCAGAAGTACGCCTCGGGGCCCGGGCCGCCACCCGACATGTGTTCCAGCAGGGTGTGATCCGCGTCGTCGGCGAGGCGCAGCAGTACGAGGTCACCGCGGCCGGTACCGCGGGTGTCGTGGACGGTGATGGTGTGGTCGCCCCGGAGTCCCGGGGCGACGGTGGTGAGGGTTTCCCACTCGTCGCGCTTGTTGCCCGTCCATCCCTCGAAAGGCCACTCCTGTTCCCTGATCGCGCCGGTCAGTGTGGCGAACCGGTCCGCCGGGCAGAGCCAGATGAGTCCTCCGGCCCAGGACCAGGAGGACTTGTCGCCTCCGTAGCGTGAGCCGTACGGGCCGATCAGCTCGGTGAGGCTTCTGGTCGCGTGGAGCGTGGTGCGACCGCTGCCCGCGCCCCGCACGACGACGTTGCTGTGACCGATCCGGATCAGGCCGTCGATCCGGAACGTCCCCTCCGGGATGAGGACCGTGCCACCGCCGCGTTGGCCGGCAGCGGCGATGGCACGGTTGATCGCGGGCGCGGAGTCGCGCTCGCCGGTGGGATCGGCGCCGTGGACCACGACATCGGCGACCACCGGGCGCCGTGGGAAGCGGAGCTCGCCGGTGCGGCGGCCCGCCCGTCCGATGTACGGGATCTGCGGGTGGGTGTAGGGGGCCCTGGCGAACTCCCGCCAGATGGCGGTCTCCCCGGGTGGGCGACGGGATGCGGCCACTGCTGTTCCCCCCGGTGCGGCGATGGCGGCCACAACCGCTGTCGCGCTGCCCAGCAGTCCTCGCCTGCTGATGTTCCCCATGAGCCCACCTTTCATGGATGTGAACAATATTCATATCTACGTTGGCGGTGAGCATGCCAGAAACAGCGGGGACCGCGGAAGAGGTGCGACAGCATGAGGCGGCAGCGTGGTGCGACAGCGTCCGCGGCCGGAGAAGTGCGGCGGCCGCGGAAGGGCGGGCGCTCAGCGGTGGCGAACACCCGGTTTACCGGCGCCCGTGGGGCAGCAGCGATGCGCGCGGGCGGCTGGGATGCGGCCGGGATGCCGGGACCGAAGGCCACAGCCGTTCCGGGCGGCCGGCGATCGGTGCCGCCGTTCGGTGCCGACGGCCGGCGGATCCGATCCGCCTCCCGGACATCAGAGTCCCGACGTCAGAATCCCGACATCAGAGTCCCGACCTCTGAGGCACGTCGGCGCCGGGAATCGTCGCCCGCGAAGCGAACCCGGGAACGCGTGGCCGTGCTGCCGCTCCCGAGCTCAGCCCGCGGTTCCTCCGGTCAGATGGGTGAACGCGTCCAGGTTCCGGGTCGACTCCCCGCGGTCCACCCGCCAGGCGTACTCGCGCCGAATCGCGCTCGCGAACCCCAGCTCCAGCAGTGAGTTGAAGGGTCCGTCCGCCGCCTCGAGAACCGACCCCAGCAGGCGGTCGATCTCGTCCGGCGTCACCACCGTCAACGGCAGCTTCCCCACCAGATAGATGTCGCCGAGCGAGTCGATCGCGTAGCTCACCCCGAACAGCCGGAGATTTTGCTCCAGAAGCCACCGGTGCACCCCGGCCTCGTTCTCGTCCGGATGCCGGATCACGAAGGCGTTGACGGACAGCGAGTGCTTCCCGACGATCAGCGAGCAGGTGGTGGAGAGTTTCCGGGTGCCGGGGAGTTTGACCACGTAGGACCCCGGTTCCGGGGACTCCCATTCCAGCTCGGCGTCCTTGAACGCCTGCTCGATGACCCGTTGTACGTCGGTCGCGTCAGCCATGGTGCGAGCGTACGCGCCTGCGGTGCTCGTGCATCGCGGCCGTGTAGACGTCCGCCGTCGCGGACGCCGCGGTGTCCCAGCCGAAGCACTGGGCGTGCCGGGCGGCCGCGTCGCCCATCCGGTCGACCAGGTGCGGGGCGTCGAGGAAGCGGCGCAGGGCGGCCGCGTACTTGGCCGGTTCGTGGCCGGGGACCAGGAAGCCGGTGGACCCTTCGCGCACGGCGACAGGCAGCCCGCCGACCTCCGCGGCGATCACCGGTGTGCCGGTCGCCTGAGCCTCTATGGCGACCAGTCCGAAGGACTCGTTGTACGAGGGCATGACCAGGACCGAAGCGGCACGGAACCAGTCGGCCAGCTGGTCCTGGCCGACCGGCGGGCGGAAGCGGACGATGTCCGCGATGCCCAGCATGGCCGCCAGCTTCTGCAGCCCCTCCGGCTTGGCGAGACCGCTGCCGGACGGGCCGCCCACCACCGGAACCACCATGCGCGAGCGCAGCGACGGGTCCTGTTCGAGCAGGACCGCCACCGCGCGCAGCAGGATGTCGGGGGCCTTGAGCGGCTGGATGCGGCCCGCGAAGAGAGGGATGAAGGCGTCCTGCGGCAGACCGAGTCTGGCCCGCGCGGCAGCGCGGCCGTCGGCCTTGCGGAACCGGTCGAGGTTCACGCCGGGATGAACGACCGCGACCTTGCCCGCCTCGGCCTCGTAGTGGCGGACCAGTTCGTCCGCCTCTTCGGCGGTGTTGGCGACCAGCCGGTCGGCGGCCCGCACGATCTGCGTCTCGCCGATGACCCGGGCGGCCGGCTCGGGTGTGTCGCCCGCCGCGAGCGCCGCGTTCTTGACCTTGGCCATGGTGTGCATGGCGTGCACCAGCGGCACACCCCAGCGGTCGGCCGCCAGCCAGCCGACGTGTCCGGAGAGCCAGTAGTGGGAGTGGACGAGGTCGTAGTAGCCGGGCCGGTGGCCGGCCCAGGCCTGCATCACGCCGTGGGTGAAGGCGCACAGCTGGGCCGGCAGCTCCTCCTTGGCAAGGCCCTCGTACGGGCCCGCGTCCACATGGCGCACCAGCACCCCGGGCGCAAGCTCCACGAGTGGCTCAAGGCCGCCTGTGGTGGCCCGGGTGAAGATCTCGACCTCGATGTTGATCGCGGCCAGCCGCTTGGCGAGTTCGACGATGTAGACGTTCATCCCGCCCGCGTCGCCGGTACCCGGCTGGTGCAGCGGCGAGGTGTGCACGCTCAGCATGGCGACCCGGCGCGGCTTGCGGTGCCCGGGGAACATCAGCCTCGGGGGACGCGCGGGTGCACCGATTCGGCCGCCGAGCCTGGACACGTACTGGCTCACGTGGGCGGTCCTCTCCTCACGGTGCGCGGACATGGTCAGGCGGCGCGGCACTCGTACCCCGCCACGGTGCTGAAACAGCGCAAGGGCCTGGCACATTTCCGCTTTGCCGAATAATTACCTTGACACGGCTCACATATCCTCGGCACATGGCTCAGCCCTCCCCCCGCCCGGTCGGCGCCGTGACCCGTGGGACCACCAACCCCAACCGGCTGCGTCGTATGGACCGCTGGATCGCCGCCGTGCAGGGCCCGGCCCTGCGCCGCTCGGGCGACCCGCTGGCGGTGGATCTGGGGTACGGAGCCGCCCCCTGGACCGCCGTGGAGCTGCTGCAGCGGCTGCGAGGTCCTGCGCCGGCCTGCGAGGTCATCGGCGTCGAGATCGAACCGGCCAGGGTCGCAGCGGCCAAGCCGTACGAACGGCAGGGGCTGAGTTTCCGGCACGGCGGCTTCGAGGTCCCGCCGGCCGGCCGGCGTCCCGCGCTGATCCGGGCGGCCAACGTGCTGCGGCAGTACGACGAGGGTGAGGTCGCCGCCGTCTGGCAGCGGCTGTGCGCACGGCTGGCACCGGACGGGCTGCTGGTGGAGGGGACCTGCGACGAGATCGGGCGGCGGCACGTCTGGGTCGCGCTCGGCCCCGAGGGCCCGCGCACGGTCACCTTCGCGACCCGTCTCGGCTCCCTGCACCAGCCGTCCGACCTGGCGGAGCGCCTCCCCAAGGCGCTGATCCACCGCAATGTGCCGGGTGAACCGGTGCATGCCTTTCTGCGGGACTTCGACCGCGCCTGGGCGTCGGCGGCGCCCTACGCCTCGCTCGGCGCCCGGCAGCGCTGGATAGCGGCCGTCCGCGCCGTCTCGGGCAACTGGCCGGTGGCGGACGACGTCCGCAGATGGCGGCAGGGCGAGATCACCGTGAAGTGGGCCGCGCTGGCACCGCGGCCGGGAACCTGAGCGGCCCCCGGTTCGTCGGAGGTGTCGGAGGGGCACGAGGAGGCCGGCGCGACTGGGGAGTTGTTGTGCCCCTCTGTCGCATTCGCGGCGGCCGTGGCAGCATCTCGCCAGCGCCACTCATGTTACTGACGGTAAATCAGCTCTGGAGGGGGAGCCTGTGACCCGACGCCGTAGCGTCGCCGCTGCCATCACCCTGGTCTGCACGCTGACCGTGCTGGCAGCGCCCGGCCTTGCGTACGCCGACCCCCAGCCACCCCCGGCCGCCGCGACGGCGCAGGCCGGCGACCGGACGGCCGCCGCCCCGGAGAAGAGCCTCGAAGAGGTGAGCAAGGAGGTCGACGCCCTCTACCGGAAGGCGGGCGCCGCCACCGACGCGTACAACCTCGCCAAGGAGCAGGCCGACAAGCAGTCGTCGCTGATGGTCGAACTGGCCCAGGACATGGTCAGGGGCCAGACGAAGATCGATCTGCTGAAGCAGCAGGTGGGCGTCGAGGCCCGCGCCCAGTACCGGGACGCCGGGCTGCCGCCCGAGGTCCGCCTGATGCTCAGCGGGGACCCGTCGAAGTTCCTGGAAGGCGCCACCCGGCTGCGCGCCGGCCAGCATGCGCAGCACACCCTGCTGAGTCAACTGACCACAGCACAGCAGGACTTGAAGGAATACACCCGGGACGCGAACTCCCAGTGGCAGAAGCTGGAGGCCAACCGCGCCCGGCAGGCCAAGTCCAAGAAGGACATCGAGAAGAAGCTCGCCGCGGCCAAGAAGCTCGAATCGGGCCTGCAGAAGAAGGAACTCGCGCAGCTGGCCGAGCTGGAGCGGCAGCAGGCACAGAAGGCGCAGACCGCCTGGCTGAACTCCGGCATCCTCAGGGAGATCGACAACAAGGCCGGCCCGCTGGGCAAGAAGGCCGTCGCCTTCGCGACGAAGCAGATCGGCAAGCCCTACGTGTGGGGCGCCGAGGGCCCGAAGTCCTACGACTGCAGCGGACTCACCTCACAGGCGTGGGCCGCGGCCGGACACCCCATACCGCGCACCTCGCAGGAGCAGTGGAAGCAGCTGCCGCACGTGGCGGTGCGGGACATGCGCCCCGGCGACCTGATCATCTACTTTTCGGACGCGACCCATGTCGGCATGTACATAGGCGGCGGGATGATGGTGAACGCCCCGCGGCCCGGCAGGGACGTCACCATCGGTGGCGCCGGCTCCATGCCCATCCTGGGTGTGGTGCGCCCGGACGCCTGAGTTGCGTACGTCACGTACCCGCGGAGCGCCGTCGCAGTGACGTTCATCATGGCCGCACCCGGCGCCAAACCGTCGCATGCGTGGTGGGAGACGGCATATGCCCCCGGCCGATCTTCCCGCACCATTCCGCTGTGGCCCCGCCAACCGCTATGGTCCCCGTCTGGTGGGACGTCGACTGGCGTTCCACCGCGCCCTCGGGGGGAGGGAAGGAAACCGAAGCGATGGAGAGCGGTCAGGCCGTTCTGCCCCACCAGACCAGGGGACCGGACTCGACCGGCAGCACCGATCTCACGCTGCTGGTGATCGAGAACGACCCCATGGGCACTTTCACGGTCCCGGAGATGCTCGACGCGGCCGGCAAGCGGGTGCGCGTGCGTACCGCCCGCAACCTCACCGAGGCCGAGCGGCTGCTCACCGACGATGTTCACTGCATCCTGCTCGACCTGGCACTGCCGGGCGCCGATGCCGACGACGAGCTGTCCGTGCTCCGGCACATCCTCCGGCTCGCACCGGGCCACGCCGTGCTGGCGCTGGCCTCGTCCGCGCACGAGGAGCGGGCCGCAGAAGCGGTCCGGGTCGGCGCTCAGGACTATCTGCTCCGCGACGAGCTGGACGGCAGGCTGCTGAACCGCGCCATCCGGTACGCCGTGGAGCGAAAACGCGCGGACACCGCGCACCACAAACTCGCCGAGTCCCGGCTGCGCGCCCAGGAGAACGCCCGCCTGGAGCGCGGCCTGCTCCCGACGCCGCTGCTCGAAGGCTCGGACCTGCGCTTCGCCGCGCGATACCGTCCCGGACGCTCGCGTGCGCTGCTCGGCGGCGATTTCTACGATGTGGTCCGCACCCCGGACGGCACCGTGCACGCGATGATCGGCGACGTCTGCGGCCACGGCCCGGACGAGGCCGCGCTCGGCGTCGAGCTGCGCATCGCCTGGCGGGCGCTGACACTGGCCGGGCTCTGCGGGGACCAGCTGCTCTCCACGATGCAGCAGGTGCTCGAACACGAGCGGGAGAGCGAGGAGCTCTTCGCCACGCTCTGCACGGTGGACATCGCCCCGGACGGCCGCCGGGCCGGACTCTGCCTGGCCGGTCACCCCGCCCCGCTGGTCTCCCGCGAAGGCGGGACCGCCCAGCTGCTCCCCTTCGAGGACGGGGGGCCCGCCCTCGGTCTGCTGCCGCGCGCCCGCTGGCCGCGCCGCCAGGTCGAGCTCGGCGGGTCCTGGAATCTGCTCATGTACACCGACGGACTGATCGAGGGCCGTATCGGCCAGGGCACCCAGCGGCTCGGCCAGGAGGGCATGGTCGAGATGATTGACCGGCAGCTGACGGCGGGGTTGCGCGGCGAGAGCCTGCTGGAGACGGCGGTCGCCGAGGTGCGCGAGCTGAACGGCGGCGAACTGACCGACGATGTGGCGGTCCTGCTGCTGGAGCGCAGGCGCTAGCCGTACCGCTAGCGGCCACCGTTGTAGGGGCCGTAGGGCCCGTCGCTGCTGGAGCCACCGCTCTTGCGGCCGCCGCCGCTGATCTGCCGGACCGCCGGTCGCACGTCGACCATGTACACGATGGTCGCCACCAGCCCGATCACCGGCAGGAACGAAAGAATCGAGAACAGCCAGTTCACGACGAACGCGATGGCGAGAATGATCAGCCAGAACGGCTTGGTCTGCTTGCTCGCCGCGCGATACGCGTCCTCACGGCGGATCGCCGCGTCCACCAGCGCGAAGCCGCTGAAGAGGATCAGCGCCAAGCTCAACAGCGACATGAATCCCGCGAAACCCTGCATAAGCACTGCGCCCACCACCGCCTGATCGACCGGCCATCTACATGGCCACGCTACCCGCAGAACAGGCCGGACACCGAGAAGGTGTCCGGCCTGTGACTCGCGGACCTGTCCGCCGCCGCGCCGCTACTTCGCGGTGGGAGGCGAGGCCTTCTTCGCGGTCGTGGCCCCGCGCGGAGCGGGAGCCGACTTGCCGGCCGGGGCAGGCTTGGCATCGGCCTTGACGGTCTTGGGTGCGGCCTTGACCGTCCCCGCCTTGGGCTGCGGCTTGGCCTCGGCCCTGGGCTGCGGCTTGGCCTCCACCTTGGTGGGCGTCTTGGCCTCGACCTTGGTGGGCGTCCTGGGCGCGGGCTTCGGGACGGGCTTCGCCGCCACCCGCTCCGGCTCGACGGCCGCGGCGAAGTCGACGATCTCCTCGGACGCCTCGCCACGCCACTGCCGCACGGTCTGCTCACCGCGTTCGGCGACCTTCTCGTACGCCTCGCGCGCCTTGACCGCGTACTCCGCGGCAACACCCACGCTCCGCAGCGCCAGATCCTGTGCGTTCTCGCCGAACTTCTTCAGGTCCGTGTCGAAGGAGCCGAACACCTCGGTCACCTTGGCGGTGACGGTGGCCTGCGCCTCCTTGGCCTGCGACGTGACCCTGTCCGAAACGGACTTCGGGTCGGTGTTGCGCACCGCGTCGATACGGGCCGGCGCCTCGGCCTGCAGCTTCTCGATCAGCGCCGGAACCTTCCGGGCCTGCTCGACGGCGAAGTCGGCCGTACCCGCGGCGAAGTAGAGCGGGGTCGGGTCGGTGAGGGTCTTGCGCAGGTCATCGGTGATGGCCATGACTGTGGTCCTCCCGGATCAGTTCTGTTCGTACGTCTGGTCGTGCTTCTGGTCGTGCTTCCGTTCGCGATGCGGGGCGTGTTTCCCGTCGTGCTCCGCGGGTTGCCCGGCATCACTGCCGTCCGCGTCACGGCCGGCAGCCGCATCCGCCGTGCGGGGTGAATCCGCCTCGGGTCCGTTCTCCTTGCGGAAGGACTCGTAGATCTGGAGCAGCACCTGCTTCTGGCGCTCGGTTATGGAGGGGTCGGCCAGGATGACGGCGCGCGTCTCCAGCTCGTCCCGCTCCCGCTCATCGAGGATCCCGGCCTGGACGTACAACGTCTCGGCGGAGATACGCAGCGCCTTGGCCAGCTGCTGCAGAATGTCCGCGCTCGGCTTGCGGAGTCCGCGCTCGATCTGACTGAGATACGGATTCGACACCCCGGCGGCGTCGGCGAGCTGACGCAGGGACAGCTGCGCGGTGCGCCGCTGTTCGCGCAGATACTCGCCGACATTGCCGACGTTGAGTGATGCCATGACACGATGCTGCACCCGCAGCGCTAACTTTTGCAAGCAGACGCTTGCAAAAGTGTTCTACACCACCCGTTCGGCGGGGTGACTCGCAGCCGCCGCCCCGTCTGGGGGACGGATAGACAGTCCGGCCCTCCGTAAACATGGGTGGCTGGGTTCCGGTCACATGGCGACAGGTTCCGGACAGCGCCACTACGGGATCCCGCCGGGCCGGCGGACCTGAACGTCGGCGGGGGTGGCCGCTGCCACGGCGCCGGGGAGGGTGAGACGCAGGTCACCTTCGTTCGTGTCACAACGCGCGGGTGCTGTTCGGTCCTAGGGGTGTAACCACCGACGACGACACAGGAGTGCACCATGGAAGCTCGGTTGAACGTCATGGCCAGCCCGGTCGCAGCCAAGGCCATGAAGCACATCATCGCCGCGGCCGGCGCGCTCGCGGACTCGACGCTGCCGGCCGCGACGCGAGAACTGGTGATGCTCCGCGCCAGCCAGATCAACGGCTGCGCCGGATGCATCGACATGCACACCAAGGACGCCGCCGCGGCCGGGGAGACCGCGGTGCGGCTCAACCTGGTCGCGGCCTGGCGGGAGGCCAAGGTCTACACCGACGCCGAGCGCGCCGCCCTGGAGCTGGCCGAGGAGGGGACCCGCATCGCGGACGCGGCAGGCGGCGTATCGGACGAGGTGTGGGCGAACGCCGCCAAGCACTACGACGAGGACCAGCTCGCCGCCCTGGTGACCCTCATCGCGGTCATCAACGCCTTCAACCGCGGAAACGTCATCACCCAGCAGCCCGCCGGGGACTACCAGGTCGGCCAGTTCCACTGACAGACGGCCGCCCGCGCCGTCCGGCGAGCGGCGACAAGCGGCAGCACACGCCCCGGGCACCGCCGCGCGGCGCCCGGGGTGCGCTTCCGGCCGTCGGCGGTCCGACTGCCGTTCATCCAGGCCCCGTTGGCACCGAATACGGTGGGGGGATGGGAAACGACCGCCGGCTCCGCCGCCTTACCGCCGGCGACACCACCTGGCTGTGGTCGGTGCGTCACCGGCACGGGGACTGCCGGGAAATACTCTCCCTGCACAAGGAGGGCGCGGACACCGTTCTGAGGATCGTCTTCCGTGCCGGCGCAGGCCGCTTCGTCGCGGAAGGGGCCTGGTACGCGGGCTGCGTCATGACAGACCATGGCGACCTGCTCAATCTCCGTGAACCGCGTGTTGTCCGCGGGCTCCTGGAAGTGGCCCGGGGGCACGGCGCGTTGCCCGTCGCTCCAGGTGAGACGGAACTGGACGGATGGCTCCTCCTCGACGCACCGCCGGGTATCGGATGAACCCGGTGTGCGCACCGCACTGCCCCGCCCCGACCGGTCGGTTCACTCATCGAACCAACGTGGGATACGGTGTCGCCTGATTCCGCAGGCCTCGTGAAGGGTGCACGCTCATGAAGATTCTCGTCGTCGGAGCCGGGGCCACCGGGGGCTGGTTCGGAGGCCTGCCGGCCGATGCAGGGCTGGATGTCACCTTTCTGGTCCGCCCCGGACGCGCCGCGGTCCTGCGGGAAAGGGGGCTGCGTATCACCGGTCTGGGCACCGATCTGACGGTCACTCCGAGGCTGGTCACCGCCGGCGAACTCACCGGTCCCTACGGCCTGGTGCTGTTCTCGGTGAAGTCCACTGCGATCGGGCAGGCAATCGAGGACGTCTCCCCGGCGATCGGCCCGACGACCGCGATCGTCCCGCTGCTCAACGGCATGGCGCACATCGGCGAACTGAACGCGCGCTTCGGCGAGCGGGCGGTGCTCGGCGGCGTGGCCATGATCGTCACCACTCTGAACGACCATGGAGACATCGTCCGCCTCGCCCCGATGGCGAATCTGACCATCGGCGAACAGGGCGGCGGGCCCTCCGCCCGGGTGGACGAGATCCATGCCCTGCTGAGCGGAGCGGGGGTGGAGGTGCACACATCGGACGACATCACCGCCGAGATGTGGCACAAGTGGGTCTTCATCACCGCGGTCGGTGCGCTGACCTGTCTGATGCGCGGCACGGTCGGCGATGTCACCGCCGTCCCCGGCGGAGCCGGGCTCGGCCCCGCCATTCTGGCGGAGGCCGCCGCCGTGGCGGCTGCCTCCGGCAACCCGGTGCCGAAGGAGAAGATCGCCTTCGCCGAGGAGCTGCTGACCCGGGCCGGCAGTCCGTTCGCCTCGTCCATGTACCGCGATGTCGTCGAGGGCCGGCCGACCGAGGTCGAGCACCTCTTCGGCGACCTGCTGACCCGCGCCCGCGCCCTGTCCGTGGCCACGCCACTGCTGGATCTGGCCACCATGCATCTGCGCGTCCATCAGCACCGCACCGCCGGGGACTGACTGATCCCGGGCGCCCGGCCGGACCGGCTCGCCCCCCTCGGAGGGCCCCGGCCGGACCCGCTGGTCCCTCTCAGAGGGCCAGCCGGTACTCCCACCAGCGGTGACTGATCCGCAGCCCGGCCGCCTTGAGCGCCGCCGCGAGTACGTCATCCGCGGACTCACGGACCTGCAAGGACACCACCGAGGGGTGCACCCGGCGTACCTGGACGATGAACTCGGCCACCAGGGCGCCCAGTTCAGGCGCTTCGATGCCATGGTGGCCGACCTTCTCCACATACATCTCATCGCCCGACACCACCGCGGCGATCCGCGCCGCGCCGCCACCGGGTGTCAGCAGTTCCAGACCCTGCCAGCCGGGCCCGGACGCCGGAGGCTGGGTACGCACGGCCGGCAGGGCCGTCCTGGGCTTCCAGCGGTCGAGCGCGGAACTGCCCCACTTCCGGCCGATCTCCCGGTGTACGGAGGCCTCCAGCTCGGCAGCGACCCGGGCATCGAGTTCGGCCTCCGTGTCGCTCCACTGCAGCATGGCGAATCCGGCGGCGCGGGCCTCGTCGGCGGCGCGCCGGAAGAGGCGGAGCAGGACGGCCTCCTCGTCGTCCGTTCCGTCCGGTTCGGCATTGTGACCTGAGACGATGCGTTCCCGCTCCAGGGCCACCAACACCCGCTGCACGGTGGCCACATCGGTCTCCGGGCCCGCGCAGTACACCGGTGCCCAGCCCAGGAGGGCGCCGTCGGCCCTGGCGACCGCGGTCCCCAGCAGCCCATGCGGCGGGTCGGCGCCAGGGGCCGGTCCGCCGGCCGGCAACCCGGCGTACAGCTCCCGCGCCAACCGCTCCCCGGCCGAGGGGTCCTGGTCGAAGTCGACCACGATGTCCATGTCGTCCCTCACTCGCCCGCCCGCAGGCCGCCGACCCCCGGCCCCTGCGGCGGGCATCGTGGAAGACGTACCGCGTGCACGGGACGTCCACCCCGGAGGCCCTCTCCGTGCCCCCACCCTCGCGCACCACGTCAGCGGCCCGGGGCACCGGGTCCGCCGACACGGCCCCGGCGCCTCATCGGCGCCCTCGGCGAGGCTCTCCTCACAGTCCCAGCTCAGCGGGAAGCGCACGGCAGTGCACCAGGTCGAGCCGCGAGACCGCCCGGGTCAGCACCACATAGAGCCGGTGCAGCCCGCGCTCCTCCGCCCCGGCGATCGCCGCGGGTTCGACCACCACCACATGATCGAATTCCAGCCCCTTCACCATCGTCGCAGGCAGCACGCTCACTCGCCCGTCCGGATCGGCCCCGGCCAGTGCCGCGTCCAGCGCCCCGATGTCCGTCTCATGGGCGATCACACCGACCGAGCCCTCGTATGCCAGCGCCGCGCGCACCGCTTCGGCCGCCACCGTCACCGGATCGTCGGCCCGCCGGATCCTCAACTCACCGTCCCTGCGCAGCGAACGGCCTGGTGGAACATCCACTCCGAGCGCCCCCACCAGTCGGTTCGCCAGCTCCACGATCACCTGCGGGACCCGGAATCCCACGGTGAGCGGGACGGTGGCAGCTGCGGGTTTCCGCAGATGGCCGAGCTGTTCGGGCCAGCTGCGCGCGGCCCAGGGCGTCGTGCCCTGCGCCAGATCACCGAGCACCGTCACCGATCCGAAGTCCACCCGTCTGGCCACCGCACGGCACTGCATCGGTGACAGGTCCTGGGCCTCGTCGATGACCACATGGCCATACCCCTCGGGGCGCTCGATCAGGCCGCTCACCTCGTCGATCAGCACCAGATCCGCGGCCGACCACCGGGCGCTGCGCCACGACCGCGGCGGTTTCGTCCAGAGCAGCGCCTTCTGCTCGTCGGCCGTCAGCACCCCGTCGGCCGCCACTGCCAGCACGTGGGGGTCGGTGAGCAGCGAGGCCACCGTCTCCTCCGCCGCCACCTTCGGCCATACCGCGTCCACGAACGCGGAGACCGCTGCGGCCCGGCCCATCCTGCGCAGCCACTCCTGGCCCGGCGGCCCGTCGCGGCGCTCGGCGTCACGCCGCAGCACATCCACCGCCCTGCTGCGCACCCGCTCACGCCCCACCGCGTACAGCGGTTCCTCCGCAAGGACGCCGGCGACGATCCGGCTCAGCTCGTCGAGTCCGATGCGCCGGCGGACGGGTCCGTCGGGCACCGCCACCTCTTCGACCGGGACGGACACCCCGGCGTACAGCGCCCTTCTGAGGACCACGGCCATCCGCTCGCTGTGCTTGAGCGCCGCCGCACCGGGTCCGTCCTCGCCGTTCGCCGGGTGTCGGGCCAGTTCATCGTCCACCGTCGACTGCCGGACATCGATCTCGCCCAGCGCGGGCAGCACCTCGGAGATGTAGGAGAGGAAGGTCCGGTTGGGGCCGAGGATCAGCAGACCACTCCGCTGGATCCGCTGCGGATACGTGTAGAGGAGGTACGCGGCCCGGTGCAGGCCGACGGCGGTCTTGCCGGTGCCCGGCGCGCCCTGCACACAGATGGATCGGCTGAGGTGGGCGCGAACCAGATCGTCCTGGTCGGGCTGGATGGTGGCGGCGATGTCGCGCATCGGACCGACCCTGGGCCGCTCGATCTCACCGGCCAGGATGGCGCTCCCGCCGCCGCCCCCCTCCGTCAGGTGCTCGTCCTCGAGAGCCGTCAGGTCATCCGACGCCCCGGCGCTCGCCGGCGCCCAGCCGAAGCGCCGGCGGACCGCCACGCCGAGCGGGTCACCGGCGCTCGCCTGGTAGAAGGTGCGCGAGACCGGTGCCCGCCAGTCGACGACCAGGGGCGGTGCCGACGGATGCTCGCTGATCCGGCGCCTGCCGATGTGGTAACTCTGCCCCCGGTGGTCCCTGGAGGCGTCGTCCTCACCGTCGGCGGCGAAGTCCAGCCGGCCGAAGAACAGCGGGCTGTCGGGTTCCTCCCGCAGCTCTTTGGCCCAACTGCGCAGCTGATAGCCGAGCACTTCCGCGTCGGCACCCGAAGCGAAGGCGTTCTCGCCGGTGATGACCTGCTCGGCGGCGTTCCGGACCATTCCGGTCAGGGCCGCCCGGCAGGCCTCGTGGTAGGTCCGCTCCGCGCTGAGTTCCCGGTCGAGTGGCGTCATCCACCCAGAATAACGTAACCGAGTAACATATTTTACTTTTCCTGGATCCCCGCCCCGAGCTGTGCGAAGGCTCGCTCGGCAGCGGCCACCGCATCCGGTCCGACCTCCCGCACGCTCTCCCCCGCCTCGATCCGGCGCCAGTTCTCCTCGGCCAGGATCCGCCGCACGGCCACGATCTGGCCGGCCGCCAGCCGCGCGTCCAGCCCTCCGCCCAGTGCGGCGGCGAGCGACTCCTCGCTGCCGTTGGTGTAGGCATACAGCCGGGCGACCAGTGCCGGGGTCCCGTACAGCAGCCGGTGGAAGGCCAGCACCTCCTTCTCCTCGCTGAGCCCGCTGACCGGATCACGGCGCCGCAGGGCGTCAAGGAAGTGGAGCCGCAGCGCCTCCAGCGGCGACTGGCCCGAGGGGCGCCCCGCCACGACAGCGGCCGCCTCGTCCTGGTGGTCGGCGAACCGGTGCAGCACCAGGTCCTCCTTGGCCGGGAAGTAGCGGAAGAGCGTCGGCTTGGAGATTCCCGCCGCTGCCGCCACCTCGGCCACCGAGACCTGGTCGAATCCCTTCTCCAGGAAGAGCGCGATCGCGGCGTTCGAGATCGCCCAGTAGGTCCGCTGCCGGTTGTGCTCACGCAAGCCCATCTCGCCGTCCATGACGAAAGAGCGTACGCAATAGCGGCCGGCGGCTGATCGGACGCACCGGCCGGGGGGCGAGGGCCCGGAGTCCGGGGCGGAGGGCGGGCCGGGGTGGGGGCCGGCTACCTGCCCCAGAGGATGTCGAGCACCGGCTCAAAGGTGTTCAGCACCAACTCGGCACCGGCCGAGGCGAGTTCGTCGACGTGCCGGTCATGGGTCGCATATCCGAGGAATGCCACGCCGGCCGCCTCGGCCGCCCTGAGGTCCGTCACCGAGTCACCGATCATCAGCGTGGTGCCGGGGTCGGCGCCGAGACCGCTCAGCGCCCTGCGCAGCACCTGCGGATCAGGGGTGAGCGGGTCCGGACCGGCGTCGCGCCCGTAGATGTGCGGAGCGAAGCACTCGGCCAGCCCCCGCCCTGCCAGATACTTCTCGACCGCCCGGGACGAGGTGTCCGCGGTGACCGCGAGCCGGCAGCCGCCCGCGCTCCAGGTCCGGATCACCCGGTCCGCGTACATCGCCGGCCAGGCGCCGGGGACCGCCCGCAGTTCCTGCTCGGTCAGCCACTCCTCCAGTTCCGTCACCAAACCGCTGTCCGGCCGGAGCTCACCTACCGCACGCAGGATGTCCAGCGGGTCGCTGCGCTCCAGGGTGATCCCGTGCTCCCGCGCCAGCTGAAGCATCTCGGCAGCCACGGTCCGTGCGGTCCGCCCCGTGTGGTGGGCGTAGAGGCGGCAGAGCGGGCCGTCGAAATCGAACAGCACACATCGCGTGGATGTGATCCGGGCTCTGAGGTTTTCACGGATCAAGGATGCCGCCTGTTCACTTCGCGTCGAATCAGAGGTCGTGCCGGAGGTCCTGCCGGAGGACGCACCGGGGGCCGTTGCGCACTCCGTGGTGAAGTCGGCCTGGGCAACGGCGTGTTCGGGTGTAGTGCGTCCCGCACTTCCATGTTCGAAGATGGTGCGTCCTGGGGAACATCGAACCACTCCTGGGGCCCTCGCGCACGGGCCTGGGAGCAATCACCCGCCGTCGTCCGCAAGAAGATCACGCGGCGCGCCGCCCCGGCTCCGTCCCGGCGAGCCGGGCACCTGACCGTACGGCTCGCAGCCACACCGCACAGGCAGGCGCGATGTGTTCGGTGCCCGGCACCCGGCGGAGTCCCAGCGGACCACGCGCCGCCTCGAGCACCGTGCGGATGCCCGCCGCGGTGGCCGCGAGAACGGCCGGCTCGGGACAGAGCACCAGAGCCATCGTCAGCCGGATCACATCGATGTGGACCGAGAGCAGCCGCTCGAAGTCCAGATAGATCCGCAACGCGGCGCGGTGTCCGGCCAGCGCCCCTGGACAGCTCGCGGCGACCGCCGCACGCCAGGCCCGGATCGCGGCCTGCCGCTGCCCGCGCCTCGGATAGCGCATGCGCGCCAGATGCGAGGCGATCTCGTAGACCGGATCACCGAAGAGCGCCAGCTCCCAGTCGATCAGCGAAAGCCCGCCGTCCTCGGCGACGATCA
This sequence comes from Streptomyces sp. NBC_00344, assembly GCF_036088315.1. Classification (NCBI taxonomy): domain Bacteria; kingdom Bacillati; phylum Actinomycetota; class Actinomycetes; order Kitasatosporales; family Streptomycetaceae; genus Streptomyces; species Streptomyces sp. NBC_00344. The sequence goes on along the minus strand of NZ_CP107996.1, from coordinate 3,751,211 downwards.
GGTTCCCGGCATGGGCGTCGGTGTGCAGCAGGGCGAAGGGCCGCTCCCCCAGCCCGTCCGCCCGGTCCCGCAGCCGCGCGAGTGCGTCACCCGATACGCCGAGCGCCGTGAACAGTTCACGGTGCGCGGGACTGCAGCGTCCCCTGACCTCGGAATCGGTGAAATCGACGAGGGTACGGAGAAAGCCCGCGCAGTCCCCGTCCGCCGGCCAGCCCTCCGGGCGCGGCGGCAGCAGACCCGGCGGTACGGCGGCGGTCTGCCGGAAGAGCCGCTCCATCGACTCCGCGTACCGGCGACCGGCGGGCCGGTCCCGACCGGTCAGACGGGAGAGCGGCTCACCCTGCGCGAAGGAGTACACGGTGAAACCCGGCCGGTGGACCAGCACCCGGGGGCTCCCGTCCACTCGGCCTGCTATGGCGCCGAGCAGCTCTCCCTCGGGCCAGATGCGCAGATTGAACTGGACCGCGTCAGGGATCGGGGCGCGCACCTTCACCGGCGTACCGGCCGCCAGCGAAAGCGATTCGGCGAGCGCGGGGGGCAGCCCGACACGGTAGTTGCGGTGGTAGTAGCCGCTGAGCGGCTCTCCCTCGCCGGCTGTCCGGTACAGCATTTCCCAGCTGTCGACCGTACGACCTGAGGCGCTGCGGGCTACATCGGGCATGCGGCTCCTGCGCTCTCGTGACCGGAGAACTCGCCGGCGGGCCGTCCCGGGCCCACCGCTCACCTTCATACCCAAGAGTACCGAAGATCTCAAACCCCTGAACAGAGAGGCGAGTTGACCTCTCCTACCGGTCGATCGCCGCCCTCATGGCCGCAAGGTCAGCGACCAGGTGCTCAGCACCGGCCTCCCTCAGCCGCCGCAGTTTCGCAGGGGCGGGGTGATAGCCGACGAACGCGACACCGGCCGCCCGGGCGGCCACCGCGTCGGCGGGCGAGTCCCCGATCATCAGGCCGTCGGCCGCGCCGGTACCGGTCTCCGCAAGGAGACGCTCCAGGCAGTAGGGGTGGGGCTTCATCAGCCGGGGGTCGTCATGACGGCCGACGACCGCCCCGAAGTACGTCACGATCCCGTGCAGTTCGAGATAGGCGCGGGCCGCGGCCTCACTGTTGTTGGTGGCGATCACCAGCCGCTTGTCCGCCGCCAGGAGCCCTTCCATCAGCTCGAACGCCCCCGGCGTCGGCTCGGCGGTCGCCGCCGCGTGGGTCTCCAGTTCCTCGAGCCGCTTGCGCATGGCGGAGACAAGCCCGTCCGGATCGCTCGGAAAGGCGTCGTAGCTGCGCCGCAGTACCGCGAGGGGGTCGTCGAGGCCGTCGAGTTCCCGCCACCGCGGCAGCACGGCGGCAGCCATGGAGCGGAGTTCGGCAGCGATCCGGGGGGCGCGGAGCCCGGCGAAGAGCCCGCAGACCGGGCCGTCGAAGTCCCACAGAACGAGCGAGGCGGCGGAGAGCAGCGTGCGCAGTCCGGCTTCGGGGGTCGGGGAAGGGGTGGGGCCGGAGGAGAGCAGCACGTCAGTCGCCGAAATCCGCATCTTGGGACAGCTGGTCCCAGTAGGAGTCGAAGAATGTCTGCGCCGCTTCCACCTTCAGTGCCTGGTCGGGCTTGGTGTACGGGAAAAGCGTCGCGCCCATGCCGAGCGAGTCGAGGATGGTGACCTCGACGCCGTCGATGGGCTCGGGTGTCCACTGCTCAAGGGTGTAATAGCCCTCGAGCAGCTGGTCCTTGTTCAGCAGGTACAACTTGAGCGGAGGGGTGAAGGGCACGGTCCGGATCTGCACCGACACCTCGGGGACCAGTCCCCGGTGGCGGAGCTTGAGCAGCGACTGCCGCAGCGACTTCGCATGGTTGATCACCATGTCGCGGTGGCGCTTGCGCGGACGGTCGTCCTCGGGGTCGTCCACGCCGCAGGGAAACGCGAGCCGTATGCCAGTGATGTCGGGAAGCATCAGCCGCAGCGCGATGCTGCGCGGCTGGATCTCGCCGTCGTGGATCCTGGTCACCTGGGAGCCCAGATGACGGTCCATCGTCTCCGAGGTGAGCGAGAGGACGTCCATCGTGATGTCCTCGGCCTCGAAGGCCTCCTTCAGCCTGGGCTGCAGGGTCACCTGCGCCGAACGGGCGACCGCCGGGGCGGCCGCGCCCGCGGTCACCGTGGCCGGCCGGCCACGGCTGGACGAGATCAGCCCCTCGTCCCTGAGTACGTCCAGCGCCCTGCCCACCGTCTCGCGCGAGACCACGTACTTGATCTGGAGCTCGCGCTGCGACGGCAGCTGCTGGCCCACCCGGTAGACGCCGTCGGTGATCTCCGTCCTCAGGTCCCCCGCGATGACCTGGAACTTCCTGCCGTCCTCACTGCCTGCGTCACGTGTTGGCACGCCTCCACCGTACAACTACCGCACACCTTCGCGTAATTGACATGACCGAACAGACAGGGGTGCACTTCTCGGTCATCCAACCAGACCAGTCACCAGACAAGTTTACGGGCATGTCGTGAACGGGAACATGTAACTCAAGTCAACCGGGCCAACTTGTCTGGGCACTTGACTGGTTATACCTCTCCACGGGGCACAGGAGCCGTACAACGGGGTACGGGCACCGGCGCTCCCAGCCATCCCGAAGGAGGGAACCCCATGCCCACCGCAGCTCTTCTGCTGGCCGCACTCGGCTTCGTCATCGAGCAGACCGTCCAGTCCGCGTTCGGCATCGCCGGTCTGATCGGACTCGCGATGCTCACGGTCGGAGTGAAGTCCGCCAACGTTCCCTGCAGTTGCCTGGGGGCGTTCATGCTGGTGATCCAGGTGCAGGCGGTCATCGGCTGACCGCCGCCCCACCCGCCGGGCCTCCGGCCCGGCACTTCTCCCCACCCCGCGACCAGCCCCCACGACGGCCCGGCTCCGGCCGCACGCATGGCACAGGCGCTGCGGCCGCTTCGAGCGCAGCCGGTGCACTGCCGGGTGCGCAGCCGGTAGGACCACCCACGACCGACCCTGCCAAGGAGAGTCCGTCATGCCGCTCTTCGCACTCGCCCCCGCCGTGTTCGTCCTTCTCTTCGAGACCTTCGTCCAGCAGGATTCCGGGGTCGTGGGGTTCTTCGCCCTCGCACTGCTGACCATCGGAGCAAAGACCAGGAACCCCACCTGTGCCGGACTCGGCGTCATCGGCCTCGTCCTGCTCCTTCAGCCCGCACTCGGCTGATCCGCTCGAAAGACCTGCGCCGTCTGTGAGCAGCCCCGGCTGCCCCGCCACTTCTGGAACACGGCTAGAACACGTCCGGGCACCAGGGCCGCACCGCCGTACGGAAGAGCGCCTCGGCGACCGCGATCGCGCCCGGTGTCCGCTCGGTGATCCGCTCCAGCGCCGCGAGCCGGACCGCCGATGCGTCACCGAGGTACAGGGCACTCAACTCCCTTACGTCCAGCACGACATCGGCCGGTCCGGAGGACGGCGCGCAGACCGCGCCGTCCGGCGACGCGTCCAGCCGGTACCGGCCGGAGGACAGCCCGTCCGTGTCGCGCACGTCGAGCACCAGAGTGCCTGTGGCCTCGTACGTCCTGGACTCCAACGCCCGTGGGACATCCAGCAGCCGCACCCACAGGAAGTCCGCCTGCTGGGTGATCCGGGCGGCCCGGGGATCCGGCAGGAACAGGGGCAGCAGGTCATCGGGACCCCGCCGGCCGGTCTTCACGGTGGTGATCCAGTCGACCGAGCAGAGGTAGTGCCAGAGCGCGCGCTCGGCGGCCGGGGACACCGCGATCAGGCTCCGCACGGTCGCGGTGTTCAGCGGCTGCTTGGCGTCGCCCCACGTGTCGTCGGCCGTGTAGACGAGCAGGCCGTCGATCTCACCGGCGGGCGACCGGTAGACCGCGTAAAAGGGCTCCGTCCAGGTCTGTCCCGGAAGCCGCTCGAAGCCCGTGCTGCCGGCCCACCAGCGGTCGTCCCTGGTGACCGCACCGGGCTGAAGCCCGCGGAAGCGCGCGTACAGGCCGGGTCCGAGCCCGCGGACGTCCGCGGCGTCGACCAGATCGATCCGGCCCTGCTCCGGACCCGGCCGGCACCGGTCGAGGCCGGTGCGCGGAACGTCGACCGTCCACTCGCAGATCCCCGCCGCCGGCCCGAAGCCGTACCGGCCGTAGATCGGATACTCGGCGGCGATCAGCGTGGCCAGCACGTCCCCGCGCTCCCTGGCCGCCGCCAGGTCCGCGGCCATCATCCGGCTGAGCAGTCCGCGGCGGCGGTGGGTGGGGGTCACGGTCACGTTGGTGATCGCGTCCGCGGGCAGCGAAGCGCCGCCCGGGACACTGATCTCCTGGGCGAACGAGCGGAACGTCGCCACACAGCGCCCTTCGTCGAAGGCCCCCCGGGTGCGCGACAGATCGGTGTGCGGAAGCCTGCTGCGCACCTCCTCGTCGGAGGCCACCGGCGGCTGCAGGAAGCCGGTGTGCACGGCGCGCAGCCAGCCGGGGAATTCGGACTCGGTGACGGTGCGGATGTCGACGGTCATACGCCCACGCTAGGTACCCGTGCTCAGACTGTCGCGCGGATTTCGCCGACCCTCTCGGCGCCGCCGAGCAGCGGGGAGTCGGCCAGCCGGGCGAGGACCGGACTGTCCACACCCATCCGCTCCAGCGTGCGCGCCAGTACCGGGCCCAGCACCCGGGTCGCTCCGTCATCGATCTTGAAGGCCAGCGCACGGCCGTCCGGCAGGGCCAGCGCCTGAACCGCCTCTGCGCCCATCTTGGACAACGCGCCCGGGAGTTCGCGCATCAGCCAGGTGTCGGGCCTGCGGTTGCCCGCCACGTACTCCGGGTGGGCCCGCATCGCATCCGCCACCCGGCGCTCCGCGGTGCCTTCGGGGGCGAGCACGAAGGAACGGAACGCCCGCGCGAGACCCACCAGACTCACCGCCATCAACGGCGCCCCGCACCCGTCGGTGCCGACCGCGGGGACCCGTTCGCCCGCCGCTTCCTCCACCACGGTCAGCACCAGTCGCTGCAGGGGGTGAGAAGGGTCCAGATAGGAGTCGGCCGGCCAGCCGTTCAGCGCGCACACCGCGAGCATCGCGGTGTGCTTGCCCGAGCAGTTCATGGTCACGCGCTCCCGGTCCCGGCCGGCCGCGAGATAGGACTCGGCCTCGACGGGGTCCAGCGGCAGATCGGGCGGGCACTGCAGATCGCTTTCCCGCAGGCCGTATTCGGCGAGCATCTTCCGTACCAGTTCGAGCTGGAACCCCTCGCCCGAGTGGCTGGCCGCGGTCAGGGCCAGCCGCTCCCCCGCCAGATCCAGTCCGGCCCGCAGCACGGCGGCGGCCTGCATCGGCTTGTTGCTGGAGCGGGGGAAGACGGGCAGCGAGGGGTCTCCGAGCGTGAACTCCACGCTCCCGTCGGCGGCGAGAATCACCAGCGAGCCCCGGTGCCGGCCCTCGACGAAGCCGGAACGTACGACTTCGGCGAGCACCGGCGGGACAGCGGGGGATATGGGGGCGGTGGAAGTGGAGGTCATCGTCGGCCTTCCCGGAGAAGGGACCCGCTCAGCCGAGGGATCGCCTCAGGTGAGCAGATCGTCTACTTGCGCTTCGCCCTCACGGTACCTGCGGGCGATCTCCGCACTGCAATCATCCGCGGTCCGCTGGAGATGCTGCCGCCGGCGTGAGACCTGCTGTTCGTGGCGGACCAGGCGGCCCATGCCGGTATGCAGCTCTTCGTCCGTCCGGGCGCCGAGGTCGGAGAGTTCCACCTCGGCGAGCATGTCGGCCGCCAGTTTCCGGTTCTCCTCGCTGCGCGGCGGGGAAAGTGTGACGTGCCGGGCCGACGAGCGGTGCGACGACGGCAGATCCGCCAGGATCTCGGAAAGCCGCTCGACCACCGGCGAGTCGGGGCCGGCACGCCTGGACAGCTCGGCACGGAGGATGTCGATCCGCCCGTGCAGCATCCGCCGTACGTAGCTGAGATCCGCCTCGTCCGATTGCGCGTCCCTGCGCAGGGACCGCAGCTCCGGCAGACGCAGCGCACCGATGTCGTGCTCGGCGACCGCGGGGAGCGCGTCCCCGGCTCGCTGCACCGGTGGCCGCTGAGCGGAGCTGAACCGGGTCATGGATACGGGACCGGGCGACTGCCTGGCGCCAGATGTGCTCATATGCGTAATCCGTCCCCTCGACCGGTGCGGTGCACCGCCTCCCGTGCATGGTGCCACTCCCTGTGGTGCCCCTGCTGACGCTCTGCACCCGTTCGGCCCCGGATAGATTGGTTCGCATGCGTGCAGTGGTGCAGAGAGTGAACGGCGCGAGCGTCGTCGTTGCTGGTGAGACGGTTGGGGAGATCAGCGGGGAGGGTTTGTGCGTTTTGGTGGGTGTCACCCATGCGGACTCGGAGGAGGAGGCGGCGCAGCTCGCCCGTAAGCTCTGGTCGCTGCGGATCCTGGCGGACGAAAAGTCCTGTTCGGACGTCAATGCACCATTGCTGGTGATTTCACAGTTCACGCTGTACGGGGACGCCCGCAAGGGCCGCCGCCCCACCTGGAACGCGGCCGCGCCCGGTGACGTGGCGGAGCCGCTCGTCAACGAGGTGGTGGCCCGGCTGCGCGCCCTGGGGGCGACGGTGGAGACAGGCCGGTTCGGCGCGAGCATGCGGGTCTCGCTGACCAACGAAGGCCCGTTCACGGTGCTGCTCGACGTCTGATGCCCCGGGGGCCGGAACCCGTATCCGCTTCGGACACGGGCCCGGGGCCGGGCTCAGGGTTCGACGACGACTTCCTGGGCGGCGGCCGTGTCCCCCGCCATCAGCTCGGCGTCCACCGGTACGTTCCGCTTGACCAGGGCGAGCGCGATCGGCCCCAGCTCGTGGTGGCGCGCCGACGAGGTGATGAAGCCGAGCTGGCGCCCCTCCTCGCCGTCCGCGGCGAGGCGGACCGGGGTGCCGTGCCCGGGCAGCAGCACCTCGCTGCCGTCCAGATGCAGAAAGACCAGCCGGCGCGGCGGTTTCCCCAGGTTGTGGACACGGGCGACCGTCTCCTGGCCCCGGTAGCAGCCCTTCTCCAGATGAACGGCGCCGCCGATCCAGCCCAGCTCGTGCGGGATCGTGCGGTGATCGGTCTCGAGTCCCAGCCGCGGCCGGTGCCCCTCGATCCGCAGGGCCTCGTACGCCAGCAGCCCCGCAACCGGGCCGTGCTCCGCCGCGTACGCCTCGAGCCGGTCCCTCGGCAGGAAGAGATCACGGCCGTGCGCCGTCTCCCTCACGACCACACCGTCCGGGACCTCGGCGATCGAACCGGCCGGCAGATGCACCACCGCGATGTCCTCGCTGCGGTCGGCGACCTCGACCCGGTAGAAGAACTTCATGCTCTCCAGGTAGGCGATCAGATCCTGCTGCGTCCCCGGCTCCACGTGCGCCCACACCGTCTCGCCGTCGTCCACGAGATACAGGGCGTGCTCGATGTGCCCGTTGGCGGAGAGGATCAGCGCTTCGGTGGCCCGGCCCGCCGGCAGCTCGCTGACGTGCTGGGTGAGCAGCAGATGCAGCCAGCCCAGCCGGTCGTCGCCGGAGACGGTGACCACGCCGCGGTGCGAGAGGTCCACGAGACCGGCACCGGCCGCGAGTTCACGTTGCTCCCGGAACAGGTCGCCGTAGTGCGCGGCGACACCTTCGTCACGTCCTTCGGCGGGGACGGCGCCGGGCAGGGTCAGCAGCGGGCTCTTCATGTCCGTAAGCCTACGACCGGCCGCCGGAAGTCTCACCGGCGCACTTGTCCGTACAGCTCTGGCAGCGCCCGAAGATGGCGAAGTGCTTCATGTCGGTGTCGAATCCGAAGGTCTCGCGGAGCTTCGCCGTGAAGTCGGCGGCGACGGCGATGTCCGCCTCGATGACGTCCGTGCAGTCCCGGCAGACCAGATGGATGTGATGGTGCCGGTCCGCGAGGTGGTACGTGGGGGCGCCATGCCCGAGATGGGCATGGCTGACCAGCTCCAGCTCCTCCAGCAGCTCCAGGGTCCGGTAGACGGTGGAGATGTTCACTCCGCGCGCCGTCTTCCTGACCTCGGTCAGGATGTCGTCGGGCGTCGCGTGCTCCAGCGCGTCCACGGCCTCGAGCACCAGCTGCCGCTGCGGGGTCAGCCGGTATCCGCGCCTGCGGAGGTCGCTCTGCCAGTCGGTGGTCACCACGCCTCCAGTCTAGGCAGCGCCCCGCCCCGGTCGCCCTGCTCGGTGCGGGCGGTCTACTTGAAGAAGGCGATCCCGTCGTCGGGCAGGTCCTTGAGGTCCTTCGCCCACTCGCTCGGATCGACGACCTTCTTCAGATGTGCCGACATGTACGGGCGGAGCTCGACCTCGGGGGTGGCCTTCTCACCGACCCACATGAGATCGCTGTTCACGTAGCCGTAGAGCCGCTTGCCGCCGCTGTACGGTCCGGACGCGGCGGTACGGGCGACCGCGTCCGTGACGAGGTCGATCTGCGGCTTCTGGTCGGCGAGCTCGCCGTACCAGATCTCGACGACTCCCTGGTCGCGGACCATGACGACCTCGACCTTGCGGTGCTCGTCGACGCGCCAGTACCCGGACTCGGACTCCAGCGGCTTGACCTTCCTGCCATCGGAGTCGAGCACCCAGGTGTGCGAGACGTACTCGAGGAAGTCCCTGCCGTCGTGGGTGAAGGTGACTTCCTGGCCGAAGTTGCACTTCTCGTCGCCCGGGAAATCGGCGACGCCCGCGCCCTCCCAGTTGCCGAGCAGGAAGACGAGGGGGACGAGGCTCGGATGCAGGTCCGACGGAATCTCGATCATGACGTCAGCGCTGGCCCTGGTAGAGCTTCTTCACGGACAGGCCGGCGAAGGCGAGCACGCCGACGCAGACCAGGATCAGAAGGGCGATGAAGACTGCGTCAAGCACGGGGTGCTCCTTGCATGAACGGTGGAGGCAGAACGGCCGGGTCCCAGCCTAGTGGGTGGGGGCCGGGCCCTCTCTGCGAGGTGGCCGGCAAGCGGGCGGGCGCCCCGCACCACCGGCCGGACCCGGCGCCACGGCGGCCGCGCCGGGCCACCGGGAGGGCCGGAGGCCTCGCGCCCGGCGATTACAGTTCGGCCATGGCGCAGAAGAAGCTAGTGATCAAGGTGACAGCGGGTTCGGACGCGGCGGAGCGATGCTCCCAGGCCTTTACCGTGGCCGCCGTCGCCGTCGCCAGCGGCGTGCAGGTCTCACTCTGGCTGACCGGGGAGTCGGCCTGGTTCGCCCTGCCGGGCAGGGCCGCCGAGTTCGAGCTTCCGCACGCCGCGCCGCTGCCCGATCTGATCGAGTCGATCCAGGCAGGCGGGCAGGTCACCCTGTGCACGCAGTGCGCGGCCCGGCGGGACATCACCGAGCAGGACGTCCTGGACGGCGTACGGATCGCGGGCGCGCAGGTCTTCGTTCAGGAAGCCATGGCGGACGGCGTACAGGCGCTCGTCTACTGACGACGGCAGCCCCCGTCGGTTCCGGTCCGCGCCGATTGCGCCACGGCCCCGGCTAACGCCGCTTTTTTCCGTCCAGCTCGTCCCACCACTCATCGGACTTCTTGTCGCCCGACGGGTCGTCCCACCAGCGGTCCTCGGGGCCGCGCCGGTTGCCGACCACCGCGGCGATCGGCGGAATGATCATGGCCACCAGGCACATCCCGACGGCAGCGGGAACCGACCAGAGACGCACAAAGGCCCAGGCGGATATGAACAGCACCAGACATCCGCCCATCAGCAGGAAATAGCCGCGCCGACGTCGCGAGTACATGGGTCCAGCGTAAGTCCGGCGGGCCCGGAGTGCGCCGGTCCGGGATGGCACGAAGGGCCGCACCCCGTATGTTCGGCGGCGTCCAACCCCCGGGGGTGCGGCCCTTCGGCCGGTCACTGAATTCAGCGCACGATGCGGTCAGACCGCGATCGCGACCTCGGCAAGACCGCCGGTCTGCGCGACGACCGTACGGTCCGCCGTGCCGCCGGGGACGAGCGCCCTCAGCGTCCAGGTGCCCTCGGCCGCGTAGAAGCGGAACTGCCCGGTCGCCGAGGTCGGGACCTCCGCGGTGAACTCGCCGGTCGCGTCCAGCAGGCGCACATAACCGGTGACGGGCTCGCCGTCGCGGGTCACGCTGCCCTGGATGGTGGTCTCACCGGGCTTGATGGTCGAAGCGTCGGGGCCGCCGGCCTTTGCTCCACACATAGGGATCTGTCCTTCAGGTCGGAGAGGAGGGGTTACTTGTTGGCGCCGAGCTCGATCGGTACGCCCACCAGGGAGCCGTACTCGGTCCACGAACCGTCGTAGTTCTTGACGTTCTCCTGGCCGAGCAGCTCGTGCAGCACGAACCAGGTCAGCGCGGAGCGCTCACCGATACGGCAGTACGCGATGGTGTCCTTGGCCAGATCGACCTGCTCGTCCTCGTAGAGGGCCTTGAGCTCGTCGTCGGACTTGAAGGTGCCGTCGTCGTTGGCGTTCTTCGACCACGGGATGTTGCGGGCGCTCGGAACGTGGCCGGGGCGCTGCGACTGCTCCTGCGGGAGGTGCGCCGGGGCGAGCAGCTTGCCGCTGAACTCGTCGGGCGACCGCACGTCGACCAGGTTCTGGTTGTTGATCGCGGCCACCACGTCGTCGCGGTAGGCGCGGATCGACTCGTCCTGCGGCTTGGCCTTGTAGTTTGCGGCCGGGCGGGACGGAACGGCGTCGACCAGGTCACGGGAGTCGAGCTCCCACTTCTTGCGGCCGCCGTCGAGCAGCCGGACGTCGCCGTGACCGTAGAGCTTGAAGTACCAGAAGGCGTACGACGCGAACCAGTTGTTGTTGCCGCCGTAGAGGACGACGGTGGTGTCGTTGCCGATGCCCTTGTCCGACAGCAGCTTCTCGAAGCCGGCCTGGTCGATGAAGTCACGGCGGACCGGGTCCTGAAGGTCCTTGGTCCAGTCGATGCGGATGGCGTTGCGGATGTGGTTCTTCTCGTACGCCGAGGTGTCCTCGTCCACCTCGACGATGGCGACCTGCGGGTCATCGATGTGGGCCTCGACCCAGTCAGCGTCTACCAGTACGTCGCTGCGGCTCATGCGGCTCTCCTCCGGGGCAGTGTGCGGCGGGGTGGTGCGGAGGTGCCGGCATACGGGTCCACAGCGGCGTGGGGGCGCATCCGGCACCGGGGGCGGACCCTGACAACGGTCGAAGGGTCCCGGAATACGGGAGGCGGAGCTCCCGCTCAGACGGCGCGACAGAGCATGGCGGCGACGCGGCACAGGTCTACTGCCCGCCGCTTCGTGAGAACCGCCAGTCCCCGGGTACGGAGACCGCTCGAATAACGCTGCATGGAGACGATCGTAGGGAAGTACGGGCGGAGATGTCACCGGCGTGTCGCATATTGAGACGCGATCGTCCGCAATGCGAGACGATCAGGAGAGCGAAGGGCCCACGGCCGCCCTCATCGCGTCGGTCTGCTTACCCGCCATCTGCGGACCGGACACCCCTGTCTCATCATCCGGGCGAAGGGCGCTGGGCCCACGCTCGGACACCGCATGCCCGGCCCTAGCCGGCCAGCGATACGTCCGTCCCGGTGACTCCGATGTCGACACCGTCCGGCGTGGCCTGCACCTTGTCGAGTTCGAGGCCGGACGGCAGGCCGCCGATCGCGCCCTCGAAGTCGGTCTTCTTGCGGACGAGTCCCTCGAGACCGGGAATGCCCTCACCGGGCACCGCGTCCGCGCGCACCTTGATCCTGTTCTTGCCCACCATGGTCACCGAAGACGTCACGCTGCGGGTCAGGGTGCGGCCCAGGATGTCGACCGACCCGGTGACCTTGACCTTGCCGTCGCCCCCGTAGGCGACCTTGGCGCCGGTCTCCGACGCCCTGGTGAGGTCCTCGTACGAGATGTGCGCGGTGCCGCTCGCCCGCGCGGCGACCGCGCTGGAGTAGCTGCCCGAGATCCGCACGTCGTGGAGTTCGGCCCGCACCCGGGTGATCCGGACCTTCCGGCCCTGCGCGCTCGCCTCGACCCCGTTCATCGTGATGTCGACCCGGTCCAGCTTCTTGCCGAGGACCTGGGTCAGGAAGGGGAACCCCTTGATGTCGACGTCCGGCGATGCGGTGAGCCCCTCACTGCTGCGTATCCGGTCGGCCGCCTCGTTCTCCGCGACATGCACCGCGATGCGGTCGGCGCCGACGAAGAGACCGCCGAGAATGACGACGATGATGAGCAGTGTCCGCAGTGCGCGCATGGCCGGTAGTCCCCACCCTGGTCGTGCCCGTGTCCCTTGATGCGTGCCGGTGGCACCGAACGCGAGCCTAACCGCCGGGTCAGCCGACGACCCGTCCGATCAGATAGATCGCGGGCGCCGCCGCGGTGAGCGGCAGGGCCACTCCGGCCGTCATATGGACGAATCGGGACGGGTAGTCGTAGCTGGCGACCCGCAGCCCGATCAGCGCGCAGCCGCCCGCGGCGAAGCCGAGCAGTGCCCCCTGCGCCCCCAGGCCGGTCATACCGCCCGCCGCGATGCCCGCGCCCGCCCCGGCCAGCAGCGCGACGAGCACCGACGCGGGGCCCGGCAGCGGCAGCGCGCGGGCGATCACGGCGACCGCCACGGCGATCCCGCCTACCGTCACCGCGTCCATCGAGGCGGCCAGCGTTCCGGTCGCCATGACGGCGAGCGCGGAGGAGGCGATGGTGGCCAGCAGCCCGGCCATCCGCTCGTCGCCCGGCGCGTGGCTGCGCAGTTGCAGTACGAGGGTCAGCAGCACCCAGACGCCGAGGGTGCCGATGATGGCGGCGGGCCCGTGTCCGGCGCCCGCGACGAGCAGCGCGGCGTCCGCGACGACACCACCTGCGAAGGCGAGTGCGATGCCCTGGCGGGCGGGCCACATCCCGTTCAGCCGGAACCATCCGGCGGCGGTGAGCGCCTGGAGCACCAGCAGCGGCACCAGCACCGCGTACCGCCCGCCGAACGCGGTCAGAGCGATCAGCAGCGCCAGCCCCGCGGTCAGCCCCGCGGGCTGCATCCCGGGCGCGATGATCGGCGACCGCCCCTCGGCGCGGGCCCGCTGGGCGTCCGTGATCCGCGCATTGCCCGCCGTGCTCGGCGCGCTGTAGGCAGGCCCCTCGGCGGCCGGCGACTCGTATCCGGCCGCCGGGGCGGCGGCCGGCGCGGCGGCAGGGGTCTCCGGCGGCAGGGGATGGGACTGCGGCGGCAGGTAGGCGGGATCAGCGGCCACCGGCTGCTGGGGGTACTGCTGGGGCTGCTGCGACTGCGGGTACTGCTGCGGGTGCCCGGAGGCGAAAGGCTGCTGGGGCTGGGACTGCTGGGACTGCTGCGGGTGCCCGGAGGCGAAAGGCTGCTGGGGCTGGGACTGCTGGGAGTGCTGCGGCGGGTAGCCGCCGGGCTCCTGCGGCGGAGGGTACTGCTGCGCGTGCTGCTCCTGCGGATGCCCCGCGGCCTGCTGCTGGTGCCCCCCGGCCTGCCGCGGATGCTGCGCGGACTGCTGGACCGGCTGGTACTGGGTGTCCCACGTCTGCCCGTCCCAGGTCTGGGTGTACGGGTCGTGCGCATGCGGATCCTGCGCGTACGGCTCCTGGTAGGGCGGCTGGGGCTGCTGCTGCCCGTACTGGTCGTACCGCCCGTAGGGATATTGCTGATCAGTCATGCTGGGTCACCCTCCTGCAAACGGCGGGAGCACCTCGACCGTGCCGCCCTCGGCAAGCCGTACCGTCTCATGACCGCGGGTTCCGACGGGATCGCCGTCGACGAGGAACGAGCATCGCCGCAGCACCTGCACCAGCTCGCCCGGGTGCCGCTCGCGGGCCGCGCCGAGGGCATCCGCGAGGGTGTCGGCGGTGTAGGGCTCTTCGGCGGTGCCTGCCGCGGCCTTGGCGGCGGCCCAGTAGCGGATGGTTCCCGCAGCCATGGGTGGTACTCCTCTTCGGTTCGCGTCGCGCGGGTCCATGATGCCGGTTGCCGGCCGGTGGTGTGCGCGGAGCCCGCCCGTTTGCGGGACCGGTTCCGCCCGTCCGTGTCGCGCTACCGCGACGTCAGCCAGTCCGCCACACGTTCCAGCAGCCCGGGACCGGCCGCGTTCTCCGCATGCCCCATCCCCGGTTCGATCCACAGTTCCGCCGCGCCACCGGACGCACCGGCCAGCATCCGGGGGTGGTCGAGCGGGAAGTACGGATCCCGGTCCCCGTGCACGATCAGCAGCGGGATGGGCGCGATCATCGGCACCGCTTCCACCGGCGAGAGCGGGACCGGGTCCCAGTCCTCGGTGTGTATACGGGTGCCGAAACCGACCCGGCCCACCAGTCGCCCCAACGGCCGGGTGACCACCCAGTGCAGTCGGCGCATGGGGGCCGTCCCCCGGTAGTACCAGCGCGCGGGGGCGCTCACCGCGGCCACCGCGTCAACGCGCGCGTCCGTGCGCCCCTCGTACGCGGAGGCTTCCGAAGCGCAGAGCGCCGCCTGGCGCAGCACCACGGAGCCGCCCATCGAGAAACCCACCGTGACCACTCTGCTGTGACCGAGCGCACGAGCCCACGCGACCGCCGCCTCCAGATCGAACACTTCGCTGTTGCCGACCGTCGAGCGCCCGCCCGACCGCCCGTGCCCCCGGAACGAGAAGGTGATCACGGCCGCACGGTGCGCGAAAACACCGGCCGCCCGCCGTACCGCGGGCCTGTCGACCGCCCCGGTGAAGCCGTGCGCCAGCACGATCGCGGTGTCCGAAGGGCCGGCCGTGCACGGCTCGTACAGCGCCTCGATACGGACCCCGTCACGGGTGAGCAGGACGGTCCGCCGGTCGCCCCGAGTGACCGGCGGAACGGGGGTCCTGCGGAACTGGCCTTCAGGTACGGAGCTCATGTGAGCTATTCTGCTGGGATAAGGACCTGGGCAGAGTTGCCCCCGGGTCCTTTTGTGCTTTCGGAGCGTTGTATACGAAACGCCACGTCAGCGCAGCGAACCCCCGGATGCGGGGTACGCGGAGACAAGCAGTGCCGCATACGTCCTCGCAGGGACCGAGGAGGAACCGACGTAATGGGCAAGCGAAACCCGCACGACCGGATGACGACCACGGCAGGTGGGGCGCGATGAGCTCTCTGCTGCTCCTGACCAATGCCCTTCAGCCGTCGACGGAGGTGCTCCCCGCCCTCGGCCTTCTGCTGCACAACGTGCGGGTCGCCCCCGCCGAGGGCCCGGCCCTCGTCGACACCCCCGGTGCCGATGTGATCCTCATCGACGGGAGGCGTGACCTGCCGCAGGTCCGCAGCCTCTGTCAGCTGCTCCGTTCCACCGGGCCCGGCTGTCCGCTGATCCTGATCGTGACCGAGGGCGGTCTCGCGGCCGTCACCGCCGACTGGGGCATCGACGACGTACTGCTCGACACCGCGGGCCCCGCCGAGGTCGAGGCGCGGCTGCGCCTCGCCACCGGCCGGCGGCAGCTCACATCCGACGACTCCCCGATGGAGATCCGCAACGGCGACCTCTCCGTCGACGAGGCGACGTACAGCGCGAAGCTCAAGGGCCGGGTGCTGGACCTGACCTTCAAGGAGTTCGAGCTGCTCAAGTACCTCGCCCAGCATCCGGGACGGGTCTTCACCCGGGCCCAGCTGCTCCAGGAGGTCTGGGGCTACGACTACTTCGGCGGCACCCGCACGGTGGACGTCCATGTGCGGCGGCTGCGGGCCAAGCTCGGTCCGGAGCACGAGTCGCTGATCGGTACGGTCCGCAACGTCGGCTACCGCTTCGTCACCCCCGAGAAGGCCGAGCGGGCAACCGACGATCCCAGGGCGAAGACCGCCCCCCGGGCCGCCGGCACCGACTCGTCAACCTTCAATCCGGAAACCACCCGTACGGGAGGCACTGCGGCCTCGCCCGAGGAAGCTGTCCGACCTGCAAAACGGTAGGTCCCATGGGTGGTCCATCCGCGTAGACTGCCGCGCGTGGCCAAGGTGACGCGGGACGACGTAGCGCGACTGGCGGGGACTTCGACCGCCGTCGTCAGCTATGTCATCAACAACGGACCGAGGCCGGTCGCCCCGGCCACGCGCGAGCGGGTAGTCAACGCGATCAAGGAGCTGGGGTACCGGCCGGACCGGGTGGCGCAGGCGATGGCCTCGCGCCGTACCGATCTCATAGGAATGATCGTGCCGGACGCCAGGCAGCCCTTCTTCGGGGAGATGGCGCACGCGGTGGAACAGGCCGCAGCCGAGCGCGGAAAAATGGTCCTGGTCGGCAATTCCGACTACCGCGACGAGCGTGAGGTCCACTACCTGCGGGCCTTTCTCGGGATGCGGGTCTCCGGTCTGATCCTGGTCAGCCAGGGCATGAGCGAGCGCGCGGCGGCCGAGATCGAGGCCTGGGACGCCAGGGTGGTGCTGCTGCACGAGCGCCCCGAGGCCATCGACGACGTGGCCGTCGTCACGGACGACATCGGCGGCGCCCAGCTCGCCACCCGCCATCTGCTGGAACACGGCTACGCGTACGTGGCCTGCCTCGGCGGTGTCGAGTCGACGCCGGCCGTCGGCGACCCGGTGGCCGACCATGTCGAAGGCTGGCGGCGGGCCATGCAGGAATCCGGCCGCTCCGTCGAGGGGCGGCTCTTCCAGGCCCCGTACAACCGCTACGACGCCTACCGGGTCTCGCTCGAGCTGCTCGCCGGCCCCGACAGGCCCCCGGCGATCTTCTGCTCCACCGACGACCAGGCGATCGGCGTGCTGCGGGCGGCGCGCGAACTGCGGATCGATGTGCCGGGCGAGCTGGCCGTGGCCGGCTTCGACGACGTCAAGGAAGCGGCGCTGACCGACCCGCCGCTCACCACCGTGTACTCCGACCGCCCCGCGATGGCGCGGTCGGCGGTGGATCTCGTGCTCGACGATTCACTGCGGGTCGCCGGATCCCGGCGGGAACGGCTGAAGCAGTTCCCTTCGGCGCTCGTCGTACGCCGTTCCTGCGGCTGCGAGTAACCCCGGCCCTGTGGCGGGGGCCGGCCCGCCTTTACATCGGGCATACGGGCTTCTGTCGGGCTTCTCAGCAGGGACTCAGGAAACTCTCATGGTCGGTGGACACGCTATGAGACATGACCGAGAACCCGGAGCAGTACCCCACCTCGCAGCATGAAGATGCGTATGCGGCCCGGTCCTACCCGCCGCCGCCCGCCCACGAGCCGTCTGCGGCCTGGCCCCCTCCGGCTCCCGCGGCGGACCCCGCCCGCCCCCGGCGGGCGAAGCGGCCGATCGCCCTGCTCGCAGCGGTCGCCATCGTCGCGGCCGCCGTCGGCGGCGGTACGGCGGTACTGGCCGAGTCGCTGCTGGACAACGGCAGCAGCGGCAACCCGGCAGGCACGGTCAGCGGCACCACCGTCTCGCAGTCGAGCCGGGGCACGGTCTCCGGTGTCGCCCAGGCCGTGTCGCCGAGCATCGTCGAGATCAAGGCCACGTCCAGCGCCGGTCAGTCCACCGGAGCAGGCGTGATCATCAGCTCGGCCGGCGAGATCGTCACCAACAACCATGTGATCTCCGGCGCCACCTCGGTCAAGGTCACCATGAACAACGGCAGGTCGTACACCGCGAAGGTCGTCGGCACCGACCCGGGCAAGGACCTCGCCCTTGTCGATGTGGACGGCGCGAGCGGTCTGAAGCCGGCCTCGCTCGGCGACTCCGGCAATGTCGCCGTCGGCGACCAGGTCGTGGCGATCGGTTCCCCCGAGGGCCTGACGGGAACGGTCACCAGCGGCATCGTCTCCGCCCTGAACCGGGACGTCACCGTCGCCAAGGACGGGGGGCAGAACGAGCAGCAGCAACAGCAACAGGGCGGCGGCGAAGGCAACTGGCCCTTCCAGTTCGGTGGCCGGCAGTTCAACGGGGACACGGGCGAGTCCACCACCACCTACAAGGCGCTGCAGACCGACGCCTCGCTCAACCCGGGCAACTCCGGTGGCGCGCTGATCAACATGAACGGCGAGATCATCGGCATCAACTCCGCGATGTACTCGTCTGCTTCGCAGAGCAGCGACAGTTCCAGCAGCGCGGGCAGCGTCGGTCTCGGTTTCGCCATCCCGATCAACACCGTGAAGGCCGACCTCGCCGACCTGAGGGCCGGCGGAAGCAACAGCAACAGCTAGGAGGACCCCGTGACCGCATCACTGCACGTCACCGTCAACCGAGCCCGGCACGCCCTGCTCACCACAGTCTCCTGGGCGGACCCTGCGGACCTCGGTCTGCCCTTCGCGCTCGCCCAGTCGGAAGCCGGACGGGCGCCGGTACGGGCCCCCGAGGTCCGCAGCACCACCGCCGCCAAGGGGCGTGCCGCACGCCGCCGCCGGTCGGCCGTGCGAGGCTGAACCCGCCCGCCACCGACGACATCCCGCGAACCGAGGACAGAGCACCGATGAGCCCCGCCGAAGACGGCCGCGACCAGCAACGCATCCTGATCGTCGACGACGAACCCGCCGTACGCGAAGCGCTGCAGCGCAGCCTCGCCTTCGAGGGGTACGGAACGGAGGTCGCGGTCGACGGGCTCGACGCGCTCACCAAAGCAGTCCCCTACGACCCCGATCTGGTGGTCCTGGACATCCAGATGCCGCGGATGGACGGCCTGACCGCCGCCCGCCGACTGCGCGCCTCCGGGTCGACGACACCGATCCTGATGCTCACCGCCCGTGACACGGTCGGCGACCGGGTCACCGGACTCGACGCGGGCGCCGACGACTATCTGGTGAAACCGTTCGAACTCGACGAGCTGTTCGCCCGTATCCGTGCGCTGCTGCGCCGCAGTTCCTACGCTGCCGCGGCGGGTCAGGAGCCCGACGACAATGTGCTGGCCTTCGCCGATCTGCGGATGGATCTGTCCACCCGCGAGGTCGTGCGCGGGGAGCGCAGGGTCGAACTGACCCGCACCGAATTCACCCTGCTCGAGATGTTCCTGGCACATCCGCGCCAGGTACTCACCCGGGAGCAGATCCTGAAGGCGGTGTGGGGCTTCGACTTCGAGCCGAGCTCCAACTCGCTGGACGTGTACGTGATGTATCTGCGCAGGAAGACGGAGGCGGGCGGCGAGCCGAGGCTGGTGCACACGGTCCGGGGCGTGGGCTATGCCCTGCGCACCGGGAGCGCGGAGTGAGACTCCCCCAGCCGGTGCGCTGGTTCCGCCGCCTGCCGCTGCGGTCCCGGCTGGCGATGCTGACCGCCGCCGCGGTGGCCTTCGCGGTGGCCGTGGTGTCGGTGATCTGCTGGTTCCTGGTGCAGGGGAAGCTGTACAACGAGGTCGACTCGAATCTCGAGGGCATGGTCAAGGACGGCCGTCCGCCCTCGGCTCTCGCCGTCACCAACGTCCTCAACAACTGCTCCCGGACGCCGCCGCCCCGGCAGGACATCGGGGGCGGCCCCCAGAACCTGTACTACTACCAGCTGGTGGAGGCCGACGGCACCTACTGCGTGGCGGGCACCGCCCCTGCCGTCAAGGTGGAGGCCGGCGACAAGCAGGTGGCGCGGGACTCGGCCACGTCCAGAGGCAGATACCGCAACGGCACCGACGCCGAGGGGCATCCCGTACGCGTGCTGACCACGCCGATGCCCGTCGACGGGCCGGTCGCGGTCTATCCGCGGGTCGCGCGCATGGTCTCGCTCTCCCTGACGGACACCCGGAACACCCTCAACGAACTGGCCCTGCTCCTCCTCGGCGTGTCCGGGCTCGGCGTCGTCGGGGCGGGCGCCGCGGGTCTGGGGATCGCCCGCGCCGGTCTCAAGCCGGTCGACGAGCTGGCCGAGGCCGTGGAACACGTGGCCCGCACCGAGGACCTCACCGTGCGCATCCCCGCCGAGGGCGAGGACGAACTCGCCAGGCTCTCCCGCTCCTTCAACTCCATGACGGCCGCCCTCGGCGACTCCCGTGAGCGCCAGGCACAGCTCATCGCGGACGCCGGGCACGAGCTCCGTACCCCGCTCACCTCGCTGCGCACCAACATCGAACTGCTCGCCAGGAGCGAGGAGACCGGCCGCGCGATCCCGCCGGACGACCGCAGGGCCCTGATGTCGTCCGTCAAGGCACAGATGACCGAACTGGCCGCCCTGATCGGTGACCTCCAGGAGCTGTCCCGCCCCGACGCCACCCGATCCGGACCCCAGAAGGTCGTCGCGTTGCACGACATCGCCCGCACCGCGCTCGAGCGGGCGCGGCTTCGCGGACCGGAGCTGGTCATCACGGCCGATCTCCAGTCCTGGTACGTCCAGGCGGAGCCCGCCGCACTGGAGCGGGCCGTGGTCAACGTGCTCGACAACGCGGTCAAGTTCAGCCCGGCCGGGGGGACCGTCGAGGTCGCGCTGCGCCGGGGTGAACTGACGGTCCGGGACCACGGCCCCGGCATCCCGTCCGATGACCTGCCCCACGTCTTCGAGCGCTTCTGGCGTTCACCGTCCGCGCGTTCACTGCCGGGCTCGGGACTCGGGCTCTCGATCGTGGCCCGCACGGTCCAGCAGTCGGGCGGCGAGATCACGCTCCGACCGGCGCCCGGCGGCGGCACCGAGGCAAGGATCCGTATCCCGGGTGTCCCGACACCGCCGCCCTCCGAGGCCCCCTGAGGGGCCACGGGACTACTTGCCCCAGTGCAGCCCCGAACCCGCCAGGTCCGCACGGATTCCCTTGTCCTCGACGACCACATGGCGCAGCCGCAGCTGCCCGGGGGCCTTGGGCAGCTTGAACGACAGCGAGAGCCGGTCGGAGAGCTCCGGCAGTCGCAGGTTCATGACGGCGCCGACCAGCTTGGGGTCGATGCCCGCCTTCTCCAGCAGCCAGGGGTGGGCCAGCACCACGTCGACCAGATTGATCTGCATCAGCTGATGGGCGAAGCGCGGTGTGCCGATCAGCCGGTGGAGTTCGTCGTCGCTGCGCAGCGCCTGCCGTACCCGGTCATGGGGTACGCCGATCCGGTCGACCACGGCCGGCACCGCCAGCAGCGCCCTGATGTGCTTCTTCTCCCGGGCGATCCTGGCCACCGCCTCGGGGGCCAGCCGCAGGCCGGAGTGGGCGCGGTCCTTGCCCGGCGTGTAGGTGGCGATACCGGGGATGTCGAGCTGCATGTGGTCGACCGTGGTGGAGACCGCGCGGCCGCCCTCCCGGCGGATGTGCGCCTCGGCCCTGACCCGTACGTCCTTGCCCGCGACGGGCAGCCCGCCCGCCACCTTCACCGAGTCCTGGCCGGCGTCGGTGAACTTCACCTGTGAAGCGCCCAGTTCACGGTTCATGTCGTCGAAGGACAGAAACACGTCGCCGTCCATGGAGCCGACGACCGCGCCCTTGATCGATGTGGGGAGGTCGCCGGTGATCCGTACGTCCTTGGCGGTGGCCCTGACCTCGGCGAGCGAGACGCGGTCCGCCGCCACATCGGGGACGGCGACGTCGACCCGGTCGATGCGCTTGTCCATCAGCTGGGTGAGGAAGGGGAATCCGTGGATGTCCACCTCGGGCTTGGTCGCCAGATGCAGAGACTGCTGGAGCTTGTCGGCGGCCTTGTCCTGCGCGTAGAGCTCGGCGAGACGGTCGCTGAGGAAGAGGAATCCGGTGCAGACCAGCGCGGCGACGGCGATCTTCACCACCGATGAGACGGCGGCGAGGCGTCCGCGTCCGCGGTGGTCGGGCGGCGACCATGTGTCGTCGTCGGTCTCGTCATCGGCCTTCAGACCGAGGTCGAGCGGGTCGCTCTCGTCGTACGGGTACGGCTCGTGGCCCGGCTCCGGGTCGCGGAGTTGTGCCAGCTGGTCGTAGGGATTGTAGGGATGCGGGGCTATGCGTGTGGGGGGTCGCATCGGCTCATCCCACCACGCACGCGCCCCCCGAGCGCAAGTCGTACCCCCGGTAGCCACCGGTTTCCATCCATTTGTCGGTCGTTATGCGGACCACTCCCGCCCGGCCCGCAACTTCCCGGCGTGCCCGGCTTCCCAACCCGGCTTCCCGGCCCGGCTTGCCGCCACGTCCGGCGTCCGGGCCGTGGCGCCTCCGCGTGAGACCTCCGGCTCCGCTCGCGCGGACGGGGCGGTGGGCTGCCGCCCACCGCCCCGTCCGGCTGTGCCGTTTCCTGGACTACTGGACGACCGTGATCCGGTCCGCGGCCGGCGGCGTGATCGGCGCGGACGCCGAGGAGTTCGCCGCCAGGTAGGCGTTGAAGAGATCCAGGTCGGACGCGCCGACCAGCTTGTTCGTGCCCTGGCCGAGGGCCGCGAAGCCGTCGCCGCCGCCCGCCAGGAATTCGTTCATCCCGACCCGGTAGGTCGCGGCCGGGTCGATCGCCTTGCCGTTGAGCTCGATGGTTCCGGCGACCACACGGTCGGCGCCGCTCTTCGTCATGTCGAGGGTGTAGGTCAGCCCCTTCGAGATCTGAAGAATCTTCGGCGATGCCGCGTTCGCCCCGCTGACCTGCTGCTGCAGGGCGCTGATGACCTGAGCACCGGTGAGGTCGACGACGTTCATCATGTTGGTGAACGGCTGCACGGTGAACGCCTCGCCGTAGGTCACCACCCCGTCGCCCTCACTGCCGCTCGCCTTGTACACGAGGTCGGACCGGATGCCTCCGGGGTTCATGAAGGCGAGCTGCGCGCCGCCCTTGTCCGCCGGGGAGAGTCCGGCGAGCTGGGCGTCGGCGATCAGATCACCGAGCGGTTCCTCCGGCGTCGTGGCACCTCGGCCGTTGATGTCCGCGGAGATGAAGCCCTGCGGCTTGTTGGCGATCGGCGCGGCCAGCGCGTTCCAGCGGGCGATCAGGCTGCTGATGTCCTGCGCCTTGGGCTGGTCACGGCTGACGATGTGGTTCGCCGATGTCACGGACTTCACCGACGTACGCACGATGTCGTTCGTCCTGCGGTCGTAGGTGAGGGTGCTGTCGGTGTAGAGCCGCCCGAAGGACGCTGCCGATGTGACCATGCGCGGCTTCCCCGAGGGGTCCGGGATGGTGCAGACGTACGCCTGGTGGGTGTGCCCGGTCACCAGCGCGTCCACCTTGGACGAGATGCCCTTGGCGATGTCGACGATGGGACCCGAGATGCCGTCCCCCGCACCCGGGGAGTCGCAGCCGTAGTTGTACGAGCTGCTGGCCGGCAGCCCGCCCTCGTGGATCAGCGCGACGATGGACTTCACGCCCTGCCGGTCCAGTTCCCTGGCGTACTTGTTGACCGTCTCGATCTCGTCGTGGAACTTCAGTCCCTTGACGCCGTTGGCGGTGACGATGTTGGGCGTGCCCTCCAGGGTCACCCCGATGAATCCGATCTTGACGCCGTTCTTCTTCCAGACGGTGTACGGCTTGAGGATCGGCTTGCCGGTCTTCTCGCTCGTCACGTTGGCGGCCAGGTAGGGGAAGTCCGCACCGCGGAACTTCTTCCCCTTCTCGTAGCAGCCGTCGGTGGGGTGGCAGCCGCCGTTCTGCATCCGCGCCAGCTCGGTCGCGCCCTCGTCGAACTCGTGGTTGCCGACGGAGGTGACATCGAGCTTGATGTCGTTGAGCGCCTCGATGGTCGGCTCGTCGTGGAAGAGCCCCGACAGCATCGGGCTGGCGCCGATCATGTCGCCGCCCGCAGCGGTGATCGAGTACGGGTGGCCCTTGCGGGCGTTCCGCAGCGAACTCGCCAGATACTCCGCGCCACCGGCCGGAATCGACTTCACCGTCCCGTCCGGCTGGGTCTCCGCCACGGTGCCGGACGAGCCGGCCGGCGGCTCCAGGTTCCCGTGCAGATCGTTGAAGGACAGCATCTGCACATCGACGGTGGGATCCGGCCGGTGGTGGCCGTGGCCGCCGTGCCCGTGGCCGTGCGACCCGGCCGGCATCGCCGCGACGAGCGCGCCGGCGGTCGCGAGCCCGGCTGCGGCGGCAAGGATGCGCCGCGTCGCACGGCTGCCGCGGGTTCTGTGAGGTGTCGCTGACATTCGTCCCCTTGTGAGTTCTGTGTGAAGGGTGAGGGGTGCGAGGCGCAGCCTAGAGTCAACGCGCGTAGCGCGACAGGGGAATGGGGTTACGAGCTGGTTTCCGTTGGGGGCGCGCCGTCGTCCGCGGGAGCCCGGGCCGTTCGGCGACGGCCCGGGGTGTCCGAGGCGGCGGCGGTCCGCTCCCGCCCCGCCGCCGTACGCTCGTCCCCATGACGAATGTGCCCGCAGTCCCCTTCCCCGGCCGGCAGATCCAGACCCTGGAAGCCCTCACCGACGACCAGGAGCAGGCCGTGCTCACGCTGCTCGCCGAGGCCGCCCGTACCGACGGGCAGCAGGCCGTCTCCGAACAGGGAAGACTGCAACTGCGCGGCGGGCGGCGCGAAGGGGTGCTGCACTTCCTCGTCAGCTCCGGGGACACGCTCACCGGATACGCCCAGTTGGAGGCCACCGACCCGGTCGAGGCACCCGCCGCCGAACTGGTCGTCCACCCCTCGCACCGCGGTCAGGG
Source organism: Streptomyces sp. NBC_00344 (assembly GCF_036088315.1). Lineage (NCBI taxonomy): Bacteria > Bacillati > Actinomycetota > Actinomycetes > Kitasatosporales > Streptomycetaceae > Streptomyces > Streptomyces sp. NBC_00344. Next base: position 3,726,829 of record NZ_CP107996.1, on the reverse strand, counting down.
CCACGGCCGGGCGCTGGGGGCCGCGCTGCTCGCCGCTTCGGGAAGCAGGCTGCGGGTGTGGGCGCACGGCGGCCACTCCGGCGCCCGTCATCTCGCCCAGGTGCTCGGCCTGACCAAGTTCCGCGAACTGCGCCAGCTGCGGCGCCCGTTGGTCCCGCTCGACATTCCCGAGCCGGTGTACCCGGAGGGCGTGACCGTACGGACCTTCGTACCCGGCGAGGACGACGCCGCCTGGCTCGCGGTGAACGCGGCCGCCTTCGCCCATCACCCCGAGCAGGGCCAGATGAACCAGCGCGATCTCGACGACCGCAAGTCCGAGCGGTGGTTCGACCCGAAGGGCTTCTTCCTCGCGGTACGCGCGTCCGGCGGCGGCCCCGGCGGGGAGATCGTCGGCTTCCACTGGACGAAGGTGCACTCCCGGGAGCAGCTGGGCGAGGTCTACGTGGTCGGCATCCGCCCCGACACGCAGGGCGGCGGCCTGGGCAAGGCGCTGACCGCGACCGGGCTGCGGCATCTCGCGGCGCAGGGTCTGCCGACCGCGATGCTGTACGTCGACGAGGACAACACCGCGGCCGTCACGGTGTACGAGCGGATGGGGTTCACCACGCATGAGGTGGACCTGATGTACCGCACGGAGTCCTGAAGGGCCCTCCCGGGGCGGTGTCGATCCAGGAATTGACACCGCCCCTTCTTTGCATCACTCTTCCACTACTCAATTAGTTAAAGGGGGTAGGCGAGTGATCGAGTTCCGCATCGACCGCCGCAGCGGCGTCTCGACGTACCTCCAGATCGTCCAGCAGACCAAACAGGCCCTGCGCCTGGGCCTGCTGGAGCCCGGCGACCAGTTGCCCACCGCGCGCGCGGTCGTCGAGGCCACCGCGATCAACCCCAACACCGTCCTGAAGGCCTACCGCGAGCTGGAACGCGAGGGCCTGGTCGAGGCCCGGCGCGGAATGGGCACCTTCGTCAGGAAGACACTCGGCCGGACCCCGCCCGCCGACTCGGCACTGCGGGCCGAACTCGCCGAGTGGGCGGGCCGCGCCCGGGCGGCCGGGCTGGACAAGGACGACGCGGCGGCGCTCTGCGCATCCGTACTCGACGACTGCTTCACGAACCAGAGCTCCCAGGGGGACGCGATCATATGACCGACACCGCCATCGAAGCCGCCGGCCTCGGCAAGACGTACGGCAGGCGGGGCGGCTGGGCGCTGCGGGACTGCTCGTTCCGGCTTCCCACCGGGCGCATCTGCGCCCTGGGCGGGCCCAACGGCGCCGGCAAGTCGACCCTGCTGGCCCACGCCGCCGGACTGCTCCGGCCGACCGAGGGCGCGGTGCGCGTGCTCGGCACCCGGCCGGCAGCGGCCCGTGAGCGGATCGCGTACGTCGCCCAGGACAAGCCGCTGATCGGCCAGCTGACGGTCGCCGAGACCCTCCGCATGGGATACGAGCTGAACCGGGCCCGCTGGGACGCGGCGATCGCGGAGAAGATCGTCGCGGATGGAAAACTGGCGTCGGGCGACCGCGTCCGCTCGCTCTCCGGCGGTCAGCGCACCCGCGTCGCCCTCGCACTCGCACTGGCCAAGCGGCCCGAGCTGATGCTGCTCGACGAACCGATGGCCGACCTGGACCCGCTGGCCAGGCACGACCTGATGGGCATGCTGATGTCCGATGCCGCCCAGCACGGGACCACGATCGTGATGTCCTCGCACGTCCTGGCCGAACTCGACGGCGCCTGCGACTACTTGCTGCTCGTCGACGGCGGCCGGGTGCGGCTCGGCGGCGAGACGGACGAGCTGCTGTCCGTGCACTCCCTGCTGACGGGGCCGGTGGCCGACCTCGGTCAGCACACGGTCGTGGAGTCCCGGACCACGGGCCGCCAGATGACCGCCCTGGTCCGGCGGGACGGCCCGGTCGTGGGCGACTGGCAGGCCGTGGAACCCACCCTCGAAGAGCTGTTGCTCGCCCATCTGCGGTCCCCCGACGCCCCCGCGCTGCTCACCCCGAGCGCCGAGCAGCGGACCGCGGTGACGGCATGAGCACGTCCGTAGCAAGCGCTCCGGGCACGGCGTCCCCGGGCACCGGCAGGTCGCAGCTGCGCGGGCTCGCATGGATCGTGGTCCGCCGGCACCGCTCGGCGTTCTGGTGGACGGCGGCGCTGCTCGTGGTCTGGACGGCGCTGCTGGTCGCGACGCGGCTCTGGGCGCCGGTCTCGGCCCAGCCAGGCCTGCTGGAATGGTTCACCTACAGCAACTTCCTGGGCGCCGGCAGCAACGTGATCAACCTGGCCCCGGTCGTCGTCGGTGCCTTCGTCGCGGGACCGCTGATCGCGGCGGAACAGGAGTCCGGAACGTACCAACTGCTCTGGACGCAGTCCGTCTCCCCGGTCCGCTGGTTCGCGGTGAAGCTCGCCCTGCCCACCGCCGCGGGCCTTGCTGCGACGGGCGTGCTGGTGGGTGTCTGCCGCTGGGCCTGGACCGGCCGACCGCGCGGGAACTGGGAGAACGGCCTGCACTGGTTCGATCTGTACGGCTCGATCGGCCCGGTCGGCGTCGCGTCCGTACTGACGGCCGTCACGATCGGCGCCCTCCTGGGTCTCCTGGTGCGCCGCACCCTGCCGGCCATGGTGACCTGCGTCATCACCGTCGGTGCCGTGAGACAGGTGCTCGCAACGGCGCGCGAGCACCTGTGGCCGGCCAGGACCGTCATCGGTTCCCTCGAGCACGGCTACCTCGGAACCGGCAACGGATGGCCCCTCGCGGAGGGCGCGGTCACATCGAGCGGCGCCCACGTGTCCGACCCGATCTGTGTCAACGACCAGAAGTGCTGGGCCGCCCACCACATCACCGGCTTCTACAACACCTATCAGCCCGCCTCCCATTTCTGGCCCCTCCAGCTCGTCGAGACCTGCATCCTCCTGGCCCTCGCCGCCGTCGTGGCAGCGGTCGCCTTCCAGGTGCTCCGAAAGAAGGCTTCCGCATGACCGCCCCCGCCCCCGTGATACCCGCGGCCGTTTCGCGCCGCAGCCCGCTGCGTTCCACCGGACTGGTCTGGACCGTCCTGCGGGTGCACCGGCCCGCCCTGTGGGCCTGGGCCTGCTACGTCGCCGTCACCGCGCTTCTGCTCCTCTGGCTGGTGGGCCCCGCCACCACGGCGGCGACCCATGAGATCGCCCGCTGCGCCGGCCATCCCTGCACCGGCCACCCGGCGGTGTGGCGCTACAAGTACACGCTCACGGCCGTGAACGCCCTGATCCGGGCCGCGATCTACGCCGTCCCCGCATTCGCGGGCGCCGCGCTGATCGGACGCGAACTGGAGAACCGCACCAGCGTGCTGGCCTGGACCCAGTCGGTCACCCCGGTGCGCTGGCTCACCGCCAAGCTCGCCGTACCCGCCGTCCTCATCACCGCGGGTACGGGCCTGCTGGCGGCCCTGTACCGCTTCGCCATGTCCCAGCGTTTCGGCATCGGGAACTGGAGCCCGTACGACGGCAGTGTCTACAACAACGCGGGACCGCTCGCCGTCGGATACCCGCTGCTCGGTCTGGCCATCGGCGCTCTCGCCGGGATGGTACTCGGCCGGGCGGTGCCCGCCCTCGTCGCAGGCACCGCGGTCACGGCAGCTGCCGCCTGGGTGATCGGGCACTGGCACTATCTCCTCTGGCCGTCCCGGACCAGCACGTCGAAGGTCTTCAATGGTCTTCCCGAGGGCTACAACATCAGGGCGTACTGGCTCAGCCCCTCCGGCGCCCGGCTGCATGATGCGCCGCTGCACTGTGTGCGGCAGACCTGCACCCCGGACCGCAGCGGACACTACGTCTACGAGTACCAGCCGCTCTCCCACTACTGGCCTCTCCAGCTGCTGGAGACCGGCATCGTCCTGGCCCTCGCCGCCGTCACGGTCGCCGTCACCTTCAGGGTGCTGCGCCGCCGGCTCGGCTGACCCGGCCGCAAGCGGCACAACCTGGACGCGAAGGGCCTGCGGCGCACCGCACCGGCACGCCCGCCGGTGCGGTGCGCCGCGGTCCCCACCCGCTTCCAGGACGTCATGTCCCCGTTACCCGTCATTCAGACACGCTTGCGACCCTCACGGAATGCAACCCGCCGCCGCGCCCTCCGGCCCCCATGCGCGGAACAATGGGCATATGAGCCAGCAGCCGAGTGCAGAGGTCCCGCTCCAGCACCTCCAGCCATCCGTCGGTTCCATCGCCGCGCACCGCCCGCGCACCGTGGCGGCCGCGGTTCCCGACCTGGACTCCGGCATCGACGCCGACGCCGACGTCTACGACGAGGAGCATGACGGCGCCGAGCTGCCGTCGGGCCGATTCCTCGACCGGGAGCGGAGCTGGCTCGCGTTCAACGAGCGGGTTCTCGAGCTCGCCGAGGACCCCACCACCCCACTACTCGAACGGGCTAACTTCCTCGCCATCTTCGCGAGCAACCTGGACGAGTTCTTCATGGTCAGGGTCGCCGGGCTGAAGCGCCGGATCGCCACCGGCGTCGCCACCCGGTCCGCCTCCGGGCTGCAGCCCCGTGAGGTGCTGGAACAGATCTGGACCAGGTCGCGCGAGCTGATGGCCAGGCACGCCGCCTGCTACCAGCAGGACGTCTCACCGGCCCTGGCCGACGAAGCCATCCACCTGATCCGGTGGCCCGACCTCACGGAGAAGGAGCAGGCCAGGCTCTTCACCTTCTTCCGGCAGCGGATCTTCCCGGTACTGACCCCGCTGGCCGTCGACCCGGCGCACCCCTTCCCCTACATCTCGGGGCTCTCGCTCAATCTCGCCGTGGTGGTCCGCAATCCGGTCAGCGGTCACCGCCACTTCGCCCGGGTCAAGGTCCCGCCGCTGCTCACCCGCTTCCTGGAGGCGTCGCCGCAGCGCTACGTCCCCGTCGAGGACATCATCGCGGCGCATCTGGAAGAGCTCTTCCCGGGGATGGAGGTCCTGGCGCACCACATGTTCCGGGTCACCAGGAACGAGGACCTGGAGGTCGAGGAGGACGACGCCGAGAACCTCCTCAAGGCCCTGGAGAAGGAGCTCATGCGGCGCCGCTTCGGCCCACCGGTCCGCCTGGAGGTCGAGGAGTCGATCGACCCCTACATACTGGATCTGCTGGTCAGGGAGTTGAAGATCTCGGACGCCGAGGTCTATCCGCTGCCCGGTCCGCTGGACCTCACCGGTCTCTTCGGTATCGCGTCGCTGGACCGGCCGGAGCTGAAGTACCCGAACTTCATCGCGGGCACCCACCGGGACCTGGCCGAGGTGGAATCCGCCTCGGCACCCGACGTCTTCGCGGCGCTGCGCGAACGGGACGTGCTGCTGCACCACCCGTACGACTCCTTCTCCACCTCGGTGCAGGCCTTCCTCGAGCAGGCGGCCGGCGACCCGGACGTGCTCGCCATCAAGCAGACCCTGTACCGGACCTCCGGCGACTCTCCGATCGTGGACGCCCTGATCGACGCCGCGGAGTCCGGCAAGCAGGTCCTCGTACTGGTCGAGATCAAGGCCCGTTTCGACGAACAGGCCAACATCAAATGGGCCCGGAAACTCGAGGAGTCCGGATGCCATGTGGTGTACGGGCTGGTCGGGCTGAAGACCCACTGCAAGCTGTCCCTTGTGGTGCGCCAGGAGGGCGACACCCTGCGCCGCTACTCCCACGTCGGCACCGGCAACTACCACCCGAAGACGGCCAGGCTGTACGAGGACCTCGGGCTGCTCACCGCCGACCCGCAGGTCGGCGCCGACCTCTCGGACCTCTTCAACCGGCTCTCCGGCTACTCGAGGCGGGAGACCTACCGGCGGCTGCTCGTGGCCCCCAAGTCGCTGCGCGACGGCTTGATCGCCCGGATCAACAAGGAGAGCGTCCACCATCGCGCGGGCCGGCCCTCGTACGTCCGCATCAAGGTGAACTCGCTGGTCGACGAGGCGATCATCGACGCCTGCTACCGGGCGGCGCAGGCCGGGGTCCGCGTCGACATCTGGGTGCGCGGGATCTGTGCGATACGTCCGGGCGTCACCGGGCTCTCCGAGAACATCCGGGTCCGCTCGGTACTCGGCCGCTTCCTGGAACACTCGCGGGTCTTCGCCTTCGGCAACGGCGGCGAGCCCGAAGTCTGGTTCGGCAGCGCCGACATGATGCACCGCAACCTCGATCGCCGGATCGAGGCCCTGGTCCGGGTCACCGACCCGGCCCACCGCTCAGCACTCAGCCGTCTCCTCGAGACCGGTATGTCCGACACCACGTCCTCCTGGCACCTGGGCCCGGACGGCAACTGGACGCGCCATTCGACCGACGCCGAAGGCCAGCCGCTGCGCCATGTGCAGGAGATGCTGATAGACGCCCGGAGGCGCCGCCGTGCAACCCCCTGACGGTTTCCCCGACGTTCACCGGAGGCTCAGCCGTGCCACGCCCTGACCCGAAGGTGACGGCGGACCAGCTGCTGTCCCGCTATCTGCACGACCAGGCGGCGGAGTTCCTGCGCAGCCTGCGCACCTGCTCGGACGGCGACGAGGAGGCGGCCCGCGCCCTGCGCCGCTCCTCCCGCCGGATCAGCGGCACCCTGCACACCTTCCGGGCCCTGCTGGACGCCGGCTGGGCCGACCAGCTGCGCTCCGAACTCGCCTGGCTCTCCGGCACGCTGGGGTGCGAACACGCCTACGCGGGCCGGCTGGAGCGACTGCTCGAAGCGCTGGGCAGACTCGCCGAGAGCACACCGGCGCTGCCGGGGCCCCGGGCCGAGGCGCTCCGTCCCACGCCGGCCGTGGGGGCCGCGCGGGCCGGAGCGCTGCTCGACCGGCAGCTGACCCTGGCCAGGACCCGAGCCCACTCGGCCGCACTTCAGGCGCTGGGGTCCTCGCGGTTCCACGCGGTCGCGGACGCGGTGGCGTTACTGGCATCCGAAGTCCCCTTCGGGCCCGCTGCCGCCGGGTACGCCGGCTCGGCCCTGCCCCCCGCTGCGGAAACAGCCGGGCGCAAACTCGCCGAGGCGGTGGCCGCGCTGCCGCTGCACCGGGCCGCGCACCCGTACAACGCGGAGGCGCTGAGTGATGCGCTGGACGCCCCCTGGCACCAGGTCAGGCTGCTGTTGCGGCTGCACAGATACGCCCAGGAGGTGCTCGGGGCGGCCGACGATGGCCGGCCGGCGCTCGACCTGAAGCTGTTCGGCGCCGGGCAGGCCCTCGATCATCACCGGGAGGCCGCCGAAGCGGCCGCCGCGGCCGCGGCGGCGGCCCGCACGCCCCGGATCGCGACGGCCACGGCGTACGCGCTCGGGGTGCTGCACGCCGACCAGCGCCATGAGGTCGAGGCGGCCAGATACGCCTTCCAGCAGAGCTGGCAGCGGACGGCGGTGACCGCGCCGTGATCCAGGGCCACGACAACACCGTGCTGGCGGCCGGGTGTGTGCTGTGGCGCCGCTCGCCGTACGGCCCCCGGCTGGAGATCTGTCTGGTGCACCGGCCCAGGTACGACGACTGGTCGCACCCGAAGGGCAAGCTGAAGCGGGGCGAGGACACCCTGGCCGGTGCGGTCCGCGAGGTGCTGGAGGAGACCGGGCACCACTGCGAGCCCGGAGCACGGCTGGCGACCGTGCGCTACGAGGCGAACGGACGCCCCAAACAGGTCACCTACTGGGCGGCGGAGGCGACCACCGGCACCTTCGTCCCCAACGACGAGGTCGACCGCATCCAGTGGCTGCCGCCCGGGGCGGCCCGCGATCTCCTCACCCAGCCCCGCGACCGGGAACTCGTCGACGCGCTGCCCGCGGCCCTGCACCACCCCTGAGCGGCCCCCGGACGCCCCACCGGCACCGCCCTCGCGCCCGGGCAGCCGCACCCCCGCACCCGGTCGTCCGCCGAGGTTCACTCCCCGTTCACTCACACCCTTCGGTCACTTCACCTGATCTGCCTAATTTCGGCCTTACACGGTGCACGGCATCCCGCCTCACCGGTCATCTCTTCGCACGCCGCCGCAGCAGGAAACCGAAACCTCAGGCGGCTCCTGGAAGGAACACCCGAAGTGAAGCTTCAGCGCAAGAACCGGCTTCGCGCCGCCGCGATCGGCGCCCTCGCCGTCTCCGGCGCCCTGGTCCTCACGGCGTGCGGTTCGGACGACAACAGCGGCTCCACCGGCGGCACGGGCGGCAAGACCAGCGCCGCCTCCAACGTCAAGTGCGACGGCGCCAAGGGACAGCTGCGCGCATCGGGCTCCAGCGCGCAGAAGAACGCCATGGACCTGTGGGCCAAGGGCTACATGGCCGCCTGTCAGGGAGTGGAGATCAACTACAAGGCCTCGTCGTCCGGCGAGGGCATCGTCGCCTTCAACCAGGGCACCGTCGGTTACGCCGGCTCGGACTCGCCGCTCAAGCCCGACGAGATCAGCGACTCGAAGAAGGTCTGCAAGGGCGGCCAGGGCATCGACCTGCCGATGGTCGGCGGCCCCATCGCCGTCGGGTACCACCTGGAGGGCGTGGACAACCTGGTCCTCGACGGACCCACCCTCGCCAAGATCCTCTCCACCAAGATCAAGAACTGGAACGACCCGGCGATCGCCAAGCTCAACCCCGGCACGAAGCTGCCGGACAAGCCGATCCAGCCCTTCCACCGCTCCGAGGACTCCGGCACCACGGAGAACCTCAGCAAGTACCTGACCGCGTCGGCTCCCGGCGACTGGAAGTACCCGATCGGCAAGTCCTGGCCCGCCCCGGGCGGCCAGGCGGCAGCCGGCTCCGCCGGAGTCGCCCAGCAGGTGAAGCAGGTCGACGGCTCCATCGGGTACTTCGAGCTCTCGTACGCCACCTCGCAGAAGATCTCCACGGTCAAGATCAACACGGGTGCGGGTTCCCCGGTGGAGGCGAGCTCCGACAACGCCTCCAAGGCCATCGCCGCCGCCAAGGTGGTCGGCACCGGTCCCGACCTGTCGCTCAAGCTCGACTACACCACCAAGGCCGAAGGCGCCTACCCGATCGTCCTGGTGACCTACGAGATCGTCTGCGACAAGGGCAACAAGGCCGACACCCTCGGCACGGTCAAGTCCTTCCTGACCTACACGGCGAGTGACGAGGGCCAGCAGCAGCTCTCCACCGCCGGCTACGCCCCCATCCCCGCGGAGATCAACGCCAAGGTCCGTTCGGCGATCGCCGCCATCTCCTAGCAGGCCGGACGGGGCCGCACGCAGGCCCCGGCCCGGGAGAAAGGTGCCGGCGGCCGGCCCCGCACGAAAGCGGGCCGGCCCCGGCCACCCATCCGGTGCACCGCCGCCAGGGGAGCCGACACTCCCCCACACAGACCGGAGAAACGATGGCCACCACCACACAGATCGACACCCCTCCGCCCCAAGCACCGGTAGAGCGCCCCTCGGGCCGCCCCACCGGCCGTACCGGCGACAGAATCTTCCTCGGCCTCAGCAGGGGCTCCGGCATCCTGCTCCTGGTGGTGATGGCAGCGATCGCGGGGTTCCTCACCTACCGCGCCTCCATCGCCATCAGCAAGGACCACGCGAACTTCCTCACCTCGTTCGACTGGCTGCCGTCCCAGACGCCGCCGGTCTTCGGCATCGCCGTCCTGCTCGTCGGCACGGTCGTCAGCTCGGTGGTCGCGATGGTCATCGCGGTACCGGTCGCCGTCGGCATCGCCCTGTTCATCTCGCACTACGCACCGCGCCGGCTGGCCACTTCGCTGGCCTACGTGGTCGACCTGCTCGCCGCGGTGCCCAGCATCATCTACGGCGTCTGGGGCGCCCTCGTCCTGGTGCCGTATCTCGACGGCCTCAACGCCTGGCTCGATCACTACTTCGCGTGGACGTACATCTTCGACCAGACCCAGTCGGGTGTGGCCAGGAACATGCTGACCGTCGGCATCCTGCTGGCGATCATGATCCTGCCGATCGTGACCAGCGTCAGCCGGGAGGTGTTCCTCCAGGTCCCGCGGATGAACGAGGAGGCGGCGCTCGCTCTGGGCGCCACCCGCTGGGAGGTCATCCGGCTGTCCGTCCTGCCCTTCGGACGCTCCGGCGTCATCTCGGCCTCGATGCTGGGACTCGGCCGGGCGCTCGGCGAGACGATGGCGGTCGCCACGGTGCTCTCGCCGAGCTATCTGATGTCGTTCCACCTGCTCAACCCGGGCGGCGGCACCTTCGCACAGAACATCGCGGCGAAATTCGACGAGGCCAACCCGCTCGGGCGTGACGCCCTGATCGCCTCGGGCCTGGTCCTCTTCGTCCTCACCCTGCTGGTGAACGGCGCGGCCCGGCTGATCATCGCCCGCCGCAAGGAGTACTCGGGGGCCAACGCATGACCGACGCGACCGTACAGACCGAGCAGAAGCGGTTCCCGCCCATGAGCACCGGCAACTCGCTCAGCGGACGCAGCCTCCCCCGCTGGGCCCCGGCCGGCTTCGTCGCCGCCGGGATCGCGGTGGGTGTGGCGACAGGCGCGGCCAGCGGGCTCACCAGCAAGGTCCAGTGGGGCCTGATCGCCGTCGTGGCCTTCCTGGTCATCTCGTACGTCACCACATCGGCGGTCGAGAACAAGCGCCAGGCCAAGGACCGGCTGGCCACCAGCGTCATCTGGGTGTGCTTCATCCTGGCCGTGATCCCGCTGTTCTCACTGCTGTGGACCACTGTGAGCCACGGCCTGAAGGACCTCAGCCCGGACTTCCTCACCCACTCCATGGCCGGGGTGCTCGCGTCCGACCAGGGCGGCGGCGTCTACCACGCGCTGATCGGCACCCTGGAGCAGGTCGGCATCGCCACCGTGATCGCCGTCCCGATCGGTCTGCTGACCGCCGTCTATCTCGTGGAGTACGGCAAGGGCGGGCTCGCCAGGGCCGTGACGTTCTTCGTGGACGTCATGACCGGCATCCCGTCGATCGTGGCCGGCCTGTTCATCCTGTCGATCATGCTGATGGCGGAGATCGAACCGTCCGGTCTTATGGGCTCGCTCGCCCTCACGATCCTGATGGTCCCGGTCGTGGTCCGCTCCACCGAGGAAATGCTCAAGCTCGTACCGAACGAGCTGCGCGAGGCCGCACTCGCCCTGGGCGTACCGAAGTGGCGCATGATCCTCAAGGTCGTCCTGCCGACCGCGATCGGCGGCATCACCACCGGCGTGATGCTGGCCGTCGCACGGATCGCAGGTGAGACCGCGCCGATCATGCTGCTGGTGTTCGGCAGCCAGCTGATCAACACCGACCCCTTCAACGGCGGGCAGTCGTCCCTTCCGTACTACATCTTCGAGCAGTACAAGCTCGGCGAGCCTCCCGCGATCGACCGCGCGTGGGCAGCGGCTCTGGTGCTGATCGCCTTCGTCATGATCCTGAACCTCGTCGCCCGCGGCATCGCCCGCTGGAAGGCCCCGAAGACGGGCCGCTGAGGCCCCGAGAGAAGAAGCTGATTCCCATGGCCAAGCGAATCGACGTGGGCGGCCTGACCGCCTACTACGCCAACCACAAGGCCATCGAGGACATCTCGATGACCGTCGAGCCCCGCTCCGTGACCGCCTTCATCGGCCCGTCCGGCTGCGGAAAGTCCACCTTCCTGCGCACCCTCAACCGGATGCACGAGGTCACCCCCGGCGGCCGGGTCGAGGGCAAGGTCATGCTGGACGACGAGAACCTCTACGCGTCGAGCGTCGACCCGGTCTCCGTACGCCGCACCGTCGGCATGGTCTTCCAGCGCCCCAACCCCTTCCCGACCATGTCGATCTTCGACAACGTCGCGGCGGGACTGCGCCTCAACGGCTCCTACCGGAAGAGCGAGCTGGCCGACATCGTCGAGAAGTCACTCAAGGGCGCCAACCTCTGGAACGAGGTCAAGGACCGGCTGAACAAGCCGGGCTCCGGTCTCTCCGGCGGCCAGCAGCAGCGGCTCTGCATCGCCCGCGCCATCGCGGTCGAGCCGCAGGTCCTGCTGATGGACGAGCCGTGCTCGGCGCTCGACCCGATCTCCACCCTCGCCATCGAGGATCTGATCGGCGAGCTCAAGGAGCGCTTCACCATCGTCATCGTCACGCACAACATGCAGCAGGCGGCACGCGTCTCGGACCGTACGGCCTTCTTCAACCTGGCCGCGGTCGGACAGCCCGGCAGGCTCATAGAGATCGACGAGACCGAGCGGATCTTCTCCAACCCGTCCGTCCAGGCGACCGAGGACTACATCTCCGGCCGCTTCGGATAGACGCCACCGCTTGCGGTGCTGCATGGCGGTGCCACCGCAAGACAGAAAGGGCCCGCCCCCGCGGATTCCGGGGGCGGGCCCTTTCACAGCTCGTGGCTGCCTGTCCGGTGCCGTGGCGCTAGAAGACCAGCCGGACGATCCAGTAGCTGAACGCCGCGACGAGCGCCGCGGCCGGCATCGTGATGAACCAGCCGAGGACGATGTTCTTCGCCACTCCCCAGCGCACCGCACGGGAGCCCTTGGTGGCCCCCACACCCATGATCGCCGAGGTGATCACATGGGTCGTCGAGATCGGCGCGTGGAAGATGAAGGCCGAACCGAACATGATCGAGGCGCCGGTCGTCTCGGCGGCGAAACCCTGCGGCGGGTCCAGCTCGATGATCTTGCGGCCGAGGGTGCGCATGATGCGCCAGCCGCCCGCGTACGTACCGAGCGAGAGCATCAGCGCGCAGACCAGCTTGACCCAGACCGGGATCGCGTCGGAGTACGTCTGGTGGCCCGAGATGACCAGGGCCATCACCACGACACCCATCGTCTTCTGGGCGTCCTGCAGACCGTGGCCGAGCGCCATACCGGCGGCCGAGACCGTCTGGGCGATGCGGAAGCCGCGCTTGGCCTTGTGCGGGTTGGACTTCCGGAATATCCAGAGGATCGCGACCATCACCAGATAGCCGACCACCAGACCGATCACCGGCGACGCGAACATCGGGATGACGATCTTGTCGACCACCCCGGACCAGTAGACGGTGATGCCCCCGGCGAGCGCCGCGCCGACCATGCCGCCGAACAGGGCGTGCGAGGACGAGGACGGCAGGCCGAAGTACCAGGTGATCAGATTCCAGATGATCGCCCCGACCAGCGCGGCGAAGAGGATTCCCATCCCCTTCTGGCCCTCGGGGGTGTCGATGATCCCCTCGCTGACGGTCTTGGCGACACCGCTGCCGAGGAAGGCGCCCGCGAGGTTCATCACCGCGGCCATCGCCAGAGCCGCACGGGGCGTCAGTGCTCTGGTGGAGACCGATGTGGCGATCGCGTTGGCGGAGTCGTGGAAGCCGTTCGTATAAGTGAATCCGAGCGCGACCCCGATGGTCACGATCAGAGTGAAGGTGTCCACGTGGTCAGGACTCCTTGACCGCGATGGTCTCCACCGTGTTGGCGACGTGCTCGAACGCGTCGGCCGCCTCTTCCAGCACATCCACGATCTGCTTCAGCTTCAGCACCTCCATGGCGTCGTACTTGCCGTTGAAGAGCTGGGCGAGCAGCTTGCGGTGGATCTGGTCCGCCTGGTTCTCCAGCCGGTTGACCTCGATCCAGTACTCGGTGAGGTTGTCCATGGTCCGCAGGTTCGGCATGGCCTCGGCGGTCAGAACGGCCGCCCGGGCCAGCACCTCGATCTGCTGCTCCACACCCTTGGGAAGCTCCTCCACCTGGTACAGCACGACCAGGTCGACGGCCTCCTCCATGAAGTCCATGATGTCGTCGAGCGACGAGGCGAGATTGTAGATGTCCTCGCGGTCGAACGGCGTGATGAAGGAGGAGTTCAGCTGGTGGAAGATCGCGTGGGTCGCGTCATCCCCCGCGTGCTCCGCTGCCCGCATCCGCTCCGCGATCTCGGCCCGGCCGGAGGCGTCCGCGCCGAGCAGTTCCATGAGGAGTTTGGAGCCCGTGACGATGTTGTCCGCGGATGCGGCGAACATGTCGTAGAAGCTCGTCTCCCTGGGGGTCAGACGAAAGCGCACGTGGGGTCCTCGGGTGCTCTGGATTCGGTCAGGCTGATGCTAGGCGCATCATCCGGCCACGGCTAACCGGCGTTCTTCAGTGTCGCCCATGAGGCACAGTGATCAGCACGGGCCCCGCCCCGAATTCAGGGAGGATCGGTACCATATACCCACGAGGGGTATGGAAAACCCCTCAGAACAACGGCGCACAGTCATTCACAACGGTTCCACAACGGGAGGACGCGATGACGACCACCGAGGCAGCCGGCGCTCCCGACCGCGCAGGCCTTGAGCCTGCCGAAGAGCCGGCAGTGCACGGCTACCACGATCAGAAGGACGAACACCTCAAGCGGCTGCGCCGTATCGAGGGCCAGGTCCGGGGACTCCAGAGGCTGGTGGCCGAGGACGTCTACTGCATCGACATCCTCACCCAGGTCTCGGCCTCCACCAAGGCCCTGCAGTCCTTCGCCCTCCAGCTTCTCGAGGAACACCTGAGGCACTGTGTGGCGGATGCGGCGGTCAGGGGCGGCGACGAGATCGACGTGAAGGTCGAGGAAGCGACCAAGGCGATCGCCCGGCTGCTGCGCACCTGACGGAACGCGCGGGGTGCGCCCCGTCCGGCTCGGGGAAGCGCGGCCCCCGACGAGCGGCGCCCCGCCCGTTCACCGATCGTGATCGTGGCCGGAAACCGATGTATCGGCCCCCACCATCAGAACCTCGTCGATACGGTCCTGGCTGAGCCGCTCCTCGCCGGCAGCGGCGGCCGCGATCATCAACTCGCCGCAGAGCTCGATCTCGACGAGGGCCATACGGTCCTGGACGGTCAGCGTCCCAGGCACGGACTTCACCCCTTTCTGCCGCAGTCGACTTCCTAGCGTATGGAGCCGGACACGCCCCGCGCATGGCACGGACGGACCATTTCCTACTGGACAGTTCCGGCGTAGATCTGATCCGCAGGGGGCAGGTGGGCCGTGACCCGGGTGCCGAATCCGTACAGCAGAGTCGTCGACGCGACCTCGACGATGTGCCCCTCGTTGGCGAAATCGAACCGGTGCCGCACCTTGCGCAGCCGCCCCTGATCGTCGAGATAGGCGTCGAAGGGCACCGAGGAACCGGCGAACCGCTTCGCGGCTGCCGCCAGCGCCTGCCTGATGTCCGGCGCTGCGGCCTTGGCAGCCACCAGGAGATTCGCGTCACCCCGGTAGTGCCACACCCGGGTCCCGGCCAGATTCTCCGTACCGATGTACGTCACCCCGCGGGCCCCGCGCAGCAGCTCGGCCGCGACCAGCGGATCGGTCGCACCGTTGGTCACCAGATTGCCGTCCGGCAGCTTCGCGGGCTCCACCCGGACCCACTGGTCGGCAGGGACGTTGGCGCCCCGGTTCTTCATGTAGACGGCCGCCGGTGTCAGCACCTCGGTGATCGGCCGGTGCTCATCGCCCCCGGCGGCGTCCTGCGGCAGCACCACCCTGAGCTGCCCGGTCCGACGCCCGAAGTCGAATCCGCCCTCACCCCGGATGGTCACCCTGGTTCCCCCGGTCGCCATCGTCATCGACGTGCCGACCTTGGAACTCCCGGCAGCGGACAGCACATCGGCGGCCCGCCGCACCGCGCCCGCACCCCCGGCCCGGCCGTCGGACGCGGGGCCGGCACTGGCGTGCGGGGCGCATCCACCGGCTCCTACCGCACCCGCCAGAGCGAGCACGGCGCCGGCCAGCCCTCCGGCCCTGCCTCTGTACTGCTGCACCATCGCCTGCCAACCCCCAACGCCTGGCCAGTATTCGTCCGTGCCCGCTCTTCCCGGATAACGACGCCTGGGAGCCACCGTCACGCCCGCGTACCGTGGACGGGTGCGCGACGACGACCCCTCGCAGACCGACCGGGACCACACCACCACGACCTACGAGCGCGGGGCCTTCTGTCTGGCCCGCTGCACCTGCGGCTGGGCCGGACCCGCCCGCAGATCCCGCGACCTGGCCCGTACGGACGCGGCGGAACACCCCGGGCAGGCCTGAGAAGGACGGCGGGTACGCGGAAACCGCCCCTCCGGTACGGACACCCCCGCGGTACGGGAACCCGTACCCCCCGGATGCTCGTCTCGTAGGCCGGAGGTCCCTATGCAACGCCGTACCCTGCTCACCGCAGTCCCCGTCCTCGCCGGCGCCGTCGCCTGCCACAGCACCGACGCCGGTGCCCGTGGGAGCAGCCGCACGACCACCCTCGGCACATCCGCCGCATCCGGCACGTCAGGCACCGTGCCGAAACCGCGCAAACCGAGCGCCGCGGCCGACTGGACCGCGCTCGGCCGCGGGCTCGACGGCAAGCTGGTCCGCCCCGGCGATGCGGACTACCCCGCGGCCCGCCAGCTCTACAACACCCGCTTCGACGGTCTGAAACCCGCGGCGGTCGCCTACGTCGCGGGCGACGACGACATCCGTGAGTGCCTCGCCTACTCCCGGGCGCACGGTGTCCCCGTCTCCATCCGCAGCGGTGGCCACTCCTACGCCGGCTGGTCGTCGGGAAACGGCCGCCTGGTCATCGACGTGTCGAAGCTCTCGCACATATCGGCCGGCGGCACCATCGGCGCGGGCGCCAAGCTCGTCGACGTCTACGAAACCCTCGGCAGGAGTTCCCGCTCGCTCCCCGGCGGCTCCTGCCCGACCGTCGGCATCTCCGGCCTCACCCTCGGCGGCGGGCACGGTGTGGCCTCCCGGGCATACGGGCTGACCTGCGACGCCCTCACCTCTGCCACGCTCGTGACGGCCGACGGAAAACGGCTGACCGCCTCCGCCACCCAGAACAAGGACCTCTTCTGGGCGCTGCGCGGTGCGGGCAACGGCAACTTCGGCGTCGTCACCGAAATGACCTTCCGTACGCACAGCGCACCGCAGACCGTCTCCGCGTATCTCTCCTGGCCCTGGTCGAAGGCGCGCGCGGTCATCGACGCCTGGCAGAAGTGGGGTCCCGACCAGCCCGACGAGATCTGGTCGTCGGCCCATCTGGAGGCCGCGACCGGCGGAGGCGCCCCCGGGGTGACCATCGCCGCGTTCTCCCTCGGCTCCTACGGGGATCTGCAGAACGCCGTCGACCGCCTGGCCGATGCGGTGGGCGCCTCCGCGCGCTCCGTATCACTGCGCCGGCGGAGCTACGAGCAGGCCATGCTGGTGTACGCGGGCTGCGCGAGCCTCAGCGAGGACCAGTGCCATCTGCCGGGTCCGACACCCGGCCGCAGCACCAAGGGGGCCCTCCAGCGCGAGACCTACTCCGCCGCATCGGACTTCTACGACCGCACGATCCCGGCAGCCGGCCTCTCCGCGCTGCTGAACCACGTCGAATCCTTCTCCCGGCTGCCCGCGACCTCCGGCTCGGGCTCCGTCGCCCTCACCGCGCTGGGCGGCGCCATCAACCGCGTCGACCCGTCGGCCACGGCCTTCGTCCACCGGCGCTCCCGGGTACTCGCCCAGTACATCGCCTCCTGGCGGCCGGGCACCAGCGGCTCCGCCCAGCAGGCCTGGCTGAAGTCCACCCATACGGCGATGCGCCCCTACGCTTCCGGCGGCGCCTACCAGAACTACATCGACCCGGCTCTCAAGGACTGGAAGAAGGCGTACTACGGGGACGGCGCCGCGCGGCTGGCGAAGCTGAAGCAGCAGTACGACCCGCAGAAGATGTTCGGTTTCCCGCAGGCACTCTGACCGCATTCCAGCCATCCGGGGGCCTTGCGCCCCCGGTGAGCGGGGTAGACGCCACCGGAGCATCACGAATGGCGCCGGCGGCGGCAGCGGGAGAGGGACGGTATGACGGAGCGGACTGCACCGGACCGCAGCAGCGGCATCGCCGCCCCGCTGCTCCCTGGGCCCGATGTCTGGGCCCAGGGGCGTACCGCACTGCGCCGCACGCCCCTCTCGATGTGGAACGAGGACGTCTCCGACTGGGCAGCGGCGCTCACCTACTACGCGATCCTCGCCCTGTTGCCCGCCCTGCTGATCACCATCTCGGTCATCGGTCTGATCGCGCCGTCCACCACCGATGAGCTGATCTCCGACGTCACCGCATGGGCCCCGGCCGAGTCGGGCACCGCCCTGCACAAGGCGCTCACCGACATGGCGGGGGAGCGTTCCGCCGCCCTCACCGTCCTGATCGGGGGCGCGTTCAGCGCGCTGTGGTCCGCTTCGAGTTATCTGGCGGTTTTCCGGCGCGCCCTGCACGCCATGCATGCGGTGAAGGACGAGCGACCCGCCCTGCGCAAGGCGCACCGCATCGTCCTGACGGCGCTGGCCCTGCTGGCCCTGCTCCTGGTGAGTGCGCTGATCCTGGTGCTCAGCGGACAACTGGCCCAGTCCATGGGCCGCATGCTCGGCCTCGGCAACGCGGGCGCCGATGCGTGGAACCTGCTCAAGTGGCCGACGCTGCTGTGCTGTGTGGCCCTGCTGGTCCTCATCCTGTTCCGCTCGGGCCCGCCCGCCGCGCGAGGGATCCACCGGGGCCTGCTGGGCGGTGTGCTCGCCGCCCTGCTGTGGCTGATCGCCTCGGCCGGCTTCACCCTGTACGCGGCCGGGCTCGGGACGTACAGCAAGCTCTACGGTTCCCTCGCGGGTGTCGTGGTCTTCCTGGTGTGGCTCTGGATGTCCAACCTGGCGCTGCTGGCCGGAGCCCAGTTCAACGCCGAACTGGCCCGGGCGGCGACACGTTCGTACCGGACAGCGCCGGAAGCGGCCTGATCAGGCCGCCAGGTCGTTGCGACCGGGTCTCGGCTCGGAGATCTCCACCGCCGCGGCGGTCACCTCCCGGTGACGCCGGGACCACACCACCGACCCCAGCCGCCCGGAACGCTCGACGGCCCGCACCACCGGCGAGAGCAGCGCCATCGCGAGCGGCGAGAGCAGCAGGACCACCGCGGTCCCCAGCGCGAAACCCCCGACCACATCGGTCGGGTAGTGCACACCCATGAAGACCCGGCAGAACCCCTCGGCCAGCGCCAGCCCGATCGCCGCGAGCCCGAACTTCCGGTGCGCGACGAAGAGTCCGGCGCCGATGGCCATCGCCATCGTCGAGTGGTCGCTCACGAACGAGAAGTCGGTCTTCCCCGTCACCAGGACATCAAGTCCCTTGTGGTCCACGAACGGTCGTGGCCGCGCCACGAACCCACGGATCGGGATGTTCACCAGGACCGCGATGCCCGCGGCGAGCGGAGCCCAGACGATGGCGGCGACAGCCGTCACCGACCGCTCACGGTCCGGCTGCCTGCGCGCCTGCCACCAGCAGCCGAGCACCAGCAGCACCATCGCGAGCAGGATGCCGTACTCGCCGATGAACTCCATGGTCCGGTCGACCCAGCCCGGCGCGGCCTTCGCGATGCCGTTGATGTCGTAGAGCAGGCTGACATCAGGGTTCGACCCATCACTTGCGAGTCCAGCCATCTGCTGCCCCTTGCCTTCGCTCCTGCCGTGCGGCGCACGTCCGTGTACGCCGCTCTACCAGCCCCCGTGGTTGCGCGGTGTTGCTGCTCCAGTCCAGGGAACGCCCCGGACACCCCCGGCGTTCCGCTCTCCACCGAAAGATCACCATGACGTTATCGAAGAGATACTCGTCGTCGCAGCTCAGGGGTGACGCTCTCACGATGGGTTCAAGCCATGCGACGCAGCGTTTCAGGCTTCCGGCTGCGTAGTGGGGAGCGCTTTCGCGCCATCCTTGGTGACCCGCGTGGCGCCGAAGTAGTCCGGCGAATCAATCTTGTCGAAGCGGATCACGGCGCCGGTGTACGGGGCGTCGATCATGTAACCGCCGCCCACATAGAGGCCGACGTGGTGGATGGCCCTGGAGTTGGACAGGTCGTTCGAGAAGAAGACCAGATCGCCGGGCAGCAGCTCGTTCCGCGCGGGATGCGCCCCCGCGTTGTACTGGTCGTTCGCCACTCGCGGCAGCTCGATGCCGACGCTGTGGTACGCGGCCTTGGTCAGGCCCGAACAGTCGAACCGCCCTCCCTGGTCGGCGGTGCCGTTGCCGCCCCAGAGATAGGGGGTGCCGAGCTTCTGCTGGGCGTAGTAGATGGCAGCGGCGGCCTGCTGGGAGGGGGCCACTCCGTTGACGGGCCTGGCGAAGCTCTTCTCGAGGGTGCGGATGATCTTGACGTAGTTCTGGGTCTCCCGGTACGGCGGCACACCGTGGTACTTGATCACGGCGTAGGAGCCCGCGTTGTACGCGGCGAGCATGTTGTCGCTCTGACTACCGGGCACGTTCTTTACGTATCCGGCCAGTTCGCAGTCGTACGAGGCGGCTGACGGGATCGCGTCCGCGGGGTCCCAGATGTCCTTCTTGCCGTCGCCGTTCCCATCGATCCCGTGCGTCGCCCAGGTACCCGGAATGAACTGGGCCACCCCCAGTGCATTGGCCGGACTCCTGGCCTGCGCGTTCCAGCCGCTCTCCTGGTACAACTGCGCGGCGAGCAGGGCGGGGTTGAGGGATGGACAGAGGTTGCCCCATTTCTGCACCGTTGCCTGGTATTGACTGGGCACAGCTCCCTTGGCGAGCGTGACAGCCGAGCCGGCGCTGCCGAGACCTGCCGCCGCCGAGTAGGTACCGACGAGGAGCAGGCCCACGAAGCCGACACCCGCCCCGAAACCGATGCCACCGACCACCAAGACTTTGCGCATCCCTCAACCCTCCCCGATTCGTGACAGGTTCACTGCCTACTTCACTCGGAAGCCCGAGCAGCTGATGCCGGAGTAGTCCGTTGGGGTTCCTTCGACATGGAAGAAGACCCCGGTCCAGTCTCCCGGGTCGCCGGCGACAGGGATGCTGCCGGTGCCCTTCCCATCGGCGCGGTTCTCGAAGTCGTCCGGATACAGCAGCGTGGCGTATCCACCGGCCTTCCGCTGCGCGCAGGTGTCCAAGGGCCTGCTGGGGTCGGCGACACGGCGTCCAGCACCCCCCTGAACCGTTCACAGAAGCCCGGCGGCAGTCATTCCGAGCCTCACCACGGACAGTCACTCTTCTCCGCACACTCCGCCCAGAGCACCTTTCCGCCTCCTCCGAGGACATACGCGCCCCACCTCTCGGCACACATCCGCACCAGGAAGAGCCCCCGCCCGTACTCGGCATTCCCGCCGGGCGGCGGGCCGAAGGGGGCGGGGACGGTGGGGTTGCTGTCCCAGACCGCCAGCCGGACGCGGTCCGCGCCCATGGCACGGAGCCGCAGGCCGTAGGAGCCTCGCGAGTGCCGGTAGGCGTTGGTGACGAGTTCACTGGTCAGCAGCTCGGTGGTGTCGGTGAGCTGGGCCATTCCGTGCGAACGCAGCACTTCCCGCAGGGTCTTGCGTGCGATGCCGGGCGCGCGCGGATCGTGCGGCAGTTGGAGGGTGTACGCCCAGGGCGGCGCTACGGTGGTCATGGAAGTCTCCGATCACGGAGGGAAGTTGAATGAGAGCACTGGGTGCGAGCCCGGTGACGAGACCGCTCCGTCGAGCGGGGTACTTCCGGGCGGATGGCCTAGTCGGACACTAGACTCTCTGCAAAGAATCTTTGCGTGGTTCAGCTGATATCTTTGCGGATTCCCTCGCGCGAGTGACGGTCTCAACTGTTCGTTCGGAAAGAAGAGTTACCCCATGCCTGACAGGCCCGCGCCGACAGCCCGTCGCATCCGGCTTGGCGCTGAACTGCGCAAGCTCCGCGAGAGGGCCCGTATGACGTCCACCGAAGCGGCCCGACGTCTCGGGACCAGCTCCGGTCAGCTGAGCAACGCCGAGACCGGTCGCTTCGGCGTGAGCGGCGACCGGATCAGGTCCTTGGCCGATATGTACGGCTGCCAGGACAAACCCCTGATCGAGGCCCTTGTCTCCATGGCCCAGGAGCGCAGTCGTGGATGGTGGGAGGAGTACCGCAGCATCCTTCCGGGCCCACTCCTCGACCTCGCCGAGCTGGAGCACCACGGCCACCACTTCCGCACAGCGCACACGGCCCACATCCCGGGGATGTTCCAGACTGCCGAGCACGCGCGGGAGATCTACCGGCAGGCAGTGCCGGCATTCTCCCCTCCTGACGTGGAACAGCGGATCTCCTTCCGGATCAAGCGTCAGACAGTCCTCTTCCAGGACAGTCCGGCCCCGTACAGCGCGATCGTCCATGAGGCGGCCCTGCGGATGAGGTTCGGCGGTCCGGAGGTAACGCGGGCGCAGTTGCAGCATCTGCTGAAGCTGAGCGAGTTGAGACACGTCACGCTTCTGGTGATCCCGTTCGACGCCGGCTCGTACCCCGGGTCCGGGCAGACCATCACCTACGCCCACGGTCCAGTGACGCAGCTTGACACCGTGCAGCTCGACCAGTCGCACGGGATCGCATTCATCGACGCCGAGCACCAGTTGGCCCAGTACCGGCTGCTGTTCGACCGTCTGGCAGCATCAGCGCTCACAGCGGCACGATCCCGGGACTTCATTCGCGCCGTTATCCACAGCCTGTGAAGGAGAAGCCGTGGCCGTCCGCACCTGGCAGAAATCCTCTTACTGCGCGCAAGGCGAGGCCTGCCTTCACGTCGGCTCAGCTCCGGGCCAGGCTGTCGGACTGACCGAAAGCAGCGATCCGGACGGCGTCATACTCCGGACCACCCCTCCCGCCTTGGCAGCCATGATTCGGGCCATAAAGAGGGCGGAGCCACGTGGCTGACGTCCCCGGAGGCCTCGACTGGATCCGGGCCGCCCCCGAGGCCGAAGAGGGCCCCGGCCCCTGGATCGAGATCGCCTTCGGCCCCGAGGACGCCGTCTACCTCCGCGAGACCGGCGACCCGGACAACGTCGTCGCCACCACCCGGAAGAAATGGGACGCCTTCGTCCTCGGCGTCCAGGCAGGCGAGTTCGACCACTTCGCCGAACCCGAAGGACGGGGCCCCGTCGTCTGACGTGCCGCACCGCCGCCGGAGCACGTGACCCAGGTGTACCCGCCCCCGGTACACCGCTCAGTACGATCCTCCGTCGAATCCCGCCGCGACCGCCTGTTCCAGCGTGAGGGCACTCGCGTCGTCGTCCGGTTCGAGGAACGCATGGATCACGGCCAGCGCGACCGTACCCATGAGCGAGCGGCGATTGCCGTGGTCGACCACACCGGCCCCGGGGTCACCCATGGCCCGGAGGGTCATTCCGTCGTTGACCGCGGACAGCGCGTTGGCCAGGTCGTCGAGGGTGAGCCCCTTGCGCAGCCGCAGGCGGCGTTCCCGCAGGACGGCCGCGTACAGCTCCTTCCAGGAGCCGAGGTAGTCGGCGTACATGGTGGAGATGATCCGCGTCACCTCGTCGTCCCCCTCGGCCGCCGTCATGAGGGCCAGACCGAGACGGACGGCGGGCAGGTCGACGCCCTCGGCGGTGTGCTGATAGGCGATGTCGTGGACAGCACGTACGAAGTCCGGACCGTGCACCAGCCGCTTGAGGTTGGCAGCCCGCTGCTCCCGGAACTCCGGCCGGTAGTTCTCCCTCCAGACCGCGAAGCCGATCAGGTCGCTGACGAAGTCCGAGTGCCGGACCCAGCGGTCGCGCAGCATCGACACGCCGTTGCCGTGCCGGGTGAACGGATGGGGGTTGCCGGCGAACTCCTCGGCGACCCTGCGCTGCGAGAGGGATCCGAGCAGCAGACGCTCACTGCTGACGCGCCGCTGGGCTCCGGGTCCGAGGTGCCGTACGAGCAGCCGCATGCCGGCTGCCAGAAACGCGGCTGTGGTCCGGTCGTTCGCGAGCCGGTCGCAGCCCCAGCGGGTGCGGCGGTTGAGATGGCGCAGCACCCCCGACAGATCCTGGTTGTAAGGGAAGGGCAGGTTCCCTTTCCCTCTGGGACCGCGCGGCTCCTCGATGTCGTCCATGCGCGCATACTCTCCGGCCCGCTCTTCGGACAACAGGGGCGCGGGTGCGCTGAGTTCACGGCCCCGGCCGATTTCCGCGCGGCTGCGGGGAAGCGGGCCCGCCCTTGACCGGGCTACACCGGAGATCTCCTGTTCCGGAAGGGTGATCGAAGATGCTCACCACGCACCTGGGCGTTGCCGCCTGGTCGCTGGCCGCCGTCGCCGTCAGCAACGGTCTGGTCCGGCTGGCACTCGGCCTGATCACCGCGCATGCGGCCCGCAAAGCGCTGGCGCCATCGGCGGCCCCCGAGGCAGCCCACCGTCTCGCGGTGCTGCGCGCCCTCCTCAACGGGTCGAAGCGGTGACCGCGTTGACCACTCCCGGACGGGAAAGCCCCGATGTGCTCCAGCGGGCGTGGCGGCCGTCGATCGGCTCAGGACCGTCCGACGGGGCAACGGCGCGAGCCCGCCCCGGGGAGACGGCCGTCGTGACCGGCGCCTCCGTACAGCCGCGCCTCCGTAGACGGGCGCTTCCGGACATCCGGAACCGTGCGGCGGCCCGGTCGGCGTTGTGGGGGATGCTGGAGCCATGCAGATCACGACCCTCGGCCCGCTCGCCGTCGACGGACGGCCGGTCCGCGGTGAGCGGCTGGCGGCGGTGGTCCGGGAGCTCGTCGACGCCCGCGGCCGGACGGTGTCCACCACCTCGCTCATCGACGCGGTGTGGGACGGCGAGCCGCCGGAAGACGTACTGGGCGCCGTTCAGGCACTGATCTCCCGGGTACGGCGCCTCGGGCTGCCGGTGAACGGCGTGCCGGGCGGCTACCGGATGCCCGCCGAACAGGTCCGGATCGACGCGGTGGAGGCCCGGGGGCTCGTGGAGCGGGCCCGGGCCGCACTGACCGCCGGCGACCCGGCCGCCGCGCGCCAGTGGTCCGACCGCGCCCGCGAACTGTTCCCGGAGGTCCCGGAGCTCATCGGCGGCGCGAGCACCCGGCTGCTGGCGGACATCGCGGCGCTGCGCGCCGAACTGGCCTTCACGGGCGAAGGACCGTTCGACGAGGCCGACCTGCGGAGGCTGGCCGCACACACACCGCCCGACGAGCCGTCGGCCGCCCTGCTCGTACGGGTACTCGCGGTGCAGGGCCGCAACGCCGAGGCGCACGGGATCATCGAGCAGCTGCGTGCCGAGCTCGCCGAGCGGTACGGGACCGATCCGTCACCGGTCGTCGCCGCCGCCCATCTGGCCCTGCTGCGCGGGGAGTTCACCGACCTCGCCCGCACACCCGGGCTCCCGTCCGGCGTCCGGCAGCCGAAGGAAGAACCCCGGCAGGCAGCGCCTCCGCATCCCTCGGCCGCCGCGCTGCCCGCCGCATGGCGCAGACCCGGGACCGCACTCGTCGGCCGGGACACGGACCTGGCGGCGGTGACCTCCGCGCTCGCCGGCGCACCGCTGGTGACGGTCGTCGCGACAGGAGGCGCCGGAAAAACACGCCTGGCCGTCGAGATCGCCCGGCGGGCGGCGGGCGCCGGGCAGCCGGTACGCGTGATCGAGCTCGCCGGTCTGCGCTCGCCCGACGAGGTGCTGCCCGCGGTACTCGCAGCCGTCGCAGGTTCGGACCCCGCTCCCGGACTGCGCGAAACGGGCCCCGAGCGGCGGGCGCTGACCCTTGACGAACGGCTGGTCGCCGCCGCACGGGAGCTTCGCGGGCTGATCGTGCTGGACAACTGCGAACACGTCCTCGACGCCGCGGCAGCCGTCGTCGCCGCCCTGCTCGCGGCGGCGCCGCCGGACTTCGCGGTACTGGCCACCAGCCGGGCACCGCTCAGCCTCGTCGGCGAGGTGGTCCACCCGCTGCCTGCCCTGACCGACACCGACGCCATGGACCTCCTGGCGGCACGCCTGCGGGCCGGCGGCGCCGCGCAGGCCAGGGACGGGGACCGCGCGCTCGAACTGTGCCACCGGCTCGACAATCTGCCCCTGGCACTGGAACTCGCGGCGGCCCGCCTGCGGCACATGCCCATCGGTGACGTAATCGCCGGCCTGACCGACCGGTTCGCGCTGCTCGACGACGCACTGCGCGGGCTGCCCGAACGCCACGCGAGCCTGTGGGCGATGGTCGACTGGAGCCGGGAACTGCTCAGTCCCGGTGACCGTGACCTGCTGCAGCGTCTCGCGGTCGTCCCCGCACCGTTCACCGCGGAGGCCGCCGCCCTCGTCGCCGGTGCGAGCGACGTACGCCGCGGGCTCGCGAGGCTCGTCGAACAGTCCCTGCTGTCGCTGGTCGACGACGACGCGGGCCCGCCGCGCTACCGCATGCTGGAGACGGTGCGCGAGTACGGCGGCGCCCGCCTCGACGCGTCCGGCGGGCGGGAAGCGGCCCTGTCCGGCCTGGTCGCCTGGGCCCGGACGCAGGCCGTCGGACTCGCCGCCGACTTCATCGGGCCACGGCAGCTGGTCGCCATCGCCGGGTGCGCCATGGAGCAGGACAACCTGGTCGCGGCGCTGCGCCGGTCGATCGCACAGTACGAGGAGGCGGCATCGGTCGACATCGCGGCGGCGCTTTTCCATCTGTGGACCGCGCGCGGTCTCGACGCCGAGATCACCGGCTGGGCACAGGAGTTGATGTACGCCGACGATCCGGCGGCCCGGCGGCGGTCCGCGATCCTGCACGGCGACGAGACCGGCCGGCCGCTGCCGGACGCGGACCGGCTCGCCTGGATGTGTCTGCTGCTGGGAGCCAGCAGCAGCGTGACCGGTTCCCACCGGCTGTTCGTGCTCGCCCGCCGCGGACTGCGGACCCTTTTCGCGCAGCGGCCGGGCGAGGTCTCGGCGCGCGCGACCGCGCTCGCCTCGGTGCTGCCCACGCTCGGTTCGGCCGACCTGCAGGCGAGCCTCGGCACCGCCGCCGCGCTGATCGCGCACCCGGACCCGTATGTGCAGGGCTGTGGACTGTTCCTGCGGGCGGCCGTCCGGGAGAACCGCGGCTTGCTCTCGTCGTCGGCCGACGACGCCGAGCAGGCCTACCGCCGGTTCGAGGCGGCGGGCGACCACTGGGGCATGGGCATGACCGCGCAGGCCATCGGGGACTGGGCGGGATCACGCGGCCGGGAGGGCGCGGGGGAGTGGCTGCGCCGTGGCGAACACCATCTCGAACTCGTCGGCGCGGCTCGCGACGCGGGCTCGGTCCGGGTGCTGCTGGACATCCAGCTGGCCCTGGCCGGTGACCAGGACGCCGCGCTGCGGCTGCGCGAGGCGTCCACATCGGGCGAGGTCAAGGAAGTGGGCACCGCGCAGGCTCACCTCGGACTCGCCCAGCTCGCCTGGCAGCAGGAACGCTACGACGCCGCACTCACGCACGCCGAGAGCGCCATGCGCATTGCCGACGAGACCGATCTCCCGGTGCCGCAGGCGCTCACCGTCTTCCGGGTCGCGGTCGCGGTCCTGCGTCTGCGCGTGTCCGTCGCGCTGCTCTCACCCGACGCGCAGCGGCAGGCCGATGCCCGCGCGGTCACCCTGCTCACTCTGGCCCGCGACGAGGCAGTGTCGTCGGACGACATGCCCATGCTCGGCTCCTGGGCACTCGGCGGAGCCGCACTGGCAGCGCACCGGGGCGACGAGGTGCGGGCCCGCGAGCTGTGGGCGGCCGGCATGCGGCTCGGCGCCAACGTCGCCCCGCTCTTCCAGCAGGGGCACTACGGCGAGCGGCTGGCGGCCGCCCTCGGCGACGAGGACGGCCACGAGCCGCTGCCGGGCGTAGCGGGCGAGCGGTCGGGCGAGCGGTCGGTTGCCGCGACGGCCGCCCGGGTCAGGGAGGCCGTCAGCGGTCTGCTCGGCTGAGGACCCTCCCCCGGCCTCAGACCTTCGTGCGGTACGCACGCAGCGCCAGCGGCAGGAACACCGCCACCATCGCGGCACACCACACCAGGGTCCACCACACATGCGAACCGATCGGGGTGCCGAGGAACAGTCCGCGCATCGCGCCGACCAGATGAGTGAGCGGGTTGACGTCGACGAACGCCCTCATCCAGCCGGGCAGCGACGACGGGCGGACGAAGACGCTCGACGCGAAGCTGAGCGGCATGACCAGCAGGAACATGATTCCCTGCACGGCGCCGGGGGTGCGGACCCTCATCCCGACGAAGACCGACATCCAGCTCAGGCAGAGGGCGAACAGCACTGCCAGCAGACAACCTGCGAGCGCGCGCAGCGGATCGGTCTGTATGCGAAAGCCCATGGCGAAGCCGATGGCCAGTGTCGAGACCGTGACGATCACATACCGCACCACGTCGCCCAGAACCGCACCGATCAGCGGGGCCGATCGTGGGATCGGCAACGCCCGGAACCGGTCGAAGATCCCTTTGGTGAGGTCGGTGTTGAGGTTCACCCCGATCGAGATGGCTCCCGTGGCGATGGTCTGCCCGAGGATGCCCGGCAGCAGGAACTGCAGGTAGGAGTGGGTGGATCCGGCGACAGCGCCACCGAAGATGTACACGAAGACCACGAGGAAGACGGCCGGCTGGAGGGTCACGTCGATCAGCGCCTCGGGGGTGCGCCAGGTCTTGATCAGGCTGCGCTTGGTCAACGCGAGGGAGTGCCGTACCAGCCGGAACGGCCGGCGCCGCGGAGGCGCCGCCGGGAGGGGTGCACGCGTCGGCGCGGGTGTGCCGCCCTTCGTGACGATGCTCATGCCGCCACCTCCGTGGTCTCCTCGGCGGCCGTGCGGCCGGTGAGGGTGAAGAACACTTCGTCGAGACTCGGCAGATGCAGGGAGAGCTCGGTGACCGCGATCCCCGCGACCGCGAGCCGCGCGACGGTCCGGGTCATGGCGGCGTCGTCGCTCACCGGCACCGCGAGCACGCCCTTGCGGATCTCGTCCGCCCGCGCACCGGACGACACCTCGGAGAGGATCACACCGGCCTGCTCGAGCTGCGCCGGGTCGGCCGGCCTGACCTCGAGGGTCTGGCCGCCGACCACGCGCTTGAGCCCCTCAGGGCTGTCGTGGGCGATGACCCGGCCATGGTCGATGACCATGACCTCGTCGGCGAGCGCATCCGCCTCCTCGAGGTACTGCGTGGTGAGCAGCACGGTCGACCCCTCGGCGACCAGCGACCTCACCACATCCCACATGTCACCGCGTTTGGCGGGGTCCAGGCCGGTGGTCGGCTCGTCGAGGAAGATCACCTCGGGGCGGCCGACGAGGCTCGCGGCCAGGTCCAGACGCCTCCGCATCCCACCGGAGTACGTTCTGGCCGGCCGGTCGGCGGCGGCCGTGAGGTCGAACCACTCGAGCAGTTCCGCGGCGCGCCACCGGGCGCCGTGCCGGCCCAGCTCCAGCAGGGTGCCGAACAGCACGAGGTTCTGGCGCCCGGTCAGGTCCTCGTCCACCGAGGCGTACTGACCGGTGAGGCCGATGACCTCACGGACCCGCTCGGCGTCACGGACCACGTCCAGACCGCCGATGCGGGCCGTGCCCGCGTCAGGGGCAAGGAGGGTGGACAGGATCCGCACAGCGGTGGTCTTGCCCGCGCCGTTGGGACCGAGCACACCGAGCACTCTGCCCCGGGGGACGGCGAGGTCGACGCCCTGCAGGGCTTTGGTGCCGCCGAAATTCTTGACGAGGCCCTCGGCCTCGATCACCAGGTCTGATGTCATGCCCCCAGCGTGCGTGGACCGCCTGACACCGGCCTGACAGCGACCTGACACGGATACGTTCTCACCGACACCCCGCTGGCAGCCGGCTCTCCCGGTCGGCCCCGATGAGCACATCGGGCTCGTGTCCGTTCCCGGCCGGGAGATCCCGCCGTGGTCTCGTACGCCTGCATGCCATGGCCGTCGAGGACCAGCACGGTGTGCTCCCAGCCGTGGTCGGTTCCGGCCTTTCAGCATGATCGGAGCGCTGGTCCCAGGACATCCGGACATCGGGAGTCCGGGCCGGGGGGAAACCCCCGTCGAAGGGGGCGCAAGAGCGCCTTCGCATTCCCGCCCGCCTCTGCGACCGTTCGCTCCTCCCGCGCACCGGGTGTGCGGAGTGGGGAGGACACGGATGGCGCACCTGTGGTCATGAACAGGGCAGCGGACAAGCCGAACTCCTGGACGATTCTTGGCCACGACCGGCGCACTCGACGCGCAGGGCCGGTTCACCGATGCACAGGCCCGGCGCACTGGAGCACCGGACCACGGGCCTGCGCAGGCTGATGACGGTGCAACAGCGCGTCGACCCGGCACTCCACGCGCTGCGACCGAGCGCCGCCGCCTCGCGGTATTCCCCATCCCGCGTCCGAGGCTGCCGAGGACGCCGGCGTTCCGCACCGTGCTGCCGAGCGATGACGGCCCCTCCGGGGCGACAATCGGACCGGTGACGGCAGACCAGCATCATTGCCCGGCGTCACCCAGCGTGATACACAGAGTAACCATACATATGGGAGCGAACACGAGTCCGCACCGCAGGCCAGGGCGGAACATTCGGACAGACGTGCGGGCACGGGGTAAAGAGAGCCGCCGGGTTACACACGGAGGCAGTTTCATCAGCGAAGATAGGACATGACCCGTGCAGCGGAGCACGGGCATGAACTACCGGATAGGGGCGGTGAGTTATATGAACCTGGCAGCCGACAAGGGCGACATCAGCACCATCATCGGCGGAATCGCCCCCAACTGGGGGCCGTTCGGAAGCCTCGGGAACGAGGCGCGGGTGATGGTCGAGGTGGTGATGGCCGTCGCCATCCTGCTCTGCCTGGGCATCGCGATCTGGGGCGCGGCGAAGCAACGCATCGGAGCCACCGCCCTGCGCGACACCTTCAGCGCCGAGCAGGGCAAGGGGCTGATCGTGGCAGGCCTGACCGGCGTATTCATCATCGGCTCCCTGGGCACCGTCTTCACCATCGTGTACGGGATGGCTGTCTGACCCGGGGCAGCCGCCCCGCCGCCCCCGGGCCTGCCCGGCTCACCCAGAGGTTGCGTTTCCCTGATGTTGAGTCACCACAGCCCGCCCGAGCGGGAACCAGCACAGTTACCGTCGTACTGCACAGCACGACACATGGTTGAGGGGGCGTACGCGGCATGAGTCTCGGTGACGAGCGCGACTACGGCAGCGACGCGGGCCGCTCCGAGGGCATGGGCGGCACGGGCCAGACCCGTACGCGGCTGCCCGAAGGCGGCAGCGGCGATGTCTACGGCGGCGGCAGACGCCCCGTCAGGGCGTCGCGCTCCCTCGTGACGGTCGTGGGCGTCGTGGTCCTGCTCATCGCGGCCATCGCCTTCGCCAACCGGGGCGGCGGCACCCCTGCGGACACCACCGACGCGAAGAAGCCCGGGGCGGACCCCACGGCGGCATCGGGGGTCAAGCCGGTGACCGGGTACGCCTCGGGCATCCCTTCCGGGTTTGCGCACGACGGGCAGGGGGCGCAGAGCGCGGCATCCAACTACGCGGTGGCACTTGGTTCTGACGGCATGTTCAAAGCAGCCAGTCGGCATCAGATCATCGACCGCGTCTATACGCCCGCGGCATCCAGCAAACTTCAGGGCCCAATGGACAGCGCCTACTCGGTCGACTTCCTGAAGAAGCTGGGCCTGGATGCAGCCGGCGATCCTCCGAAGGGCAGCACGTTCGTCTCCCGCACGGTCCCCGTTGGAACCAAGGTGGAGAGCATCAGCACCAATGCCGCCCAGATCTCCGTCTGGTACACGGGTCTGATCGGGATGGCAGGCTCCGGGTCGACGGACCCGGTGCACACCGCCTGGAAGACCTGGACGTTCAGCTTGAACTGGACGGACGGTGACTGGAAGGTCGTCGACGACAGGCAGAAGGACGGTCCTGCTCCGGTCGCCGGTGATGCAGTCGCCGCAGGCTCGGATGAGATCAGTAAGGCTGTCGAGGAGTACGGAGGCTTCACTTATGCCAGGTAGCCCTCACAATCGTGCGTTCTCCCTTGCTGCCGTTTTCGGGACCGTTCAGACAGCGGTAGTGCTGTTCGCCGCACGCGTCTCCGCCGCACCAAGCCCGACGCCCACACCAGGCAAGAGCAGCGATCCATGCGATCTTCTGATCGGCCCGGCCAAGCAGTATTGCAGTGGCAAAAAAGGCAGCCCCAGCACCCCCACCCCCTCCAACGACCCCCTGGACCCCCTCTCCTCCCTCGCCAAGGGCTGCGCCGACGCCGCCGCGTGGATCGTGGGCAAGCTGTCCGACGCCGTGAAGAACACCGCCAACGTCGACTTCACCAACGCCGCGTTCCTCCGTCAGTACGCCGTCGTCTTCGCCGCCTCGACGATCCTCACGCTCGTCATCTGGCTCCTCGCAGTGGCCAAACGCGCCGTGCGCGGGGTACCGCTCACCACGGCGATCTCCGAAGCCATCGGGTTCCTCTGGCTGACGGTCATCGCCTCCGCCTTCACACCGCTGATCCTCTACACACTGGTATCGGCGACCGACGGCGTGACCGACGTGATCTCGACATCCACCGGCGGCCAGAACGACGTCTTCTTCGGCTCCTTCGCCAAGGCGCTCAAGAAGGGCACCGACATCGGCGGCGGGCCGATCATGCTGATCGTGACCTCCCTGGTGTCGATCCTCGCCGCCGGAGTGCTCTGGCTCGAGCTCGTCATACGGGCCGCTCTGCTCTACGCCGGCGCCCTCCTCGGCACCGTGGTGTACGCGGGGCTCGTCGACAAGAACATGTGGGGCCACGTCCGCCGCTGGGCCGGCATCATGATCGCGGTGATCATGGTCAAACCGGTCATCGTCATCGTGCTCGGTCTCGCCGGTGCGCTCTCGTCGGGCAAGGGCCCCGACTCCTTCTCCGCCGTAGTGTCCGGCCTCGCGATCATCCTGCTCGCCATCTTCGCCAGTGGCATGATCTACCGCTTCGTGCCCGGCTTCGGCGACGAGGTCGCCGCATCCCGCACCAATCGCAAGACCGCGACCGACGGCTCCCAGGCCGCCGCACTGATCAGTTCCCCCGCCGCACTGGTGTCGCAAGGCATCAAGACACACAGCAGCCGCGGCGGGGGCGGCAACGACGGCGGTGGAGGCGGCGGAGGCGGCGGGCGCCCGTCCAACCCCATGTCCGGCGGCGTCGCGGCCCACAGCAGCCGCGGCGGTTCGGGCGGAGGCACAGGCGGCAGTGGCGCCGGGCGGGGAGGCGGCGGAAATGCCCCCTCCGCCGCACCCCCACCCCGCAGTAGCAAGCCGAGCAGTTCCGGAACCCACAGCACACGCAACAACGGCACAGGAGGTGGAGGGCGTTGACGACCCAGTCCCCGGTCGCACCCCGCCGCACGTATCTGATCGGCCGGGCCAGGCCATCGGCGATCGTCGGCAAGAACCGTGAGACGGGCGAGATCGCACTGATCATCGCGGGCGCCTTCCTCGGCATGATGTGCGGGCTGCTGGTCCCCGTCCTGCCGCTCCGCATCGTGTCCCTGACCGGGTTCCCGATGCTGGCCCTCGCCGCGGTGTACGTCCCGTACAAGCACCGCACGTTCTACAAATGGTTCGAGATCAACCGCAGTTACAAGCGCTCGCTGCGCCGCGGCACCGCGTACCGCTCGCCCACCATGGAGTCGGGCACGGCGCTCGACGGCCGCGAGGTCGAGGTCGGGCCCCCGCCGGGCATCGGCCGGATCAACTGGCTGGCCGCGCCGTTCGGACCCGACGAGATCGCCGTGCTGCTGCACGCCGACCGGCGTACGGTCACCGCCGCCATCGAGATCGAGGGCCCCGGCGTCGGCCTGCGCGACTCGGAGGACCAGGAAGCCCTGGTGGACCGTTTCGGCACCCTCCTGAAACATGTCGCCAACGGCGACGGCTTCGTGACCCGGCTTCAGATCCTGGCCCGTACCCTGCCGGCCGACCCCGACGCGCACGCCAAGGACGTCGCCCAGCGCGGCGACACCCGCGCGCCCGCCTGGCTCCAGGATTCGTACGACCAGCTCGCATCGATGGTGTCGACGTCCAGCGAGCAGCACCGCGCCTACCTCGTGGCCTGCATGCACTTCACCCGCGAGCTGGCATCCGAGGCGCAGGCCATGGCACGCGCCGCCCGCCCCGCCGCCGGCCGCAAGCTGGACCGCGACGCCGGTCTTGCCGTCGTCATGGCGCGGGAGCTCACCGATATCTGTGCCCGGCTCGCCGAGGCCGACATCCGGGTGCGTCAGCCGCTCGGCCAGAGCAGGCTCTCCTCGCTGGTGCACTCGATGTACGACCCGGACCACCCGATGGACCACATCCAGGCCATGACCAAGCGGAACGCCTGGCCGGCCGAGCTGGACGCCATGGAGCCCACGTATCTCCAGGCCAAGACCCGCGAGTCCTCGACCCGTGCCCCCTGGTGCCACGCCACCGCCTGGGTGAAGGAATGGCCGATGACACCCGTCGGCGTGAACTTCCTCGCGCCGCTGCTCGTCCACACCCCGGACGTGATCCGTACGGTCGCGGTCTGCATGGACCTGGAACCGACCGAGGTCGCCATCGAACGGATGCTCACCGAGAAGACCAACGACGAGGCGGAGGCCTCCCGCGCCGCGAAGATGAACCGGACCGTCGACCCACGCGACGTCGCGTCCCACGGGAGGCTCGACCAGCGGGGTGAAGATCTCGCCAGCGGTGCTGCGGGGGTCAACCTGGTGGGGTACATCACCGTGTCATCGCGCTCGCCCGAAGCGCTCGCCCGTGACAAGCGGACCATCCGCGCCTCGGCGGGCAAGTCGTACCTCAAGCTGGAGTGGTGCGACCGCGAGCACCACCGGGCCTTTGTGAACACACTGCCGTTCGCGACCGGCATCCGCCGATAGGGGCCCTGTGATGCGAGATCCGATGACCGCCGTCACCGAAAGCTTTGGCGCGTTCCTCTTCGGCAAGGTCGAGACGACCCGCCTCCCCGTCCGTACGTCCACGGGCCAGGCCCAGGCGGTCTATCTGCCGACAGCCGCACCCGGCCTCGGCGACTCGGGCGTGATCATCGGCCGCGAGGTGTACTCCGGGAAGGGCTACATCTACGACCCCTTCCAGCTGTACGGCCAGCAGCTTCCGGCCCCGCACTGGCTGGTACTGGGCGAGTCCGGCAACGGCAAGTCCGCGCTGGAGAAGACCTATGTGCTGCGCCAGCTGCGCTTCAAGGACCGCCAGGTGGTGGTACTCGACGCCCAGGGCGAGGACGGCGTGGGGGAATGGAACCTCATCGCGGAGGAACTGGGCATCACCCCCATCCGGCTCGACCCGGTCGCCGCGCTGGACGACGGCATCCGGCTCAACCCACTGGATCCGGCCATCACCACCACGGGCCAGCTGGCCCTGCTCCGCACGATCATCGAAGTGGCGATGGGCCACGGGCTGGACGAACGCTCCGGCTTCGCGCTGAAGGTGGCGCACGCCTACGTCAACGAGACCGTCGTGGAGCGCCAACCGGTGCTCACCGACATCGTCGAGCAGCTCCGCCACCCCGAACCCGAGTCCGCGGAAGCCATGAACGTCGGCATAGACGACGTGCGGGCCTGGGGCCTGGATGTCGCCCTGGTGATCGACCGGCTGGTCGACGGTGACCTCCGCGGCATGTTCGACGGCCCGACAACGGTCGGCATCGACCTGGACGCACCGTTGATCGTCTTCGACCTCTCGCACATCGACCGCAACTCCATCGCCATGCCGATCCTGATGGCGATCGTCGGTGTCTGGCTGGAACACACCTGGATCCGGCCCGACCGCAAGAAGCGCATCTTCCTGGTGGAAGAGGCCTGGCACATCATCAACAGCCCGTTCGTGGCGCAGCTCTTCCAGCGTCTGCTGAAGTTCGGCCGGCGGCTCGGGCTCTCGTTCGTGGCGGTGGTCCACCATCTCTCGGACGTCGTGGACGGAGCGGCGGCCCGGGAGGCCGCGGCCATCCTGAAGATGGCGTCGACCAGGACCATCTACGCCCAGAAGGCGGATGAGGCGAGAGCGACAGGCCGGGTGCTGGGCCTGCCCCGCTGGGCGGTGGAGATCATCCCCACCCTGACACCGGGTATCGCCGTATGGGACGTCAACGGGAACGTACAGGTCGTCAAACACCTGATCACCGCGGCGGAACGGCCCCTGGTCTTCACCGACCGTGCGATGACGGAGTCCTCCACCCCCGACGCCGACGACGCACTGACCGCACAGCTGGAGACGGAGGCGGAGGAACGAGCGGCCAGGATCGAGCGGCAGCTGAACGAGTCCTCAGAGTCGACGGTGGCCTGACATGGTCCAGGCCCGGCCTCACGAGCCCTACCCGCCCCGAACCCCGTCCGCTTCGCCGTCCGGGCCCGGCTCCCGCGGGATTCCGGACGGCCTGCTGATCGCCCTGATGGTCTTTCTGCTCGGACTGACCGTCCTGGTCTGGGTGGCGACCGGGCTGGCCGGGCTGTTCGCCCATGGTTCCTGGCCGGACGGAGTGACCGTCTCGCACACCCCGGCGGCCATCCGCCAACTGGTCGCCGCACCCAAGGTGCTGCCCGCGGCCTGGCCGGACACCCCGCCCGCGCAGCTCTCGGGCTACGGACTGTTCTGGGGCCTGCTGATCGGCGAGCTGATGGCGCTGCTGGTCCTGACCGTGTTCGTACTGGGCACGGTGACCCGGTGGCGGACGATGCGCGCGGCCGGCCGGGCCTCCGCGGCAGCCGCCCCGGGGCCCGGCACGACGACGGCCGCGCAGGCATCCGGGACCACCGCCGCCACCGCGGTCGAGCAGACGCCCCGGCACACACCCGCCCCGGTGGGCGAGCAGCCGCCGCACCCAGCAGCCCGACCGCCCGAGAGGACGGCC
This sequence comes from Streptomyces sp. NBC_00344, assembly GCF_036088315.1. Classification (NCBI taxonomy): domain Bacteria; kingdom Bacillati; phylum Actinomycetota; class Actinomycetes; order Kitasatosporales; family Streptomycetaceae; genus Streptomyces; species Streptomyces sp. NBC_00344. The sequence continues at coordinate 3,690,340 of NZ_CP107996.1, read as the reverse complement.
GAAGCAGCCGCCCCACCGGGGGTCGTGCAGCAGGGCGGCACCCCGGCAGCGGAGGTGGAGCCGCCGGTCACCACCCCGATGCCGGCCATTGGCTCAGCAACGCCGGTGACCGCATCACAGGCCGGCAGCAACGGCATCGGAGGCGCGGACCACGGCAGCCTTCCGGACCCGGCTCCCGCCACCCCTGGTGCCGGGCAGCCCGGCACCACCACCGGCGTCGGCCCCCGCATCGTCTACGGCCCTGCCGAAACCCGCCGTCCAGCCGCCTTGCAGGCCGTACGTGATGCGGCAGGTCCGGCCCTGGTCGTCACGTCCCTGCCCGCGATCTGGGCGGAGACCAAGGACGCCCGGGCGAAGCTGGGCCCCGTGCTGGTCTACGACCCCGGCCACCTCTGCGACACCCCGGCCCGCCTCCACTGGTCGCCCACCGCCGGCTGCGAAAGCGCCGATATCGCCGCCGCCAGGGCGACGGCCCTGCTCGCCCCGGTACGGCCGCAGGCCCGTATCGACGCGGCCATGGCCGACACCGCCCACACCCTGCTCAGCAGCTGGCTGCACGCCGCGGCGATCGACGGCCGTCCGTTCAAGCAGGTGCACCGCTGGGCACAGGGTTCCGGCCCGGCCCATGAGCCGGTACGCATCCTGCGCACGCACCCCAAGGCATCGGGCGGCGCGGCAGGACTGCTCGAATCGGCGCTCACCGCCTATCCCGAACGCCGGGAGATCGCCCAGGAACTGACGACCCGATCGCTCTCCGCGCTCTCATCGATCCATATCCGTGAGGCCTGCACACCCAACCGAAGCGACACCCTCATCCTGGAATCTTTCGTGCACGAGGGGGGCACCCTCTATGTGGTGGGTGAAGCAATCGAGGACCCCCGCACGCGCCCCGGCGCGATGCCGTTGCTCACCGCACTCGTTTCAAGCGTGGTCGAGCACGGCCGCCGCCTGGCCGCACGGTCAACCGACGGTCGGCTCGACCCACCAATGACCTTGGTCCTCGAGGACATCGCTGCTGTGGCACCGCTGCCGCAGCTTCCGGAGCTGCTGTCGGCCGGCCGGGACCACGGCCTCACACCCCTGGTGCTGCTCCGTTCCCCGGAGCAGCAGAGATCCCGCTGGCCCGAGACCCTGCCCCGCTGAGAAATTCCGGCATCACCGGACTTCAGGCCTCGCGTGTGATCACCATCTCCAGCTCCCGGTGCCCCGCATCACCAGGCGAGGCCACCGAGTGACCTGTGGGCACAAAGCCGGCCTTCCGGTAGAAGGCGGCGGCTCGTCCGTTGGCGTCGTGGACATACAGCCGGACCCGCTCGAGCTTCGGCTCCCGCAACGACCAGGCCCACTCCAGAGCGCCGTTGAAGAGCTCCCGGGTGAGTCCGGTCCCCCGGAACTCGGGACGCACGAAGACCCCCACCAGGTGACCCTGACTGACGGGTACCTCGTCGTCGAAGAAACTGATGCTGCCGGCACGCTCGGTCAGCAGCACCACAGTGCCGGCCCACTCACCGTCCGGGCCCTCCGCGATGAACTGCCGCGCCGTACCGCCGTGCGATGCGCCCCTGGCCCGGTCCTGCCAGAAGGAGTCCGGGCGGGCGAGTGCCTCTTCGTGCGTCTCGAGGAAGGCGATGTTCGCCACCGGATCCAGTAGCGCCGCCAGGCGCAGACCCTTGATCTTGAGCCACTCTTCGGCCCGCACCGGGCGTATGACGTGTTCCATGGACGGATCCTGCCAGAGGCGGCACCGGAGCGCACACGGTTAAGCGCCGGAACCTCAAGGCTCCGGAACGCAGAAAAGCCCCGCACCATAAGGTGCGGGGCTTCCCCACAATGATTGTTCGGCGGCGTCCTACTCTCCCACAGGGTCCCCCCTGCAGTACCATCGGCGCTGAAAGGCTTAGCTTCCGGGTTCGGAATGTAACCGGGCGTTTCCCTAACGCAATGACCACCGAAACACTATGAAATTAACGAAACCGGATATGGACACGGCTGTTCGTTATTTCAGAACTAACACAGTGGACGCGAGCAACTGAGGACAAGCCCTCGGCCTATTAGTACCAGTCAGCTCCACCCGTTACCGGGCTTCCACATCTGGCCTATCAACCCAGTCGTCTACTGGGAGCCTTAACCTCTCAAGGAGGTGGGAATACTCATCTCGAAGCAGGCTTCCCGCTTAGATGCTTTCAGCGGTTATCCTTTCCGAACGTAGCCAACCAGCCATGCCCTTGGCAGGACAACTGGCACACCAGAGGTTCGTCCGTCCCGGTCCTCTCGTACTAGGGACAGCCCTTCTCAATATTCCTACGCGCACAGAGGATAGGGACCGAACTGTCTCACGACGTTCTAAACCCAGCTCGCGTACCGCTTTAATGGGCGAACAGCCCAACCCTTGGGACCGACTCCAGCCCCAGGATGCGACGAGCCGACATCGAGGTGCCAAACCATCCCGTCGATATGGACTCTTGGGGAAGATCAGCCTGTTATCCCCGGGGTACCTTTTATCCGTTGAGCGACGGCGCTTCCACAAGCCACCGCCGGATCACTAGTCCCGACTTTCGTCCCTGCTCGACCCGTCGGTCTCACAGTCAAGCTCCCTTGTGCACTTACACTCAACACCTGATTGCCAACCAGGCTGAGGGAACCTTTGGGCGCCTCCGTTACTCTTTAGGAGGCAACCGCCCCAGTTAAACTACCCATCAGACACTGTCCCTGATCCGGATCACGGACCGAGGTTAGACATCCAGCACGACCAGAGTGGTATTTCAACGGCGACTCCACAACCACTGGCGTGGCCGCTTCAAAGTCTCCCACCTATCCTACACAAGCCGAACCGAACACCAATATCAAACTGTAGTAAAGGTCCCGGGGTCTTTCCGTCCTTCTGCGCGAAACGAGCATCTTTACTCGTAGTGCAATTTCACCGGGCCTATGGTTGAGACAGTCGAGAAGTCGTTACGCCATTCGTGCAGGTCGGAACTTACCCGACAAGGAATTTCGCTACCTTAGGATGGTTATAGTTACCACCGCCGTTTACTGGCGCTTAAGTTCTCAGCTTCGCACGCCCGAAAACGCACTAACCGGTCCCCTTAACGTTCCAGCACCGGGCAGGCGTCAGTCCGTATACATCGCCTTACGGCTTCGCACGGACCTGTGTTTTTAGTAAACAGTCGCTTCTCGCTGGTCTCTGCGGCCACCCCCAGCTCATGGAGTAAATCCAATCACCAGTGATGGCCCCCTTCTCCCGAAGTTACGGGGGCATTTTGCCGAGTTCCTTAACCATAGTTCACCCGAACGCCTCGGTATTCTCTACCTGACCACCTGAGTCGGTTTAGGGTACGGGCCGCCATGAAACTCGCTAGAGGCTTTTCTCGACAGCATAGGATCATCCACTTCACCACAATCGGCTCGGCATCAGGTCTCAGCCTTAATGTGTGACGGATTTGCCTATCACACGGCCTACACCCTTACCCCGGGACAACCACCGCCCGGGCTGGACTACCTTCCTGCGTCACCCCATCGCTTACCTACTACCACCTTGGTTCAGCGGCTCCACCACTCCCCTCAACTCCGAAGAGATCAGGGCGGCTTCACGGCCTTAGCATTAATGGGCTCAGTATTGGGCGTTTCAAAGCGGGTACCGGAATATCAACCGGTTGTCCATCGACTACGCCTGTCGGCCTCGCCTTAGGTCCCGACTTACCCTGGGCAGATCAGCTTGACCCAGGAACCCTTAGTCAATCGGCGCACACGTTTCTCACGTGTGTATCGCTACTCATGCCTGCATTCTCACTCGTGAACCGTCCACCACTGCCTTCCGGCGCGGCTTCACCCGGCACACGACGCTCCCCTACCCATCCATACAGGCGTTGGCCCTATGTGTATGAATGACACGACTTCGGCGGTACGCTTGAGCCCCGCTACATTGTCGGCGCGGAATCACTTGACCAGTGAGCTATTACGCACTCTTTCAAGGGTGGCTGCTTCTAAGCCAACCTCCTGGTTGTCTCTGCGACTCCACATCCTTTCCCACTTAGCGTACGCTTAGGGGCCTTAGTCGATGCTCTGGGCTGTTTCCCTCTCGACCATGGAGCTTATCCCCCACAGTCTCACTGCCGTGCTCTCACTTACCGGCATTCGGAGTTTGGCTAAGGTCAGTAACCCGGTAGGGCCCATCGCCTATCCAGTGCTCTACCTCCGGCAAGAAACACACGACGCTGCACCTAAATGCATTTCGGGGAGAACCAGCTATCACGGAGTTTGATTGGCCTTTCACCCCTAACCACAGGTCATCCCCCAGGTTTTCAACCCTGGTGGGTTCGGTCCTCCACGACCTCTTACAGCCGCTTCAACCTGCCCATGGCTAGATCACTCCGCTTCGGGTCTAGAGCGTGCAACTCAAACGCCCTATTAGGACTCGCTTTCGCTACGGCTTCCCCACACGGGTTAACCTCGCTACACACCGCTAACTCGCAGGCTCATTCTTCAAAAGGCACGCAGTCACGACGCACCGAGTAAACTCGATGCGCGACGCTCCCACGGCTTGTAGGCACACGGTTTCAGGTACTATTTCACTCCGCTCCCGCGGTACTTTTCACCATTCCCTCACGGTACTATCCGCTATCGGTCACCAGGGAATATTTAGGCTTAGCGGGTGGTCCCGCCAGATTCACACGGGATTTCTCGGGCCCCGTGCTACTTGGGAGTCACACAAGCAAGCCGTTGATGTTTCAGCTACGGGGGTCTTACCCTCTACGCCGGACCTTTCGCATGTCCTTCGCCTACACCAACGGTTTCTGACTTGCCCAACAGCCGGCAGACTGTTGAAGTGCAATCCCACAACCCCGCATGCGCAACCCCTGCCGGGTATCACACACATACGGTTTGGCCTCATCCGGTTTCGCTCGCCACTACTCCCGGAATCACGGTTGTTTTCTCTTCCTGAGGGTACTGAGATGTTTCACTTCCCCTCGTTCCCTCCACACTGCCTATGTGTTCAGCAGCGGGTGACAGCCCATGACGACTGCCGGGTTTCCCCATTCGGAAACCCCCGGATCAAAGCCTGGTTGACGGCTCCCCGGGGACTATCGTGGCCTCCCACGTCCTTCATCGGTTCCTGGTGCCAAGGCATCCACCGTGCGCCCTTAAAAACTTGGCCACAGATGCTCGCGTCCACTGTGCAGTTCTCAAACAACGACCAGCCACCCATCACCCCACCCATACAGGCGAGTTCACTGGGGCCGGCAACCGAAGACACAGGCATAGCCCGTACCTTCAGATACCCAACAGCGTGCCCGACACGGTCGATCCAGATCCTGTATTCCACGCCGAAGCAGTACTAAC